>NZ_CP096658.1:917091-1222788 GCF_023238445.1 Halorussus gelatinilyticus | reverse complement strand
TGGATCAGCCGCAACTTCTCGGACAACTTCTCCCAGCGGTGGTCGGCGCTCGACACGCTCACCCGCCAGCGCGAACTCCTGAACATCTCCGACGTCGAGTTCGTCGGCCGGAAGACGGTCAACGGCACCCAGACCTACGTCCTGCGGGCCACCCCCGACCCCGAGCGGTACGCCAACCTCTCGGCCAACGTGACGAACCGACGGGTCGGCGAGGTCCGGAACGTCTCGGTCACCTACTGGCTCTCGACCGACACCTACCTCCCGGTCCGGTCCAACACCACGATCAACTCCACGGTCTCCGTGCGCGGCCGCCAGATGGACCTCCACCAGGAGGCGACCCTCCGGTTCTCGGGCTACGGCGACGACGTGTCGATTCGGCTCCCGCCGGCCGCCGAGACCGCGGTCTCGCTCGGCGACCGGTCGAACGAGACGACCACGACCGGCGCCGACGATCAGTCGACGACCACCGGTGCAACCGCCTGACATGGCCGCGTCCGCTCCGACCCCCGCGGCGCTGCTCGCGGCCGCGTTGCTCGTCGTCGCCGGCTGTACCGCCCCGACGAGCGTCACCGAGGACCGGCGGTCAGTCGCCGACCGGGCGACCACTGCGCCGCCCGCCACCGCCGGCGAACGGCCGACCACGTCGGCTCCGTCCGCGACGACCGCCGCGAACGCGACGGCCGGCGGCGACAACCGGACCATCGAGGCTCGGGGTGCGCCGCTCCCGGTGAACCAGACCCGAATCTTCGCCCGCGTCCAGCGCGTCCTCGGCACGAACGTCACCCGACCGGAGTACGTCTACGTGGTCGAGGACCGGTTCGGCAACGCGACGACCGACAACGACACCGCGACCGACGACGCCGACCGGTCGCCAGGGCTCTACCGGTTCTGGCGGCTCGCCGGGGTCGAGTCCGAACCGACGCTCGACCGGTCCGAGCGCCGCCGGATTCCCAACGGCGCCACCACCCTGTTCGGCGGCATCCGGCTGTACCCGTCGGCCAACTACACCGCCTCGTCCATCGAGTGGGTGCTGGCCCACGAGTACGTCCACTACATCCAGTTCAAGAACCGGCGGAGCGCCCAGCTCCGCCGGACGCTCTCGGGGGGAACCACCGACGACCGGTTCGTGATTCGGAGCGTACTGGAGGGCGCGGCGGTGTACGCGACCGACGCCTACCTCCGGCGGTACGTCCCCGGCGACCGGCTCAACTCCGAGTTCTACACCGAGTACGCCCGACAGCTCGCGCCGGGCAGCCGCCAGCGGTACGCCAACCTCCGGTACATCGCCGGCCACCGCTACGTCGCGGGGCGAATCGACTCGCCCGCCCGACTGGCGGCGGTCTACGACCGGCCGCCCCGGACGAGCGAGCAGGTGCTCCACGGCTACCCGCCGGGCGCCGAACCCGCCCGACCGATGCCCGTCTCGGTGAATCTGACCGGGTCGGCCTGGCGGCGGGCGGGGACCGACACGCTGGGCGAGGCGTTCGTCCGCGTCGCGCTCCGGACCGGACTGAACGAGTCGCGGGCCGCGTGCGGGGCCGCCGGCTGGGGCAACGACACGCTCTACACGTTCCGGCGCGCGTCCGGCAACGCCAGCTACGCCTGGGTACTCCGGTGGGACGACTCCGAGAACGCCAGCGAGTTCGCCTCGGCGTTCGCGGCGTCGCTCGACGCTCGCGCACCGGCGACGAACGGGACTTGGACGGTCGACGGCGCGACGATGGACGTTCGGTCGCCCGGCGGCGCGTGGACGGTCGTGCTCGCCGGCCCCGAGGGCTTCGTCCGCGGGACGGACCTGACCGTCGAGGATGGGAACCTGTCGGTCGGGGTGGCCGAGCGCTGAGTCCGGTTCGGCCGGGGTTCAGCGACCGTACGTCAGCCGGGTCGCCACCTCGTCCAGCCGTCGCTTGAGTCGGCCGAGCCACAGAACGTGGCGGTTGGCGAGTCGCAGCTCCGACTCCGAGACCTCGATTCGGTCGCCGTCGAAGGGGTCGCGGCCCGGTCGCTCGTCCGGCGCGTCGCCCTCCGTCATCGAGACGACGCTGGTCATCGAACACCGCCCGCACGCCTCGGTTCGTTGGTCGTCCATGGGACTGTCTTGCACGGAGGTTGGGCGTCCGGAATCTTAAGATTTCGGCGGGCGGTCCCGCCGACCGGGGCGCTCGCCCGTCCGAGGCTATTTAACGCACTGTGGTCTGTGGTCACACATGGGATACCACGTCATCGACCCGGAGTCGGTCGAACCGACGCCGGACCGCCCCTGCGTCCAGCGCGCGGTCGGCGACGTCGCGGGGCTGGAGAACGTCGCGCTCAACCTCTACGAGGTCGAACCGGGCGAGCAGATTCCGCTGGCCTACCACTACCACGACGACCAAGAGGAGGTCTTCTACGTCGAGTCGGGCGAACTCCGCGTCGAGACGCCCGACGGCGAGCGGGTCGTCCCGGAGGGCCACCTCTTCGTCGTGGAACCCGACAGCCCCCAGCGCGCGTTCGTCCCCGAGGACGCCGACGAGACGGTCCGGACGCTCGTCCTCGGCGCACCGTCCGTGGACGACGTGCACGCCTACGACCCCGACGCATGAGCGACGGTGCCTCGGACCCGACCGATTCGGAGAACGGAGCGGAGGTAACCGTCGGGGGCGAGACCGTCCCCGAGGCGGCCGTTCCCGACGACGTGCCCGAGTGGGACGACGAGTACCTCGACCGGGTGAGCGACCGCCTGATGTTCAGCTTCGACCTCGAACGGAAGTTCGACGTCCGCGGCAGGACGTTCGAGATGTACGGCGAGATGCGCATCGAGTCCCAGAAGCAACTGTTCCACGCGGCGCTCAACTACGGCAACCACGAGAAGCGCGAACACCTCTTCGTCCGCCGGGCGGACGACGTCTCTCGGGCCGACCTCGAATCGCTGGTCGGTCTCGGTCACGACCTCGCCGACGAGTGGATCGACGCCGACGAACGGCACTTCGGCACCGACTTCACCTTCGTCGTGGTCGCGCCCGAGCTTCCGGACGACGTCCGGTCGTTCGTCTCCGGATTCCGGGACCGGACGCTCCTGAAGTTCGGTTACTACGGCGATTACGAGGTGAATCTCGTCGTGGTCGCGCCCGACGAGGAGGAAGCGGTCGAAAGCGAGGAAGCGGAGGTGGCGGCGGCGTTCAGGCTCTGGGAATCGCTCGACGAAGTCGACGAGTCGAAGGGACTCCTCGACCGTCTGTTCGGCTAGTCGTCGGACGGTCCTCCCGTGACGGCCTCGCGGTCGAGGCCCTGTCGCGCCTGACGGATGTTTCCGATGCCGAGGCGCACGAGTTGGACGATGAGTCCGACCAGCACCAGCGCGATGACGCTCTGGAGCACGAGCGAAATCGTCGCGAAGGTGCCGCCGGCGTCACCCGCCATGACGGTCGTCGGGTTGCGGTAGAGTCCGATCCACAGCAGCGCGATGACCGTCACGCCGAGCATGAACACCAGCGGCACGCCGGTGCTCACGAGCTGTTTGCTGTCGTCCCAGTTGGCGAGCCAGATGGTCGCCACGAGGAGCGCCAGCGCCGCCAGCGACTGGTTCGCCCCGCCGAACAGCGGCCAGATGTTCGACCACGTCCCGCTGGCCACCAGCAGGTAGCCGGCCAGCGAGAGCACGCCCGCGTTGACGTAGCGGTTCGTGACGGTCTCCTGCGTCGAGCTTTCGGGCGTGCCGACGATTTCCTCCATCATGTACCGGCCGAGTCGCATCGCGGTGTCGGTGCTGGTCAGCAGGAAGCTGACGAACACCAGCCCGATGAACGTGGCCGCGGCGGTGATGCCGAGGCCGAACACCGACAGGAGCGCGCCGCCGCCCGCCGGGAACGTCACCAGCGCGGAACTCAGCGAGTCGGTGCCGCCCGCGATGATGGAGACGGCGATGATGGCCGTGACGGCGAGCAGCCCTTCGCCGAGCATCCCGCCGTACCCGATGAGCCGGGCGTCGGTCTCCCTGTTCAGTTGCTTGGCGGTGGTCCCCGAGGAGACCAGCGAGTGGAAGCCGCTGATGGTCCCGCACGCGATGGTCACGAAGAGGAACGGGAACAGCGGTCCGAGTTCGGAGTGGACGAACCCGGTGTACGCCGGAATCTGGGTGGTCAGCGACGTGACCTGAACGCCCTCGATGCCCGCGGAGGGCACGTTGACGGTGGTCCCGCTGAAGCCGACGAGCGTGCCGACGATGGCCGCGAGAATCATCCCGCCGACCCCGGTGTACAGCAGGCTCGACGTGAGGAAGTCGCGCGGCTGGAGCAGCACCCACACCGGCAGGACGCTCGCGCCGAACGCGTACAGCACGGTCACGAGCACCCAGCCGGCCATGTTCGGGTTGGCCGCCTCCGCGAGCGGGAGCCATCCCCCGCCCTGACCGAACAGGACGATGGTGTCCGCGGGGAGGTTCGACCGCGCGAACAGCGCGATGGGGTACTCCAGTCCGACCCACACGCCGCCGAACACCATCGCGACGAACGCTACCGCGCCCGGCAGGAACGGCAGGTCGAGTTGGTAGAGGTACACCCCGAACACGACCGCCAGCGCGATGTAGACTATCGACGCGGTCGCCGTCCACGGGAACGCGTCGAACACCAACCCGATGAGGTACGCGAACGCCGCTATCACGAGGATGATGGTCAGGTACGCGAACCACAGCAGCATGTTCTTGCCGCTCTCGCCCACGTACTGGCCGATGATGTACCCGATCGACTTGCCGTCGTGACGGACGCTCGACGACAGCGACATGAAGTCGTGGACCGCGCCGAACAGCGGATTCCCGACGGCGACCCAGATTACCGCCGGCAACCAACCGAACGCCGCCGCCGCGGTGATCGGACCCGCGATGGGTGCGCCGCCCGCGATGCTCGAATAGTGATGCCCCAACAGCACCGGTTTCTTCGACGGGACGTACTCCTGCCCGTCGTCGTACTTGTGCGCCGGAGTCTCACGCTCCTCGTCCAACTCGACGAACCGGGCCAAGTACTTCGAGTAGCCGAGATATCCCGCCGTGAACGTTACCAGTGCCGCGACCGCCATCCACATCACCTGTACCATGTGAAGTCACCTCACGACAATATAACGAAAAAGAATGTATTAAAGATTATCTTCCTTTCTATCCGAAACGGATTAAAAAATCACGTTCGTTCAGTCGTGCCGACCGTTCGGCGGCCGCGAGAGGACCGCAACCGGGGAGAGGCGGCCGGAGAACGACGACCGGGGAGTGGCGACGCCGGCGACCGTCGGCGAGCGTCCGGACCGGGTCGGACCGGACCGACTCACGCCCGCGGCGGTTCGCGCTCGACCTCCACGTCGAGTTCGGCGGCCACGTCGGCCAGCAGGTCGCCTTTCACCTCCTCGACGCGGCTCTCGATGACCGCGACGACCGGTTGGTCGAACGCCTCGCGGATGTGGTCGATGCGCTCGCGCTCGGTGGCGACGCGCTCGCGGAGGTACCGGCCGCCCCGTCCCCGGTCGTCCTCGTCGGGGTCCGGCGTCACCCCGTTGACGACCAGACCGTCGACTTCGAGGCCGTACTCCCGCAGGCTCTCGACCGCCCGGTCGGTCTCCCGAATCGACAGTTCGTCGGGGTTCATCACGAGGAAGAACGCCGCGTCGTTCCGGAGGGTCTCGCGCGCGAACTCGAACTTCTCCTTGCGGCGTTTGAGGTGCTGGACGATGGGGTCGCTCTCCAACTTCCGCCGGGCCTCGCGCTCGCCGATGGCGGCCTTCTCGAACAGGTCGATGCTCTTGGTCCGTTTCTGGACGAGGCGGTCTATCCAGTCGCCCAGAAACTCGGGAAGCGACAGCAGGCGGAGGGTCCCGCCGGTCGGCGACGTGTCGAACACGACGCGGTCGTACTCGTCGCTGTCGCGCATCACCTCGATGAACCGGTCGAACAGCGCGGCCTCGTGTGCGCCGGGCGTCCGATGAGCGAGTTCTATCTGGCGGTCGATCTCGTTCACGATGCCCGCGCTCACCTGGTCGCTCATCCGTCGACGTATCTCCTGCATGTGGTCGTCTACCTCCTCCTCGGGGTCTATCTCCATCACCCAGAGGTTCTCGTCGCCCTCGACCCGTCGGGGGTCGTCGTCGAACGACTGGTCGAACACGTCGGAGGTGCTGTGTGCCGGGTCCGTCGAGACGAGCAGCGTCCGGAGGCCCGCTCGCGCACACGTCAGCGCGTAGGCGGACGAGACGGTCGTCTTGCCGACGCCGCCCTTGCCGCCGTAGAAGACGAACTTCTCCATCAGTGGACGTGGTACTGTTCGCCCTTGCGTTCGAGCAGCGACCCGCGGTCCCACATCCGTCGCTCCCACGCCTCGAAGTCGTCGGCGAGATAGGGGAGGAGTTCGACGGTGTAGTACGACACCGGACTCGGGATGCCGAAGGCGTCGGCGAAGCACCCGAACATGAACGCGTCGTCGGTGTCCTCGGCCTCCTTCTCGATGAGTTCGAAGGCGGGGTGTTCGACCATCCCGTGGTAGAAGCCGTGGAGCCACTCCTCGACCACCTCGCGGAAGGCTCCGATTCGGTCGGCAAGTGTCATCGTTTGCCAAACAGTCGTTCCGTCGATAAAAGCTTGCCGCCGTCCGGCGTCCGAGCGGCGGTCTTCGGCCGCCAGCGCGCCTGTGGCCCCGACCGCGACCGTTCGGCGCTCGCGGGGTCGGTCGCTCACGCGCCTCGACCGTCGGCCGTCGCTCGCTCACACGTCGTCGGCCAGCGCGTCCAGCGCGCGCCGGAGTTCCCCCCGGCGCTTCCACGCCGCGACGCGGTCGGAGACCGACGCCAGCGGGAGACCGAGGCTCACCCTCGAACGGGCCGTCACGCGACTTCCCTCGTTCTCCGCCTCGACCGAGAACGTCGTCTCCATCCCGTCGAACGGGCCCTCGTCGCCGCGCTGGCTGTAGCGCAGGCCGTCCGGCCGCTCCTCGAAGTCGAGTCGCATCGTCAACCCGGTCGCCTCGGCCGTCACCGTCGTCCCGTCGTCGGACTCCTCGGCGCCTACCACCTCGAAACTCCCCTCGTACTCGACCACGGCCTCGGGCGTGAGCGCGCGCTGGACGGCGGCGGGCGACGCGGGCACGAACGCCGACACTTCCACTTCGCGCATCGTCGGCCCTACGCACGGCGGGAGGAAAGCGTTACGGTCGGATTAACGGCTCTACTAAGGGAAGCGCCAGAAGCGCACAAATCCCGAAGACCGCCAATCCGCCGAGGAAGAGGCGACGGAGGCGGAGGTCGGGCGGCACCTCGCCCCGCAGGTCGGGTCTGGCGAGCCAGACGAACCGGTGGTAGGCGACGGCGGTCGCGGCGAGGAAGGCGACGGTCGAGAGGGCGAGCGCCGCCGGTAACTCGACGCCGACGGTGAGGAGGTAGGCCGGGCCGTAGCTGTAGCAGCCCAGGAATCCCAGCGCCGCGACGACCAGAAACGGAACCGGATCGACCGGGGTCCCCCGTCTGTTCTCGGGGCGCATACCGCTCGTCTACGCGTTCGTCGCCCTTCGCTCTGCTGGCCCCTCATCGACCTTCGCCGTGTTGACCCGTCCACCGACCTTCGGCGTGCTAGTCAGTCATCGTCACTTGCCGTGCTGACCCGTCGTCGTCGTTCGCTTCCCGACGACACACCGCCCGGTCGCTCGGCGGCCGTCCTGAGAAAGTGATAAGTTCGCGTGCGAGAGACCCTCTGCCGATGGCCAACTCGACGGGCGACCCGCGAGTGCTGTTCGCCATGAACCTCGTCCTCTCGGCGGCGTTCTCCTGGGTTCTCGTGTCGGCCCTGTCGTTCGTCGGCGTCACGCCGTTCTCGTGGCGGCGGGTCGCGCTCACGACGGCCGGACTGGTGGTCCTGACGTACGTCGTCGTGGAGTAGTCCGCGAGGGCCGCTCGTACCGCCCGCTCCACGCCGCCGGGCGCGTCTGACGAAGGTTTATAACGCCTGCTCGAAAGGGCCAACCGATGGTGAAATCGCCGGACAGCACCGCGAACTGCCCCCACTGCGACGCCTCGCTCGCGCACCTCCGACGCGGATGCGACGCCTGCGAACGCCGCGTCTCGTGGGACTGGACCGAACCCTGCCCGACCTGCGACGCCGAGACCGACGTGACCCGAGCGCGGTGTCGCAACTGCGAGACGACTCGCTCGCCGTGGGACGCCGTGGTCGCCCGCGTCCTCCGGGAGCGCCACCACGTCGATCTACACGTCGCCAAGGACGCGCTCCCGTCGCCCGCGAGCGCCGGATTCGTCCTCCACACCGGCGACCCGCGCGGCCAGCGCGCCGACTACCGACGACCGCTCCCCGACGGCAAAGGTGTCCACGTCAAGGAGTTCGCCGACCACTACGCGGTCCACTGGGACAAGGTGGACCCGACCGAGGACTTCCTCGGGCACGTCCTCGCGGACGCGCCCCACTGGCTCCTGTTCGGGGGCGTCCTCGGCGCGAAACTGGCACGCTGGCCCGTGGGACTCGGACGCGGACTCGCCGCCCATATTAAGAGCTAAAGCCCCGCGTCTCCCGCATACGGACAAGACATGACCATCGAAGACCGCGGGGACGCCAAGCTCGTCACCCACGCGCTGGCACAGGACACGCTCTCGAAACTCCGGGACGTGGAGACCGAGCAGGTCGGCTTCCGGAAGGGACTCGTCAAACTCGGCCGCATCTGCGGCTACGAGATAATCGACGGCGCGATGGAGACCGAGTACGTCTCCATCGAGACGCCCCTGACCGAGACGACCGGCCAGCGCGTCAAGGGACTCGACGACGTGGTCATCATCAACGTCCTCCGGGCCGCCACGCCCTTCGTGGAAGGTCTCCTCAAGGCGTTCCCCCGCGCCAAGCAAGGCGTCATCAGCGCGGGCCGCGACGAGGAGGCGGGCCGCGGCGAGGACGGCACCTTCCCCATCACCATCGACTACGTGAAACTCCCCGAGATTCAGGAGAAGGACACCGTCATCGTCGCCGACCCGATGCTCGCTACCGGCTCGACGATGTGTGCCGTCCTCGAGGAAGTCCTGCACGAACAGCCGAATCCCGAGGACCTCTTCGTCCTCTCGGCGGTCAGCGCGCCCGAGGGCCTGCTCCGCGTGGACGACGAGTTCGACGAGGCCGACCTCCTGACGGTTGCCATCGACGACGAACTCAACGACGAGGGCTTCATCGTGCCCGGGCTCGGCGACGCCGGGGACCGAGCGTTCCGGACGCAGTAATCAGGTTAGTCGAGAAGTTCGGACGGGGGCGTTGCGCCTGCATCGACAACTCCGGAGTCGAAAGTCACCAGTTCGGCATCTGCGTCCTCCGCCGCGGCGAGAAGTAGACAATCCATCGGATAGAGAAGGGTCTCCTTCTGTAGTCGGTTCGTCGCAAGTACATCAGATGTTTCGTGGACGAACACCTCGACCTCCTCCGAGATTCGATTTATCACTTCCTCCACCTGCTCCTGTTCTATTCTCTTTTTCTTCGCCAAGACGGTTCGTAGTTCGAGTAGGTTCAGTAACGACGTATAAAATTCGTAATCGGAGTTCAGAAGCTCTTTAGCCGTCTCTACTCGACTTGGCTCTTTTGGTAATCGAAGCTACGAAGATGTTGGTGTCTAGGAATAATCTTTTGCTCGTGTATCCTCGCGCAGTTCCCGGACTGACTCGACTGAATCGACGTTGACTTCCTCGAACATTCCTATCAGCAAATACTCAAGTTTCGGCTCAGTGTCGATATTGGCGAGTGAGTCTCCGAGCCCTTCTTGTTCTTCGTCAGAGGGTTCACTAGTCCCGAGAGACGAAAACGTTCGTACGGTGTTTCCCATCCGTGCCCAATAGCTTCTACTCGATAAAATGATTTTCCCGGCCTACAACCGGAACACCCGCGACGCCAGCGACCCGTCGCCGCGTTTGGCCAGAATAATCGTGCCGTCCGCGCGCCGTCCGACTTCTTGGGGCGTCGAACCGACGACCCGCCGCCGAATCGCGCCGCTCCTCGTCGCCCCGAGGACCGTCACGTCGTGGCGCTCGGACGCCGCGACGATGACGTCCGCAACGTCGCCCTCCCGGACGACGTTCTCGACCTCGACGTCGGATGGCGAACCGTCGCCGGACGCCGAATCGACGCCGGACACCGAGTCGGCTTGCGCCGCGAGCAACTCGCGGGCCGCAGATTCCTCGCGTTCCGACCCGACGACGCGGAGGAGCGTCACGGTGGCGTCGTTCTTCACCGCAATCGCCCGCGCGACCGACGCCGCGAAGTCGGCGTGTCGGCTCTCGGCGACCGGCAGGAGCACGGCTTCGACCTCGCCTGCGACCGCGCCGATTTTCTCGACCAGCACGTCGCAGTCGGCCCGGCGCACGACCCGGTCCACGTTGCTCCCGAGTACTGCGTCCTGCCGGGTGCGCTGTTCCCACCCGAGCAGGAGGGCGTCGCAGTCGCGCTCGCGGACGCCGTGGAGGACGCCGCGAGCGACCGACGACGCGACGAACAGTTTGCCGTTCACCGGCACGTCGCTCTCGGCGGCGACCGACACCGCCCGGTCGAGGACGGCCCGTCGCTCGCCGCCGAACTCGCGGGCGATGACCTCGTCTGTGAACAGCGCGAACGGCGACTCTCTGGGCGTGACGACGACGCCGACGACGAACACCTCGCCGCCGCGTTCGCTGGCGATGTCCCGCGCGGTCCGGACCAACTGCTCGGCGTTGTCGGGGTTGCCCACCGCGACGGCGATGCAGTAGTCGTCGTCGCTCATCGACGGAGACACGACGTCGGCGAGCAAAAGCGTTCGCGTCAGGTCGGTCTCTGCGCATCGCCAAAATTCATAACCCGTGCCGACACACCACGAGCCATGACAGACGACGAGTCCGACCCCTGCGACGACTGCCGGGACCCCGTCTCGGACGCGCTGGCGCGCACCGTCCGACTCACCGTGGACCGCTCGCAGATAGACGGCCAGCGGCTCTGTCCCGAGTGCTTCGCCGACTGGATAGACCGCTACGAGACCGAGATGCAACCCGAGGAGCGCCCGGTCATCGACGACGGCGACACCGACATCATCGTGGACTGACGCTCCGGCGACGGTCGGCCGACCGCAAATCCCCTCGCCGAACCCCTCTGTCTCGACTGGAGAATCGCGTGGTGACGAGAAGTTATTACGGATATTTCTCCTGACGAAAAGCACCCCCGTTCCCGAACGTAGGTCTCCGGAGGCGTTCGTGTCGGTCGTTAGTCACCGCCGTCGAACCCCTCCGTTTCGGGTGAACGACCGCACGACGGCGGCGGGATTTTCGCCGTAGCGACCGCTTCCGAAGCGACCCTTCCTGTGCGAAAAGTTGCCAATGGAGGGATGTGAGCCTACTCGCCGTCTTCACCGTCGTCGGCGTCGTCGGCTTCCTCGTTTTCCTCGTCCTCGGCCGCCGAGAGACCCTCGTCGCCGCGGTCGAGCGCCTTCGGCGCGTCGTGGTGGTCCGAGTAGCCGTCGAACCAGCGCACGAGGCGTTCGAGTCGGTCCACGACGTGGGCGGGTTCGCCGCTCCGGGAGAGTTCGTGGCCCTCGCGCGGGTAGCGAACCAGTCGAGTTTCCACGTCGTTTTTCTTGTACATGAGATACAGCATCTCGGCGTTGTTCACCGGGACGCGGTAGTCGTCGTCGCTGTGGATGAGCAGCGTCGGAGTGTCCACCTCGTCGGCGACCGCGGTCGGCGACCGCTCCCAGAGGAACTCGTAGTCGTCCCACGGGTTCGCGTCGAAGTCCCACTCGATGAGCTTGAAGGCGTCCGTCGAGCCGTAGAAGCTGTTGAGTTCGTAGACGCCGCGCTGGCTGACCGCGCCCGCGAAGCGGTCGGTCTGCCCGACTATCCACGTCGTCATGTAGCCGCCGTAGCTCCCGCCGGTGACGTACACGTCGTCGTCGTCCACGTACTCCCGACTCGCCACCTCCTCGACGCCGGCCATCACGTCCTCGTAGGCGACTTCGCCCCACTTGCCGCCCTCCAGCGCCGCCATGAACTCCTCGCCGTACCCCGTCGAACCGCGCGGGTTCGACCAGAAGACGACGTAGCCCCGCGCCGCCAGCAGTTGGAACTCGTGCCACATCGTCCCGCTGGTGGACCACATCGCGTGGGGGCCGCCGTGGATTTCGACCGCGAGGGGGTACTCCTCGCCCTGCTCGAAGTTGGGGGGCGTCAGAACCCAGCCCTGAATCTCGTCGCCCGACTCGTTCTCGAACCGGACTTCCTCGGGCTGGCAGACGGCGCGGTCGTCGAGGTAGTCGCTGTTGACGCGGGTGAGTCGCCGCGACTCGGCACCGCCGAGCGTCGAGACGAACACGTCGCCGGGGTGGTCCCACTCCGACCGGACGAACGCTATCTTGTCCGCGCCGACCGTGGCGGCCTCGACCTCGCCGTCGCCGACGACGCGCTCGGGGTCCGAACCGGCGTCGCCGGGCGCGCGCCAGACGGCGTACTCGCCCTCGTCGGGCGTGGCGAAGTAAATCCGCTCCTCGTTCGGTCCCCACTGGGGCGACATCGACATCGAGAGCGTCCGGTCGAGCGACTCGGTCGGCGTCGTCACCTCGCCGGTCTCCCGGTCCAGCACTTCGATTTCGGTCTGGCGGAGCGTCGCGTTCTCCTCGGGCGTGGCGGCGTAGGCGACTCGGCCGTCGCTCGTCGCTGCCAGCATCGGCGTCCACCCGGTCGTCCGTGTGACGGTCTCGGTCTCCTCGTCGGCGTCGAGGTCGTACTCCACCACGTCGATGACGATGTTGTCGTCGGGGTCGCCGGTCCGGCGCGCGCCGTAGAGCAGGGTCGTCGCGTCGGCCCACTCCGGGTTCAGATAGTCGTAGTCGCGGTCGGTGAGACGCCGGATTTCGTCGTCGCCGCTTTCGAGGTCCACGACGTAGACGTGCGAGCGCTTCCCGTCGAAGTACCGCTGACCCGCCCGGTAGACCTTCCGATCGATGACTCGCGGGTCGGGGTCCTCGGGTTCGAACTCCTCGCCGTCGAGACCCGTGTCGCGGCCCTCCTCGCGGTCGTCTTCGGTGACCTGCTGGGTGAACGCGATTCGACGGCCGTCGGGCGACCACGCGATTTCGGCGACGCCGCCGACCACGTCGGTCACCTGCCGGGCCTCGCCGCCGCCGGTCGGCATGACCCAGAGTTGCGGCCGGTCGTCGTCCGCGCCCCGCGTGCTGACGAACGCGAGTCGGTCGCCGCTCGGACTCCACCGCGGTTGGCTATCGACGCCCTCCGACACCGTGAACTGGCGCGGTTCGTCGCCGCCGACCGGGACGACGTGGACCGTCGCCGCGTACTCGTCGTCGGACTTCGGAATCTTCCGGACGAAGGCGACCCGCTCGCCGTCCGGCGAGACGCGCGGCTCCTCGACCTGCACGATGTCGTGATAATCGCTCGCACGAACCGTCTCCATACGGTTCGACTACGAACCGACCGGCAATAGTGTTTCGATTCGTAACTATACTATATCTGTCACGAACTCCCGGCCGAGTCGAACACCACGGGCGCGTCGTCGGCGAACCAGAACGAGGCGCGCTCGCCGCGTTCGACCGGGGTACTCCGGCCCTGCATCACCACCGATAGTTCGACGCCCTCGCCGACGTCCACGACGTAGTTGGTCTGGTCGCCTTGGAAGTACCGCTCGACGATTTCGCCCTCGAAGGTCTCGCCCGCCGAGCGGCCCCCGTCGGACTTCGCGCTCGGCCCGCCCGCGTCGGCCAGCGAGATGTCCTCGGGACGAATCGAGACGCTGACCGGTCCCTCGCCGACCGACTCGTCCGGGACGAACTCGATGCCGTCCCGGCCGCCGACCTTCACGACGGTCCGGCCCTCCTCGTCGTGGGCCTCGCCGTCCAGCAGATTCGTGTCGCCGATGAAGTCCGCGACGAACGGACTCGCGGGGTTCCGATAGATCTCCTCGGGCGGGCCG
This sequence comes from Halorussus gelatinilyticus, assembly GCF_023238445.1. GTDB lineage: Archaea > Halobacteriota > Halobacteria > Halobacteriales > Haladaptataceae > Halorussus > Halorussus gelatinilyticus. The sequence continues at coordinate 1,208,855 of NZ_CP096658.1, read as the reverse complement.
ACCTGCTCGATTTTCCCCTCGTTCATGACTGCGAGGCGGTCGCTGAGCGTCATGGCGACCTCCTGGTCGTGGGTCACGTAGAAGAACGCGCCCTGCGTCTTCTCGTGAATCCTGCGCAACTCGACCTGCATCTGCTTGCGTAGCTTCCGGTCGAGACTCGACAGCGGTTCGTCCAGCAGCAGGACGCTGGGTTCGTTGACGAGGGCGCGGGCGAGCGCGACGCGCTGTTGCTGGCCGCCCGAGAGGTCGCCCGGATTCCGGTCCTCGTAGCCGCCGAGGTCCACGAGTTCGAGGTACTCCGAGGCCCTGTCTTCGCGCTCGGTCTTCCCGACGCCGGACTTCTTCAGTCCGTAGCCGACGTTCTCCGCGACGCTCATGTGCGGGAACAGCGAGAGGTGCTGGAAGACGAGATTGGTGTCGCGGGCGTCCGGCGGCACGCCCTGCATGTCTCGACCGTCGATGACGACCTGCCCGTCGGTGGGCGTCTCGAACCCGCTTATCATCCGGAGCGTGGTCGTCTTCCCGCACCCGGACGGCCCGACCAGCGAGAAGAACTCGCCGCGCTCGATACTGAAGTCGATGCCGTCCACGGCCGTCACGTCCCCGAACTCCTTGCGCACGTCCGCTAATCGTATTAGCTCCCCGTCCACTCCCATACCGCATGGTACTGTGTCACAATATAAAACGCCTCGGGGTCGGCCGAGAACGGAAGTCAAATTCTATTGAAGTCTTCGGCCGACGAGCGTCTGCGGTCGCAATCATCGAAATTAATCCGGCGAACTCCACAAAAAGCATAAACATTTATGATTGTTTCCCCCGACTCTCGACCTGGTGGGGGATACCAAATGACACGAAGCGGCGACAGCAGTCGTACCGAAACGAGCGACAACTCTCGGCGGCGCTTTCTGAAGGCCAGCGGTGCGGCCGGCGCGGCCGGACTGGTCGGACTGCCGAACTACGTCGGAACGGTCTCGGCCCAACGACCGACGCTCAACGTCCTGACGTGGGAGGAGTACGGCGACGAGCAACTGTTGGGACCGATTCAAGAGCAGGTCGGGGTGGACATCCAGATTACCAAGTCCACGTCGTCGGCCAAGATGTTCTCGTCGTGGAACGCCGGGCAGTACCGGCAGTACGACATCGCCATCCCGAACAACAATTACGTCCCGAAGATGATGAACGCGGACCTGCTGGCTCCGGTGCCGCAGGACGTGGTGTCGAACCAGAGTAACATCTACGATACGTTCCAGCAGTTCGCGAGCAACCAGTTCACCAGCGGCGGCGACGCTTACGGGGTGCCGATTCGGTTCGGGTGGTACGGCTACTCCTACGACTCCCGGAAGATTCCGGACCACGAACCGACCTACGAGATTCTGTTCAGCGACCAGTTCCAGGGGACGGACTTGAGCGGTAGTATCGTCATGTACGACAACCACTTCAAGGCGATGAGCGCGGCGGCGCTCTATCTCGGGATGCAGGACGCCTTCAAAGGGAAGCAGGTCAGCCTCTCTCAGGAGCAGTTAGACAAGGTCAAGCAGACGATGATAGACCAGAAGCCGCTGTTGCAGGGCTACATCGCGGCCGACCCGACCTACATCAAGTCGTTCCGGCAGGGTAACTTCCTCGTCGGCCAGTCGGGGCGGAACGAAATCGTCGAGATGAAAGTCAACGGCGACAACTGGCCGAAGATGGCCACGCCGAAGGAAGGCGCGCTCGCGTGGTTCGAGTCCGCGGTCGTCTCGAAGGCCTCGAACAACAAGCGGAAAGCGTGGGAGGTCATCGACGAGTACATTTCGCCGAAACTCGGCGCGACGCTGGCGAAGGTCGGCTACTCGCCCAGCGTCAATCCCGCGACTCAGGAGTACCTGACCCAGCGCCAGAACAACCTGTACGGTGCCATCGACCCGCAGAAGCTCCAAGACTTCATCCCGTTCAAGGCCGTCGAGAACGAGCGGAGTTGGATACAGGCGTGGGAGGAAATCAAGGTCGCGTAACGTGGCTACCGAAACTTCCGAGCGCGGCCAGTCCGCGCGCGAGCAGTTCGTCGGCGCGTTCACCTCGCGAGCCAGCAAGCTGGGGATAACCTCCGGACCGGCGCTGGTCTGGCTGTTCCTCCTGTTGCTGACGCCGCTGACGTTCATGGTGGCGGTCAGCTTCACGAGCGTCGATACGCTCACCTACGAGATCATCTGGGAGCCGACGCTGGGGAACTACAACCAGTTGTTCGCGGGTCAGGGACCGTTCTGGCAGACGGCGTTCTTCCAGTCGCTCGCGCTCTCGTACTTCATCGCGGCGGTGACGACGGTGCTGTGTTTAGTGCTGGCGTTCCCGCTCGCGTACCTGCTCGCGCGCCGGGGTGGTACGACGTTCAAGGTCGTCATCTTCCTCGTGCTGCTACCGTTCTTCACGATGTACCTCGTGCGGGCTTACTCGTGGTATCTCATGTTCGGCCCGAGCGGGGTCCTCAACAGCACGCTGATGCGACTCGGCATCACGAACGGGCCGCTGGGCATCTTCAACTACGGCGTACCGGCCATCATCGTCGGGCTGACCCACGCGTACTTCCCGTACATGCTGCTGTCGCTGTACGCCAGCCTCGACGGGTTGGACTTCTCGCTGACCGAGGCGGCCCGCGACCTCGGCGCGAGTCGGGCCGCGACGCTGAAGGACGTGATTCTCCCGCTTGTCCTGCCGGGAATCATCAGCGGGAGCCTGTTCGTGTTCGTGCCCGCGCTGGGGGCGTTCATCACGCCGCGGTTCCTCGGGCAGGGGAAGGTGCTGATGATCGGACAACTCATCGAGAGTCGAATCAACTCGCTGTACGCCATCGGCTACGGGAGCGCCGCGTCGATGTTCATCGTCCTGAGCATCGTCGTCGCGTTCGCGCTCGCGTTCCGGTACGTCAGCATCGAGGACTTGGGGGGCGTCTGAGATGGCGACAGAGACCGATTCGGGCACGGAGACCGACCGCGCTCCCGCGACCGAGCAGGGAACGGGGACTGGACTCCTCGACCACCAGCGCAAGGAGTGGCTCCTCGGGCGGGGTCTGTACGCCATCGCGGGCGCACTGCTCGTGTTCCTCTGGATTCCGCTCGCGGTGATGATGATCCTCTCGTTCGCGGTGAACGCCAGCACGTTCTTCCCGTTCCGCGGGTTCACGCTGGCGCACTACGCCGCGACGTTCGCGGACGGCGCGCTGATGACCTCGCTGTGGCACAGCGTGCAGGTCGCTACGCTTGCGGCCGCTATCGCCACGCTACTCGGCGTCCTCGCCAGCTTCGCGCTCGCCCGGTACGCCTTCCCGCTGAAGGAGACGTACCGCACCTTCGGCATCCTGCCGATGGTGATTCCGGGGGTCGTGTTGGGCATCGCGCTGCTCATCTACTTCCGGACGCTCCTGCCGCAACTGTTCGGCATCACTATCGTGCCGGGATTCTGGACGATAGTGCTGACCCACAGCGTCTACGGCCTGCCGTTCGTCCTGCTCATCGTGACCTCGCGGCTCTACACGTTCGACGAGTCGCTGGAGGAGGCCGCCCGCGATTTGGGCGTGGACCCGCTCACCACGTTCTGGGACATCACGCTTCCCATCGTCGCGCCCGCCATCGGCGCAGGCTTCCTGTTCGCGTGGATTCGGTCGTTCGAGGACTTCATCCGGGCGTTCTTCGTCCGCGGAACGATGGACGTGCTGACGACCTCGATGTTCTCGATGATAAAGTACGGGACCGCGCCGAAGATGAACGCCATCTCGTCGTTCATCGTCTTCGTCATCGCGGTGGTGCTGGCAGTAGCGATGAACGTCGGTAACGTGACGGGGATGGTCGCCGGGACCGAGAGCGACGAGGAGTAACTCCTCCTCTCGCGTCGCTACGCCTCGAAGACGACCGGCGCGTCCTCCGCGACGGCGAACGACGCCCGTTCGCCGCGCGAAATGGGCGTGTCACGGCCCTGCATGACGACCTGCACGTCCGCGAGGTCCTCCGCGCCGAGGTCCACGATGTAGTTGGTCTGGTCGCCCTGGAAGTACCGCTCGACGATTTCGCCCTCGAAGGTGGCGTCGCCGTTCTCCGCGAGCGAGAAGTCCTCGGGTCGGATGGAGACGGTCACGTCGCCCTCGCGCACTTCCTCCGAGGACGTGAACGAGAACCCGCTCCCGTTGCCGACTTCGACGGCCGTGCGACCGTTCTCGGTCCGCGCGCGGCCCTCGAACAGGTTGGTGTCGCCGATGAAGTCCGCGACGAACGGACTCGCGGGGTTCCGATAGATCTCCTCGGGCGGGCCGACCTGCTCGATGCGGCCTTCGTTCATGACCGCGAGGCGGTCGCTGAGCGTCATGGCGACCTCCTGGTCGTGGGTCACGTAGAAGAACGCGCCCTGCGTCTTCTCGTGAATCTTGCGCAACTCGACCTGCATCTGCTTGCGCAGTTTGCGGTCGAGCGAGGCCAAGGGTTCGTCGAACAGCAGGACGCTGGGTTCGTTGACGAGGGCGCGGGCGAGCGCGACGCGCTGTTGCTGGCCGCCCGAGAGGTCGCCCGGATTCCGGTCCTCGAAGCCGTCGAGGTCCACGAGTTCCAGATACTCCTCGACGTACCGCTCGCGCTCGTCGGCGTCCACGCCGGCCTTTTCGAGGCCGTAGCCGACGTTTTCCCCCACGCTCATGTGGGGAAACAACGAGTGATACTGAAAGACGAGATTGGTGTCCCGAGCGTCCGGCGGGACCCCTTCCATGTCGTGTCCGTCGAGGACTACCGACCCCTCTGTCGGACTCTCGAACCCGCTTATCATCCGGAGCGTGGTCGTCTTTCCGCACCCCGAGGGGCCGACCAGCGAGAAGAACTCCCCGCGCCTCACCGTCAAATCGACCTCTTCGACCGCAGTCACGTCGCCGAACTCCTTGCGAACCCCGTCCAGACGTATCAGCGACTCGTTACCGGTTGCCATACGTCTGGTTGCAGACTGCTCCGCATAAACAGTTTCGGTCACGACAGCAATTTTGGCATTCATTAATAAGTTCCAACTGAAACTTTTGGGTGTTCTGCTAATACACGGCAAATATTTCTATGGCTCTACGGAAGTTTGACGTAAGAATTAAGTCGCCGCTCTTTGTCCTGACATCACATGCCAAGTGACAGAAGCGAGCGGGCCGAGCAATCGGACGCGACGAACGAGTATCGTAACGACCGCCGGACCTTCCTCAAGGCGACCGGCGCGGCGGGAACCGTCGGACTGACCGCCGGCTGTATCGGGAGCTTCGGCGGTGGCGGCGGCACGCCGACCATCAACATCCTGACGTGGGAGGAGTACGCCGACCTGAAGAAGGACATCGAGAGCCGACTCGACGTGAACGTCAAGTTCACGAAGTCCACCTCGTCCTCGAAGATGTTCTCGTCGTGGAACTCGGGACAGAACGAACAGTACGACATCGCGGTGCCGAACAACAACTACGTCCCGAAGATGATGGACGCGGGACTGGTCGATTCGGTTCCGGAGGACGTGGTGTCGAACTACAGTTCGACCTACGACGTGTTCAAAGGGTTCGCCGACAACCAGTTCACCAGCGGCGGGAAGATGTACGGCGTCCCGATTCGATTCGGCTGGTACGGCTACTCCTACGACTCCCGGAAAGTGGACGACCACGAACCCACCTACGCGAAGCTGTTCGACGACCAGTACAAGGGCAAGATAGTGATGTACGACAACCACTTCAAGGCGATGAGCGCCGCGGCGCTCTACCTCGGGTATCGGGACGCCTTCGAGGGAGAGAAAATCTCGCTCTCCGAGAAGCAGATACAGAAGGTCAAACAGACCCTGATAGACCAGAAGCCGATGCTCCAGGGCTACATCGCGGCCGACCCGACCTACATCAAGTCGCTCCGGCAGGGCAACTTCGTCATCGGGCAGTCCGGCCGCAACGAGATCGTCGAGATGTGGAACAACGGCGACGACTGGCCGAAGATGGCCGCTCCGAAGGAAGGCTCGCTCGCGTGGTTCGAATCCGCCGTCGTCTCGAAGGCCTCCAGCAACAAGAAGAAGGCGTGGAAGGTCGTCAACGAGTTCATCGCGCCGAAACTCGGCGCGAAGTTGGCGAAGGTCGGCTACTCGCCCAGCGTCAACCCGAAGACCCAGAACCACCTCTCGAAGGAGGAGAACGAGATGTTCGGCTCCATCGACCCCTCGCGGCTCGAACAGATGATTCCGTTCAAGGCGGTCGAGAAGGAGGACGCGTGGATAAAGGCGTGGGAAGAGGTCAAGACCGCGTAACTCGACCCCATGTCTGTCGATACACCTCGGCGGTCGGAATCGCTCCGTGAGCGGTTGGTCAGCCAGTTCGCCTCTCGACGGAACCAACTCGCACTCACCACCACGCCCGGCCTGATATGGCTCCTCCTGCTGTTGGCCGCGCCGCTGACGTTCATGGTCACGGTCAGTTTCCTGAACGTCAACGACGCCTACCAGATCGTCTGGGAGCCGACGCTGCAGAACTACGGACAGTTGTTCTCGGGCGACGGGCCGTTCTGGGAGACCGCGTTCTTCGACTCGCTGTTGCTGTCGTACTTCATCGCGGCGGTGACGACGGTGCTGTGCCTAGCGCTGGCGTTCCCGCTCGCGTACCTGCTCGCGCGACGCGGCGGCACGACGTTCAAAGTCATCATCTTCCTCGTACTGCTGCCGTTCTTCACGATGTACCTCGTGCGGGCCTACTCGTGGTATCTCATGTTCGGCCCGAGCGGCGTCATCAACAGCGCACTCCTCAAACTCGGTATCGTCAGCGGCCCGGTCACGCTGTTCAACTACGGCGTGCCGGCCATCATCGTCGGACTGACCCACGCGTACTTCCCGTACATGCTGCTGTCGCTGTACGCCAGCCTCGACGGGCTGGACTTCTCGCTGGTCGAGGCGGCCCGCGACCTCGGCGCGAGTCGGTCGGAAGCGCTGCGCGACGTCATCGTCCCGCTGGTGCTTCCCGGCATGATAAGCGGGAGCCTGTTCGTGTTCGTGCCCGCGCTGGGGGCGTTCATCACGCCGCGGTTCCTCGGGCAGGGGAAGGTGCTGATGATCGGACAACTCATCGAGAGTCGAATCAACTCGCTGTACGCCATCGGCTACGGGAGCGCCGCGTCGATGTTCATCGTCGCCTCCATCGTGGTGGCGTTCGCCGTCGCGTTCCGGTACGTCAGCATCGAGGACTTGGGAGGTGCCTGAGATGGCGACCGAGACCGGCACCTCGGCCGACGAACCGGCGGAGACGACCGGCGGGGCGCTTCGGCTCGACCACAACGCCAAGGAGTGGCTCCTGAGTCGCGGGCTATGGGCCGTCGCCGGCGCGCTCCTCGTGTTCCTCTGGATTCCGCTCCTCGTCATGATGTTCCTCTCGTTCGCGGTGAACGCCAGCACGTTCTTCCCGTTCCGCGGGTTCACGCTGGCCCACTACGCCGCGACGTTCGCGGACGGGGCGCTCATGACCTCGCTGTTCCACAGCGTCCAGATCGCGACCCTGTCGGCGTCCATCGCCACGGTGTTGGGCGTGCTGGCGAGCTTCGCGCTCGCCCGGTACGACTTCCCCTTCAAGGAATTTTACCGGACATTCGGCATCCTGCCGATGGTGATTCCGGGGGTCGTGCTGGGCATCGCGCTGCTCATCTACTTCCGGGCGTTGTTGGGTATCACGCCCGGCTTCCTGACGGTCGTGCTGACCCACAGCGTCTACGGCTTCCCGTTCGTGTTGTTGATGGTCACCGCGCGACTCTACACGTTCGACGAGTCGCTGGAGGAGGCCGCCCGCGATTTGGGCGCGGACCCGCTCACCACGTTCTGGGACATCACGCTCCCCATCGTCGCGCCGGCCATCGGCGCGGGCTTCCTGTTCGCGTGGATTCGGTCCTTCGAGGACTTCATCCGCGCGTACTTCGTCAAGGGGACGATGGACGTGCTCACCACGTCGATGTACTCGATGATCAAGTACGGGACCGCGCCGAAGATGAACGCGATTTCCTCGCTCATCGTCTTCGTCATCGCCGCGGTGTTGGCGGTAGCGATGAACGTCGGCAACGTCACCGGCTACGTCGCGGGAACGCAGGGCGAGGAATAACCCGCCGACCGTTCTCGTTCGGCGAAACGCTCTACAGTCCGTTTTGAACGAGATACCTGTTCTCTTCACGCTACGAGACCCGTCTCTCCCCTTCTCACAATCGTTCGAGGAATCGACCGACCGACGACCGATTCCGCGACCGGACCGACGCGTCCGCCGACGCTACGCCAACCCGAAGAACGCCAGCGCCCCGAACAGGAAGTCGCCGTAGGTCAGCGCCGCGGCGGTCCCGACGAACAGCGGGACGACGAACGGGATGCCGGGCGAGACCCACACCTCCTCGGCGGTGACCAGCACGTCGAGTCCGTCGCGGAGGCCAGCGGGCGTCGTCCCGTACGCGCCGTGGTCGATGTCGTCGAGGAACGCCGCCGCGCCCCACGGGTCGTCGTCGGGCGCGTCCGCCTCGGCGACGGTCTCTCCCGGCGGTGCTTCGAGTTCGCCACCGTCGGCACGAAGCTCTTCGACGCCGACCGACCCGTCGCCCGGCGGGTTCGGTTCCGCGGGGAGGGTCGCGGGGTCCCGGAAGCGGTCGGCCTCCTCGCGCAACTCCGTCAGCGTCAGGCCGCGCCACCGGAGGTACATCCGCACCGCGTCCAAGTCCACGCCGTTGCGGGTCACGCCCTCGGGCGTCTCCAGCAGGCGGCCGTGTTCCTCGGGCACCGCGCTCCACGACACCGGTTTGCCGACGACCATCACCGGGGAGAACCGCCCGGAGACGGCGTTCCGCGCGAAGACCCCGAGCGGATACAGCGCACCGAGCAGGACGGTGTTCGTCAGAATCGTCAGCGAGAACACGCCGACCGCGGTCTGCTGGTGGGGAAGTACCCACCCGAACGCCTCGTAGGTCGGGAACGTCGGGAACAGCGCGGCGACGACGAGGAAGGCCTTCGCGTCCGCGCCGCCGAACGCTCGGAACCACCAGAAGGCGATGACCAGCGGCGCGACGAAGCCGAGACTGATGGCAGTCCGGAGCGCGAACGCGCGAGTTTCGTAGGCGGTACCGGTCCACGCCTGCCACCCCTCGACGGCCAGCAGGACGACCGCGAGCGCGGCGAGAGGGTACCACGTCCGATTGGGAACTCGGCGAGTCTTCACGTCGCGTAGCGCCGCCCAACCGAAGACGGGGACGACGAGCAGGCGCAGGAGGTCGGGTATCGAGGCGTCGAGTAGTGCCACGGCGAGTAGTTCTCCGTGAGCGAGGTTTGTTTCGGCTTCCTATATAAATGTACGAGAGGCGAACGTCGGGACCCGTCGCCGACGCTCGCTACTCGCCGTCGGTGTTTTCGTGGATTTCGGCCACTCGCCACGACGAACCGGCCCCACTCGATTCCACGAGTGTCGCCTCCACGGTGCCCGACGAGTCTGCCAACCGCTCGAACAGGTCCGCGTTCTCCCCGGGAAGCGGCACGGAGACGTACTGGTCGTCGGAACTCCGGAGGACGACCTCGCGCTCTACCGCGTCGAAGTTCCAGACCCGGAACGTGTCTCGCATCGCGTTCTGATCTGCCATCTCGTTCGTCGTTCCGTACGACGTCGAGGTGGATAACTCGCTCGTCGGTGGTCTACGGGACCTACCTGATAGCCGGAAATAAAATGTAACGCACTAGTTCGTAATTTTACAAAAGTGTCAAAATAATTTGATATAAGCCTGCCTCTCGTCATGGCGGAAACCCCGAACAGCGTAACGAAGCGTAGTCCGGTCAAGCTACTCGTGTTCACGGGCATCACGTTCGGATTATACTGGCTGTACTACGTTCACCAAGTGAACAAAGAGCTGAAAGAGGCGAGCGGGGCCAGCTACAGCCCCGGTGTGCGGACGCTGACGTTCCTGATTCCGTTCGTCAACTTCTACGCGGTGTGGCAGATAGGACAGACCGCGAACGAGGTGACCGACGATCTCTCGCCCGGAGTAGCCGCAATCGGACTGTTGGTGCCGCTCTTCGGGGCCTTCCTGATGCAACCGAAGTTCAACGAGATCGCTTGAGCGAGCCGCTCGCCGTTTCACTCTTTTCGCGCAGACCGTCGTTGCGAGCCCGGATGTCCACGGTCGGCAAAGAAATTGCGTCCGGTGGGCCGTCCCACCGTTCTCTACGCCGGACGTTAGATGACACGGCTCTCACTCTCAGTGTGGGAACGAATGAGTACATAGGATTAATCGGGTTCTCGGGATATGGCCGTGGAGACATAACCGAATCGAGGTGGCAGGGAGGAAACCACAACCATCATGACCCCTTGGTAGCTTGGAGACAGCAATGGGGTACTTGGCACGTGGGATTGAACAGGTCGGTGGACGGCGCGTCGTCCTCGCCCTTGGGGGACTCTACATCGTCATTGCCGCCGGTTTCCCCGTCACGCCAGCCGTCGGCGACAGAACAATCAACGACGTGCTGATGATTTCGTTGCTCGTCGGCGCAAGCGGTCTCGCGCTCTCCTACGGTGGCTATCGGCTCTCACCGAGCGACATCCGTCCTGACCTCTACCACGTTGTCGCCGGGTGGTGTGTCCGCGCCATCGAAGTCATGGTCGGTATCCTCCTGTTTATCTCGTTCATCACCGAACTGAACGACCCGCTTGCGAACTTCCTCATCCTCCCGGCACTTGCCAGCGTGGCCGGCCTCGGAATGGGGTATCACGATGGACAGGCCCAAACCCGAGCCGTGGACGCTGAAGAGTACAGCCAACAACTCGAACGCTACGAAACCATCGTCGAAACCGTCAACGACGGAATCTTCGTTACTAACGAAGACAACCGCTTCATACTGGTGAACGACGCCTACACCGAACTCGTCGGGTACGACCGCGAGGAACTCGTCGGCTCGCCCGCCTCGTTCGTCATGGCCGAGGAGGAGAACGCAGCGGCACTACGCGAGGAGGTGGAGCGCGACCTCGCAGAAGAGACGTTCGACTCGAAGATGTACGAGACGAGGCTGCAAACTGCGTCTGGGGAGATAATCGAGGTCGAATGGACTGTTGCACCCCTTCCAGAGTCGGAGGACACCACCCCCGATACGGTCGGTGTCGTGCGCGACGTGACCGAGCGCAACGAGCGTGAACGCCAGCTCGAACGTCAGAACGAGCAACTGGATAATTTTGCGAGTCTCCTCGCACACGAACTTCGGAACCCGGTCAACATCGGCCAAATTTATAGTCAACAGCTCCCCCGTGGGGAACAGCCACAAGCAGTAGAGTACGTCACGGAAGCGTTCGACCGCATCGAAGACTTGATCGAGGTCCTGTTACTCGTGGCACGGGGACGAGAGGCAGTCTCCGAGTGTTCGACGGTGCAACTTGCGGATGCGGCGAGACAAGCGTGGGACGAGGCGGACACGTCCGAGGCGACGCTGGACGTGACGACCGACCGGACGATAGACGTGGACGAGACGTACATCCGCCATCTGTTTCGGAATCTGTTCGAGAACGCCGTGGAGCATGGCGGGGCCAGCGTCACCGTCACGGTCGGGGACCTTTCGACTGGCTTCTACGTGGCCGACGACGGTTGTGGTATCGAACCGGACGAACAGAAGACCGTGTTCGAGACGGGTTACACGTCCTCGCAAAGTGAAGGAGGGATGGGATTAGGACTGACGTTTGTCCAAGAGATGGCGGACGTATACGGGTGGGAGTGTTCGGTGACGGAGAGTGCCGCTGGCGGGGCACGGTTTGAGTTCGAGAACGTAACCGAGACACGGCGGACAACTGAATAATTCGCACCACGTATCGAGCAAATCGCCGAACGGTCACCCGTTCGACGAAGCGGACGATGGTTCTCTCGACAGTCCCAGGAAACTACACGACCGAAGGTAGACGTACTTCACCGTCCGGTATCGGGCGACTCGGTGAAAAATGTCTAGTCTGGTGGCTGGATTCGTGGACGCGGCGTGTCCACAGCGTAGTTAAATGACGCGGTTCTCCCTTTTGATGTAATACAAGCGTTTAACACAGTCCTGTTCATAATCCAGAGTACGATGACAGATCGAAGTGAGATCGTTGGTATCCGTCTCACCCCGGAGGAGAGAGAGGAATTTGATGAGTTCATACGAGAAGAGAATGAATTCGATAGCCTAAGCCGCCTTTTCCGGGTTACAGCGTATCGATATATGAACAGCGGGGATGAAGAGGCGACAGTCGATCAGGACGAGATTATCCGTGCTGTGGATACGTCAGTCACACCACTTGAAGAACGGCTTGATCGGATTGAAGAACATGTGCTATCTATTGATTCGAGCGTCACAAATGACGATAAAATTGACCGGTTAGCACGTGACCTTTATTCTTCACTGCCGGTTCATTCCACAGGAAATGACCTGCCGGATTTCGATGAGGTCGGTCAATTCGACACGCCAAGTGATCTAGCCTTAGCCCAAGCTATTTCAACACCGGAGGTGTGGGCACAGTATTTCGACGAAGATCTCGCCGATGTCAGGCGGGCCTGTGCACGAATGTTGGAGTACTATCCTGATGTAGGATTCGTTGAAGATACAACCGAAGAGGCAGAGGCAGATATCCCAAGACACGACAATTTGTCGATTGGGGAGTCATCAAGTCATACAGATTCCACATCTGATTCCTCACCTAGGGTGTCTGTCGGGGATGAATCACTATCAGCAGGGTCAGGCGAAGAAAACCAGGATAAAAGTACAGTCCGTCGATATTACAAAGAATCGGGTGCCTGAGTTGCCTCCACGATATAAGTCCGTAGAAGACTGTCGGAACGCAATCAGACAGTACATCGGACAGTTAGAAACGGGGACAGACGACGATGATCCGGACCTCCGGGACCAAGGAAGCACCAGACGTTACAAGCAGGATCTCCGATGGTACGACCACTGGCTGGATGAGATTGAAGTTGAATCACCGGCTGACGTGACACCCGGACAAGCCAACGCAACTGGCCAAGCGTTGGCTGCGAAGTTTAATGGAACAACTGATCTATATCGGTGGGACAGGATCCACGCATTTCACGACTGGTTGGTTAGGATGGATCTGTCTGAATCAAATCCCTTCGAGAGGTGGAATAACGAAAAGGACGAAATATTCGGGTTTTCGAAAAGCTCGGAGCAATCCAGTCAATTAGAAGAAGAGGAAACATACGCTCTTTCACAAGACGAGATCAGACAGATGGAGGAAAATGTTGGGAGAAACCGGATTCGGGATCAACTCATCATTAGGCTCCTCTGGCAAACTGGAATGCGGAGAGGAGAGGCCTCAGACTTATTAATTAGTGATATTGACCAAGAGACAAGAGAAATCACGGTACGTGAGCCAGTAGCCAAGAACGATAAGAAGCGAGTAGTAGCTTATCAACATTCACTTGATGGCTTGTTGACCGAATGGTTAGAACACGGCTACAGGGACGAAAAAGCAGCCACAACAAACCACGAGCGACTTTTGGTCGGTGAGAAGGGCGCTCCACTATCGGGTGATCGAATTAACGAGATCGCCATTCAAGCAGCTGATAAAGCTGGTATCAATCGGAAAATATACGCAGATGCCAATGCACCGACCGACGATAACGGAGACAAGATCCCAAATCGATGGTTGGTAACTGCTCACAGCATCAGACATGGATTTGGGACTCACATGGTTAATGAGACCGATGCTGGACTCTGGGAAGTTTCAAAGTTGATGGGGCATTCTTCAATAAAAGTAACAGAGGAGACTTACGTCGAAGACGACCCACGAGCAGGGTTGGATCACCTCCATCAGTATGGCCCAGATTAAACTTCAGACACCGAGAGGTCCACCGGTCATCTAACACATGGTGGGTGGGTAATTATAGATTCAATTGTTATTGCGACAACCCCCAACCAAAACCCGAAAGGCATCTGACCGTAATACCATTCTGGACTATCACACCATCAGACCGGGTCTTCAGGTTCCTATTTAGCGGCTCATATTGTTCAGGATAGTGATGCCTCTGGTCAAGTGAGAGTCAGTAGAGCTGAATCACCGCTGGAGAACGATCCTGTCCCGAATTGACCCACCTCAAGTGATCCTCCCCATTAGTTCGCCGGCTCCACTCTTTGACAGCTGTACGCAAGCCAGAAACATGAGGTGCTTTCGCACACCACTCGCTATCATCAAGCAGCTCCGCGGCTTCCCGTATGGGCACCAGTTCACCCTCACATTGTACCCTATGATCTACAAAAGGATGCTCTGGTGAATCATCACGAACACCTTTCGCATCATCTGGAGTGGGTTCCATGGGTGTTTGTTGAGGGGAGGAATCTGACGACGCTGCAGATGACGTATCATTGCTCGAAGTGTGGGTGTCTCTGTCCCGTGCAGACGTCAGGTTCGTTTCACTTGATTCCGAGGAGCCAACACTACTATCAGTGGATGAAGTCTCGCCTTCTTCATCGCAGTTCTCTTCTTTCACCGACCTTTCAGAGTCTCTGACACCCTCACTCTCCTGTGCAGACGGCGATTCAGAATCTGTCTCGTCAGACGCACCTTCACTGTTGACTGTACGTTGATCCTCCTTAGGAGGACTTCCAGCAATTTCTGCATCACAGGTAGCCTCGTCAAGATCGGCGAACTGTGTCCCCAGTAGGTTCGGTGCAGCCTCACAGAAGTGAGACAGACACTCAGCGTGTATTTCATCAGAGACACTCATATTATGTAAATCTCCCTTCATCACGCTAGTGAGCTCAGCACGGTCAGCCGACCACTCATTAACACCAGCGTGTGAGAAAGCATAGGTCACCTGATGAACAAGACCTTCCAAATCTTCCACTGAGATGTTGCTGTCGTTCCCTTGGGTGATCCGGTGGAAGACCCAACCAGACTGGTTAGCAACAGCTTCAGCAACCAGATAATCGAACGACTTCCGGACTGCAGGGAAAAAGAGGTGAAAGTGTGGGGAGTACTTCACATACTCCAGAGGGTCGTCACTTGACAAGACATCAGACCAGGTCATATCTCCATTACCTTCTTTCCCACCGTGTTCGTACTGATCCTTTCTGTATTCCTTCTTAATCCGATATGGGTGATAGACTGCCCCGAACCCATCAACCTGCCAGTTCTCTTCGAGGAGTGTTTTCAGTACTAGGTAAGCCCGTTGCATCGGATTTTGAGAGTCAACGAGGAAATCAGGCAGCGAAGCCACAACGTGGTTGAAATCGACGTTCTTCTTCCCATCATAGCTAGCATAGACTTTACGCCGCAATGCATCTAGTTTTCCGGCTA
This sequence comes from Halorussus gelatinilyticus, assembly GCF_023238445.1. Lineage (GTDB taxonomy): Archaea > Halobacteriota > Halobacteria > Halobacteriales > Haladaptataceae > Halorussus > Halorussus gelatinilyticus. Next base: position 1,193,578 of record NZ_CP096658.1, on the reverse strand, counting down.
GGCGGACTGCTTTCTTTTTGACCGCTGCAGGCCAATCCCGCTCACAAACTGGTGAAGCGCAACAGCGACCGAGATATTTTGGCTTTCCACATTGATTACATGCAAAGACAGGAATCTCTTCTCCGCAGTCGTCCTCTTTGAGGCCACGGCTACCAGGGAGTTCAAGTTCTGGTAAACATTCCGTGGGGTTTGAGCGGGTAGATTCTCGTTCAATAATATCACCCGGTGACGGGCCAGGTTCGCCATAGCCCGAACGGGAGAGTTCGCGGATTTCGTCTCCACCATCAAAGGCGTAGATGATTGATGGTTGGCTCCCTGTTCCGTCACCATCAAAATTATCGACACTCACCGCTCATCACCTCCCAAGTTACTACTAAGGGGCACCAGGTCGCATCGGACGAAAGTCCTATTGCGCCTGTTGACGAAGAACCAGCCAAGGACCACACCGTGATCCACGTGAGTCCGTGTTCTGGGGGCGGGCCAACGCCCCCGGTTCCTCGCCGAACCTAGTGACAGGTTTAGTTGTCACCTCCTTCACTGAGGACCCTCTTTAACGTCAGATCAGCTTGGAGCACAGACTCCTTTCCTTCAACACCGAGGGCTTTCCGAGCTTGCTTATCAATGGTCGCCTGATACTTTGGAGGACTAACCTCTATGGTAATACTCGTTGAGGTCACTGACTCATCACCCATACTCTGATATAATAAACCTCATACGTAAATACACTCGGTAAGACACAGTCGTAGTGTGGAACACGGCTTAGTATTCAAACTTATACGGACCTCCCACGACCAAGTCACCAATCTATCTAGACACCACCTAGCGGTTATCAAAATTCCATTGTTGATGTTCCCTTATAAGTGAATGGCCCCGGTCAACGCCGATTATAGGGTATCATAGAACAGTTCACAAGGGAGTTGTTTTCAGGGCCACTTGGGGTGAGGATTCTGCTCAGTCCATCTGCGAGTTTCTCAGTCGTTGTCATTGTGGGCTGCAAGACTATGATTGAGGAAAATGAATGTCGGGAACATCGTCCGTGAGGAATCCCAATAAAAATGGTCGAAAACCAGTTACTACACCATGTCGTACAATTGACTACAGCCCATGCCAGATCCCTCGGACACACACGACGCAGATATCGATCTTACACCAGGGACTGCGAAATCCGACATCGTAGCGGTCCTCTACGGCAACCCAGGCAATAGGTTCAGTACCGACGGTATTCAAGATCGGCTCGACATTCCACACACGACGGTCACAGCGACTCTCACTCGACTCAACAACGACGGACTGATCGGGAAAACCGAGGGCAGGAACTATCACGCGCTTGATCACCGAGATGACCTTCGCCGGTACGTCGGGAGCCTCAACCAGCTAGAGACGATGTTCGACGACAAGCACACCAACAGAGACGACTTCCAACTGAAGGACATCGACGAAGACGAGCTTGATACTGAGATCGTCAAGTTAGAAGCCGATCTCAATCAAGAATAACTCCTCACAGGAAGTGTTTGCCCCATCGGAGTGAATACGCCCTGCGAGGGCCACGCATCTCGAATAAGAATTTGCTGTCAAGGTCCTATTCAGTACTTTGACTGTACTGAGCGAATCAGGGTAGCAAAGAACGGCCAGAAGAACCGTTGTATGACAACCTCCCGATTGCTAAATCCGGAGTGCAACAAGACCCTTTGCCCATTTTCACCCTGTGAAGCACCGGGTGCGCGATAAGATATCCCGGGAGACACCGAATCCTTAACCCCGATATGGTCGTGCTGTGAATCTACGCTGCACACTGTGAATATGACAAAACGGCCATTTTCGCTGGAGTTACGTGTTTACTGCATAGTAACTACCGCTAAGAGTTTGAGAATATCCGGTTAGCGGGATAACTTTGCAATCATTTATGGCATTGGCCCTGTGAAGTAACTTTACCAACATGCCAGGAATGACATACAATCCGTTAGGACTCTCAGGCGATCGTGATAAGACCGGGACGTTCAGACCGGCCCCAAAGTCACAGTATATCCGGTTTCGAGAGGCTGCTAAGGACGGCGACGTCCTCGATGAGCTCATTGGTCTAACACTTACCTCAACTGGAATCCGTGCCGCCGCAATGGCACATATGACGCCATCATGGTGGTGTAACGGGCCGAACGAGCGTCCTCACGTCGAAATTCCCTATGGGGAGGTGTGCACACTCGGATCCGGAAACGGAAGCGGGGGTGACACGAATCCGACTGGTGTTCCGTGCTTCCACTGCCGAAACCGGGCAGAGAAGTACTGGGCACCGGCAGGTGCGGACTTTACGCCAAAGTCCGAGGCAGGTGTCCGACCGATCCCCGTCCGCGATGATGACACCATTCATATCCTGAACAGCTACTTCGACCTCTACGAAAATGTCGCGGCACAGGGGACGATCACTAACCGCGTAAAGAGTATCGCCGAACGGGCGGGGTTCGAACGGCGGGTGGTCGCCCACGATCTCCGTGATACGTACGGCACGCTTCTGGCGAAAAAAGACTTCGGCCCTCACAAAATCAAGGCGCTCATGGGACATGCGAACCTCGAAGAAGCGATTAAGTACATCAAGTTCGCTGGGGAGGACGTCCAGGATGAGTATGATGATAAGTGGTGACCCTCCTGAGAACCTCAGTGACCGTCAGCTGAAGGTTTACCCAGGCAGACAGTCGCTCCCGCTCACAGACGACGGCGTCAATGCGTTCAGGAAAGCTAGCCGAGACGGAGACCACAAAGACCGTCTTCTAGGCGAAGGGCTCCTCTTGACCGGTTTGAAGCCTGGGACATTCGCTCACATGACTTCGGAGTGGCTGGAGTGGGACGGCAGTCGTCTCTTCGTCCGTGTCCCGGGTGATCGTACCGAGTGTACCGTGAGTCCCGGACGGAAAGGACGAACGACCAGCGGCGGCGGCCACCCATGTAGAGACTGCAAGCACCTGAGAGACGGATATTGGTCGCTGAACGGCACACTCCAACCACGACGAGTGCCAGTACCTGAACCGGAGTTCGCTGACTTCATAGAGACATACTTCGCCACACACGATCGAGTCTGTACGCCCGCAACGGTGAACCATCGGTTGGAGAATATTGGGAAGCGCGCCGGTAGCGACAAGACCATCTCGGGGGCAAATCTGCGGATGACGTTCGGAAAGATACTAGCCGAGAAGGGATTCAAGGGAAACATTATCCGCCAAGTTATGGGCTTCCCAGACACACACCAAGGACGCTCCCTGACTCAGCGGTATTTCATCCTTTCAGAACAGCATGAAAACCCGACGTATCATTGCGGTGAAGAAGCTACAGCGAGCGATCTCTGCCGTCGCACAGTGTTCTTTCCGGATAGTGTATGCTACTATCACGAGTGACAACAAGATTCAGAAACGGGTCTCGCCCGTAGAATGTAGCAGTTGTATGTATTCTAGCGTTATCTCATCTGAGGAGAACCGTGTCCGAGTCCGAAGAGTGATAGGATAAGGGGAGTCTCGTGGAGTACGGAATTCGGTGTTCGAAAAGCCGCTCTAAACGGTTTCGGCTACTCAGCCATCGTATTACCTCATCGTTGATCAGCTGGGGAGGTTCTCAACTTCACGGACATTTCACAAAGGACTGATGCAGCTTGGCTGGTCAACACGAACCAATGGAAGATATTCCCCAGCCTGCAAGTGAGCCATACTCTGTTGGAGAAAAAGTACAGATATACATCGAGTCTGCCGATCCAGACTCCAAGTATAATAACATGATTTGTGAGGTCCTTGAAGTCTTCACAGATGACCTTGGTACAGAAACCAAACGGAACACAGATTCATACTCATATATTCTTCTGAACATAGAGTCAGACGAAGATCTCCCAATATCGTTTCGCCATCGGGACTTAGTACCGTTTGATGACAGCCAGTAGAAGACATTACTTTCACCTTCTGTAATCCAACTCCTAAACGTTCGACCAAATCACTCGGAAATGCTGTTATTGGCGGTATGATTAGTGAGCTTCCCAGAATTCGGAATAGAAGTCAGACTTATCCAAGCCCGGATGAATTTGAATGTTCGGGTAGAACGTCTTAGAACCACTTTCACTCGGGTTTGCAGACAATTATGTTAGTGGATGGTGTATAGATCGGTATGGGAGATCTCGCACCAGTCGCCTTCGATATTGAGACGTCAGGACTTCAAGAGGGATCTGTAGTGACTGTTGCAGGATTCTCACACCAACTTCGGAATTGGTTGGTTCTCAACACTCAAAGTCGCCCTGCTGATCGTGGTCTCCTTAGAGATGAGCTGGGTCAGTATACAAACAAATCGACTGAACTCAGAGTCGTTGATAACGAAGAGGTGCTACTACAGACCCTTGCACAATTCGTTGATGAAGCTATTGATGGCGACATGCACTATTTGACGGCCTACAATGGAGAAGTTTGGAAGGGTGGATTTGACCTTCCATTTCTTAGATCTGCATGTCTCCGGAACGATATTCCATGGCCATTCCGCGAAATTCCCTACGCCGACATGATGGATGCGATCAGTCGTTTCGACACAAACGATGTGCGCGACTTGGTAGGAGTTTACGACATGCTCATTGGTGATGTAAGCTATGATCCATTCGACGATAGTAAAGCCGCTGTTACAGCATTTGAGCAGGCAGAATGGGCACCACTGCTCAGGCACAACTTGGCCGATATCGAGCGTACAAGGGAACTCGCCGAGCTCGCCGGAAGATATGTTCCGAGATCCGACTTTTCGATGAAAAACCTTGCACCACCGGATATCCAGTAATCCAACTCATGTTCATAGCGATACACACACCAAGCGAGCAGTTGGTTGATGGCTCCGAGGTAATGGATCCAGAGTCACGTTACACAGATGATGACACTTATCATTGCCTACTCTGTGCTGAGGAGGTAGTATTCGACAGACATGCTGACACCCACCGACAATTCCTTCACACCGATGGGGACCAAGACGACTGCTTCAGCCGAGCACAGACTTCAGTCGTCCATCAAATGGGATGTGAACTCGCAATCAAAACGGCCTGTAATCAGCTGGGGTACAATCGAGATTCCGTTCAAATCGAATCGCAAATCACCAAAGGCAATGGCTCGATGACCGCTGATGTATATATCGAGGAACCGGAACCAGTCGTTTTCGAGATCTACTACCGAAGCAGATTGGCAGCATTATACCGAAAGCTCGATGTTATTCTTGGGACAGGAAAATTCTGTCACGTAGTTTGTGTTGTCCCTGGAAAATACACCCCTGCTCATTCACCAGATGCATTTGACGATGCCCTACAGAAGTATGGTCCTGTAGAGGTTGGCAGATTTGTCCCTGAATTCAACCAGTTGACTGTGGGTACCAGAATAACAAAAGACAAAGTTGAATTGAAACTTCCAAGCAGCGTGCCTGGATCTGCCTATATCCTTGGGGGTTGATTGGATTCTCAAACCAGTTTATCGCCCATGTACGTGTCGCTTCAGAAGGAGAACATCCTCTGATACAGTTCGCAGTCTCTATCGACAGACTGTTTCATCCAAAGTTGTATCTAAAAATAGCGCTTCAATATGCCGAAAGCTCACGTTCACTGCACCGTGAGACTACACCATGCCTGACGTCCCAGATAATCTTCAGGACCTTTCCGAACACATCCACGTGAACCGTGGTATCGAGAATCCAGACGCCGCGTACACTACCCTCGTCAACGCAGACGATGCAGACTGGGCGGAGCTCCACGATGAAACGCGACTACACCTCACCGGCGTGCTGTACAACCTGTCGGAAGACCTGCAACGGCAAGACGGGTTAGATCGCATCATCGAATTGCACACCGAAACGTTCCCCGACACTGACGCCTTGTCACCGGCACACGAAGCGATTCGACACTACCAATTAGCGAACGCGTACTCGCTCCGACACACCGTCACCGGCGACGATACGCAACACACGTTCTTCGAATCTACCGACCTGTTAAACGCGATCGGGCATGCCAGAGCTAGCGTCAGCGACGAATACGACACCGACGTCACACCCACACAACAACTCCAACGGTACACGAATTTCGCCGGGTACCTCGCCAGAACCGGAAGGGTATGCGAAGCACTGCACTGGCATCACAAAGCCGTTGAAATCAATCCGGAACACGGCATGGCGCTCGGCAAACGCGCAATCACGAAACAGTACTACGCTAGCCTGGTACCGTCACAATCGTACGCCGCCCGGATCCTCCACTCAGCGTACACCGATTACGAAGCCGCGTTGCAGAACGCTGACGACGTGTACCCGCAAGCCAAGACACGATTCCGAGCCGGGATGGAGTCTATCGAACAGTTCGCCGACGACCAGTTAACGATCGAAACTGAAGACGAGTACGAGCTCGGTGACGGGAAATTCGACGTCAAGTACCACGAGTGGGTGCTCAACAACCGGTTGTACCTGAACCCGTTGAACGATATCTCAATGCACTCATTCGTCGCGCACGACCCTGTCACACTCCCGGGAATGATCATGCCCGATGGAGAGGAATTTCCGTATCCCGGTGTATTCAACCAGATCAAACAGGAGTTCGTGTCCGCGCGGTACATGTATTATGAAGGGTGGATGAGATCAGTCGGGCATTCCTCTGATAGGAATGTCACGCTGCAAGATACGCTCGATTACTCCGTGTACGGGTACCGAACCGAGCAAATCAAATCCGCGTTCCGAACGGCGTACTCCGTATTCGATAAAATCGCCGTCATCATCAACGAGTACTACGATCTCGGACACGACGACCCGTCATTCCGGTCAGTATGGTACAACCGTGGGCACTACAGTAAGGGGTTAGAAGAACAGTTCGTGGACTCGGATAACTGGGCGTTGAACGCGTTGTTCTGGCTCAGGAAAGATTTCCATGAAGACTCCGGGCAGAACGACGACGAGTCGCCGGTTGTGGTCGCGCATGAACTCCGAGACCTCCGGAATGCGATCGAGCACGACTATCTTAAAGTGTACCGTGATGGGATCGTGTCCGAACCCCCGGACAGAAGTTGGTTGCAAGACACGCAGTACTACCCGGTCGGTGAGAAAGAGTTGCGAGAGGTGACGGTGGAAATGCTGCGATTAGCTCGCGCAGCGCTGCTGTACACGACGTTCGCGTTAGCAGAAGAGGAACGGATGAAGCGAGAAGAAATTGACGGGACTGTCCTGCCGATGGGCGGGAACGCCACGATACCCGATGATGAGAAACGGTGAGTTCGGTGTTACGATCGGGAGAGCGGGCGGGAACGGGCGACAGTGATTCCAGAGTGTTTCGGTGTTACGCGCGTAACACGAATCCTCGAAAAACATGGTGAAAAAGGCAGAATCGCGCTCGCTCCGCTCACGCGAATGCTCGCGGTCAGTTCGTAATATTCAGCGACAAGTCGTTTCAGATGAGAAGATAACTAAAGAATGGGATTTCAACAGATCAAATCTACATCAAGAGATTTGCATGCATTGAAGTATGTAGGGAGACGTCGACGCATGCTGGTCGATCAGCCATGTGAACCAGTTCCCAAAAGAGAGAGTGAATCCCTCGGTGTGGTGGCCGAGGGACGCCTGATCGGACCCGGCGTGGTGGCCGGGTATTCGGGTTAGTGGTATGAGACCTCACCACTGCTTTCCAATAATCCATACCTTTTAGCCGAATCTACGTCTAAGATATTCCAGAGCAGACCCCACGTCACATATGGTAGAAAGCAAAAATCTCCCTCCTGCGGTTGATGCACTCTCCACGTATGTAGCGTCCGCCATCGATCAGGTTGGCGATGGTGAACAGAGTTTCGAGTCGATCGAGCAAGACTGTAAACGAGTTACGCTTCAATCAATAGTTAGCGTTACACACGCTACACAGCAGGGTGTAGATCCCTATACAACATGGATTGACCTCAGAGACGCTGCGCTGTCGAATAAGAAACATGCTCTAAATCCACTCTTCCGTACGGGTTCGATTGACGCTACTAGTTTACCTGTTGAGCAGGTACTTTCTGCTCATACCAACAATTGGGAATCCAAAGAGCCAAACGCATTTGATCCAATCAGCAATGCTCTGGAATCGTTCACTGAGTACCAACCTAATCCCGACGTAGACGAACTGCACTATGAATCAGCTAATGACGATCGAAGAGTCTCTGGGACATATCTCACACCGATTGAGTTAGCAAAACGAGCTGTTAGGCCAGCTACCGAACGGAAGGTCCGAGAACGATGCCAAGAACATAATTGCTGGCCGGGCGGTATGGATGATTTCGAACGTGTTGATGCTGAGGACATAGGAAACGTAGTTTCGTCATTAAGTATTGTGGATCCAGCCTGTGGATCCGGCAGTATGCTACTTGGTGTTCTTGAGGTGCTAGCACCTGTTATTGCAACATCAATCGCGGGGTCTAGTGACCCCGATTCGGATGATCTAACCGAGGCCAACCAGCTCATCGTAGAAAATGCATTTTATGGGGCAGATGCTAACCGGCTCTCCCGAGAAGCTTGTTTGGCGGTTCTCTGGGCTGAAGGCGGTTTTGCCGCCTCGGAACTGGGTCCTAGCCCGGATCGATTCGTCGTCGGAGACTCTCTCCAAGGTTCGGTCAGACAACAACGTCTTTCAAGTATAGAATCTGCCGAAAACGGAACCACCTATCGTGAGCAACTACGTCCTATTAACTGGGGGCAGGAGTTTGATCAGGTCTTCAGTTCGAACGATGGGTTTGATATCGTAGTGACGAATCCACCTTGGGAGCGGGTTAAAGTGCAGACTAGAGAGTTCCTTGCGGCGAGACAGCCAAAGCTTGCAGAGGTTGGCACATCTGCAGAGCGAGGGGATCAAATCGCCGGAGAGCGGTATGAGAGCGTGCAAACCGACCTACAACAGGCACGAGACCAAGCAAAAAAATACGCCGACGAGATCCGGGATTCTGTTGATTACGAATGGACCAACGTGGGAATGCTAAACTTGTATAGTTTGTTCGTCGAACGTTCGTTGCAGATAATTTCAGAGAGCGGCTACTGTGCGTTTATTGTCCCCACAGGGATTGCGACGGACTACTACACCAGTGACTTCTTCGAGCATCTTACGACACAAGGTAAATTGGTCTCCCTGTACGACTTTGAAAACCGAGAGAAACTCTTTGAGGATGTTGACGGACGGACAAGGTTCTCGCTGCTTACGCTCTCAAACGAACCATCGTCAAAAGAGGCTGATTACGTCTTCTTTGCCCATGAGCCATCCGATATCGATGATGAATCTAGACACGTCAAGTTAAGTCCGAATGAGATCGGTCAGTTGAATCCAATAACAAAGACTGCACCTCTTGTTCGTGGACGAAAAGCGCTCGAAATCCTTCAGAAGCAGCACGATATTTCACCGATATTTGTAGGTGAGGAAGGAGACGAAGAAGCGGAGAACACCAATCCGTGGGGCGTCACGTATAAGAGGATGTTCGATATGTCTACAGACTCAGATCAGTTCATCTCAATCAATGAACTTTCAGACGGAACACGAGAGAGAAATGGCGACATCAACATGGGCGATGAGACGTACAAGCGGTTGTATGAGGGTCGTATGGTGGGACAGTACAATCATCGGAAATCTCACGCGAAGGACGCTGACGGCAACCTGTTCCGATCTGGGACGAAAGAGCCCACCAAAGAGACGAACTTATCCAACCCCGATTTCACCGTGAATGCTCGGTATTATCTCCCGTCCGAGTCCGTTGATGCTGCAACTCCAGGTGATTACCCACATGAGTGGTTTATCGGGTTCAAGGATATTACCAGCGCGACGAACTCTCGGACTATGATTGCTTCTGTTCTCCCCCATACAGCGGTGGGCAACAAATTCCCCCTGTTGCTTACTTCTCGTCCCGCCAGAGAGGTGGCATGTTTGCTGACGAATCTCAATTCAATGGCGTACGACTTTGCGTGCCGTCAGAAGATTGGGAATGTCACCCTCAACTGGTATATTGTGAGGCAGACGCCAGTTCTCTCTCCAGAAGTGTATCGAGGGCAAACGATTCGAGGTGAGCCAATGGTAGACTGGATAAGCGAGCGAGTGGCAGAGCTGACATACACCGCCCATGACCTGGATTCGTGGGGTGATGATCTTGGCTTCCAATCAACGCCCTATGATTGGGATTCCGAACGAAGAACGGAACTCCGGGCAGAGCTTGATGGGCTCTTCTTTCACCTCTATGAGCTCACAGAGACTGACGTGAATCATATTATCAATAGTTTCGGAGCACTTCGCCGTCGCGGAGATGGAGAGTTCGAGTACAAGTCACAAGTGCTGGACGTCTATCGATCGCTCTCTGACGAGTTTAGCCGTGAACAATCGAATGAATCTCTGTCTGTATCGACTCGGTGAACCTTTCGATATTCCTGAATTTGAATGAGGAAGGGTCAATTTCGACCAGATGTATCCTAAGAGGATTTCCAGCACCCTGAATGGACCATGGCCCAGTGTATTGGTCTGACACCGAAGGATATACGAGACCGACGTCCTCAATCTCTCGCGCTCTTCCGGCTGCCATTACTTGGTAGACTTCGCTGAGGTCGGGTCGCTTCTCACCCCGGTTGTCTGGTTGGTCCCAGTCGGCTGAAACCACGTATTTCGAATCAAGTAGGAGATCTCCCTGAGAAGTCTGCAAGACGTGGTCGGGATACGCAGTCAGATTTGATGGTGTTGTGGAGACATGAGTCGGAGGTTCAGACGTGAATTTCCAATCTTCGTCACGGGAGATGTAACTTAGACAAGCATCAACAAAATCCTGATACAGATCATGTGTGCTTATCAATACTCCCTGAAGATCCAGCTCGTCACTTCGGAGTGAGGGTCCTTCGTTCCGCCTTAGCCAAATGGCGAGCTCAACTGCCCGTTCAAAACGGCGATATTGGGGTGGGATAAATAATCGATCCAATTGGGCCAAGCTTGGTGGTTGCTTACTAGCTTCTGACAGTCTAGTCTCTAACTCCAGCAATCTGCTTCGTACAGACGGATCAGTCGTGAGATGTGCGTATTCATTGGCGGCCCACCGAAGTACCCTCCCGAGTATTGTATCTACAGATAGTTCATCAGACTCGGAAACCACTTTAGTTGGGTCTTTCAGCACCTGAGGGTACAAGTCTTCGATAACGAGACGTCCTCTTACGGCACCTGCAGTCTCCTTTCTACGGACATATTCTGTCGGAAGGCCATGGCGAAGACCATCTCGTAACTGGTCAGCAAATGCCCCTGCCAGCAGATCGACGAAAGTAGAGACATCTCTTTCACCCGTGGCTGAACTTACTAAGTCAAAGCTCTCTGTCTGAGAGAACGCTAGAATGTCAGCAACACTTCCATGCCAATTGTCCACCTCTTCTGGGAACAAATATTTCGGGACAATCTCTATACTATCACCAGCTACGGTGACCTGTCCCGTGACTCCAAGTGGTCTGATTTCAACACCATTTGGGATTACCGTCACGTCAAAGACGTCGCTTGTTCCCAATCGAGCAGCCCAGTGCTCCTCCGCATAGTCAAATGCTTCAGCTAACTGACTTGGATTACCTCTAATCTGGACTGGGTCGCCGTACTCTTGGACAAGGACCATTGTTCGTCTCAGTCAGATCGCGCAAGGCCATGAAGGACTGTTCGCTGATCAGCGGTGTCCAAATTACGAAGATCCGGTAGTTGAAGTGGACCATCAGCTCCGACCTTGCCCCATTCGGCGGGAATTTCGTCACGATGATATGGGTTATTCATGCCATTAAGAGACTCATCTGCCTTCAGTAGTGTCGCTAGTTGATCCTCACGGGACCGGAAGACTTCACGAAGCTTGGGCAGAATTCGGCTATCCCAAGCCACAGCAAGTTCTTCTATGGCCTCTGTGTCAGAATCTGCCTCTCCGACAGACCACACGTATCCGGGTCCAAGCTGAAAGTCGTCGCCGTATACGCTCCGCAAGAACTGGTTTGTTCGCCAAAGAAGAGCAATAGCGATCTTTTCAGGCGATACAGACTGTGGATCTGGCGATAATTCCACCCCAGTAACAGCGTCAGTTCCGAGATGGTCCGCAAGCGCTGTATAGTCTGGTTCAACGCTCACCTGATCGAAGCGGCGAGCGAGAGCTGAATCTAGAGGTGCCGTTGATCGGTCAAGAGAGTTCATTGATGCAACTAAATACAGGTTCTGAGGGAGATGGAACGGAAATTCGATTGTAAAATCGTCTCCCCACGGATTCTTCACCTCGTCTCCATCGTCAAGCTGTTGGAAAGTAATCCCGACAGTGGATTGTTGTTGATCACCGTCCGTATCAAGACGCTTGTCAGGTTCCATCAGCGTGATGAATTGACCAAATACTTTCGAGACGTTAGCCCGGTTAATTTCGTCAATAAAGATCACGCTGGTATTCCCATTCCGAGCATGTTCTGCCAACGAGAGCAGGATACCAGCACGGGGCTCTAAGCTAACTCCACCATCAGTAGGTTGTGGCCGTAACCCTACGATAAATTCTTCGTGTGTCGTACTTTCGTGAAAGGTAAGCCAAGCTGTTTTCACCTCCCCTGGAAAGTCACGATCATCACCAGAGGGTTCACCAGTCTCAAATGGTGCTTCGATTGAAGAAGAATCGAACACCTTACTGGGTTCTTGTTCTGCCTCTGACCCAGACTCCAGCTCATTCTGGAGCTTGAGCATGAGATCTGTCTTTCCTGTTCCTGGTGGACCATATAACAAGACGTTGTGATTGGATGCTAACCGATCTCGAAGGGTGGTCACACTAATCCTACTCATTGATATTTGATGCATCCTCCAAAGTCACGTCCGTGAATCTAACAATTCCGAAGTTATTACGCTTTCCAGCCGAATCCCACTGATGTGCCAGCTCAGGTGGGAAACGCCTCAATGTTTCTGGCGAGGTATCAGTCGCTGCCCGGGCATGGAAGTTACCAGATGTGTCTTTGACAAAATAGATAATTGGTGGATCAATATCGTAATAATCATCATCGTCCCACGGAATCTCATCTGGGCTCGGAAAACCGTAGTCTGATGACCAGAGTACGTATCGATTTTGGTCCTGATCTGCAATTCGCCATTCGCCACCCCGTCTGTCCAATTTACAGGTGATCTTGATCGGTCCTTCAGACCCGGGGACATCGTCCACGGGTTCAACCCTTAGATTTTTGTCAATTACTTTCTGTCCGCTAGGGGGGAACGGGGATACGTCGAAGAAGTCCGCAATCTCCTCTTTTTTCGAAGGAGGGAGTGTGATGTGCTTGGCAGACCCTCCTCCCTGACCTGCGTACAGCCCGTTCATTGCTGAGTAGTCGGTCCTCGTTAGAAATTTCCAGAGAACCTGATCCACGTGACGTGTGTCCATAAGATGTCAACAATAAGCCTACCAATATAAATTTGGCCGGAGTCGGCTAAGCCAACTCCACCACATACAACGCTTCAGTTAGATCGCCCGATTTCGCTTCTGTGTTGCTTTTGTACCGTTGATGATCAAATGTATGGAGTTCTACAGACCCATGGTTAGTGAGAATATTGTTAAGTTCGTCAGGAGTTATGTGTCCTTCATCGCTGTAACTGAGGAACACGTACTCTGTATCAAGGTTAGATAAGAGACCATCCAACTTCCCACCAGCTCTGCGCTTATGGCAGTAGTCAGAGCTCTTTGGCTTCCAATCCGGTAAGCCGGTTTTCCCAGACACAGATGGGTTCGTTTTCTGTGAGATTGTCTCAGGAAGATGGTAGTACGAGGCATATTGTCGCTTCGTGTACGGTGGGTCAAGATAAACAGCTGGAACTGAAAGATCGGTAGCTAATTTATTCGCGTCCTGTTGGAAGATCTTGTGATCAAGTGGTCCATCAGGAATCTCCGAGGGCGTCAATTCCAACGATTCTTTTGCGCGCTCATACCATGATTTCAGGAACGCACCATAGGTTCCGGCCGTATTAGCAACCTCATTTGTGGCCTGAATAAGATCGTAGATCAAGAGCGCGTGCTCATCATCGCTGATTATCCCGTCGTTGTGCCACTGATGTACCCTCTGCCGAATTGCATCAATCTGCTTCGCGTTTTCGTTCGTGAAATACTGTCTTGGCTCCTCTCGGTCGGCAGTTCCTCCCGGAGAATAGGTAGAGTACACGAAACCAGGAATGCCCTCAACCTGATTCAAGTATGACAACGTCTGTGTATATCCCGAACGCTGTATGAATTGGTTGCTAACTTCACTGACCTCAGGTGCTTCCTCAAGCAGCATCTCAAATGCTGGTTGGGGTGGATTGCAGAGTTGGGCGCGTGCAGAGAGGCAACAGTGGGTGAGTAGGTCATTAGCAACAACGGAATGTCCTGATTGCTTCAAACCTGCTGCAACACTGCCTGTACCGGTAAAAAGATCGCCGATACGAGTAGACTGCCCCACAGTAGAATCGATAACAGAGACGATCTCAGAGACCAGTTTTTGTTTGTGGCCAATGAACCGGATACCCATATTGTTTCGAATACAGCGTAACCATAGTTATCAGTTCTTCGTCCCGCGTCGGTTCCCTCCCACCAGTGCGACCCAGAAGCACACTTCCCCGGAATGGCGGATTGCAGGATAAGAATTACTTCTCCCGTCAGTATTAACTACTATTGCGACAACCCCCTATTCGAAACTACCTGTGTTCTCAATGCGCCCCAGTGCCATCGATGATGTGTTGAATACCCGTGGCTACTAATGCTTCAAACAGTAGTGTGGATATTGGTTCTGCTGAGGCAGTTGCTACTCAGAGAAGTTTGTACGATGCAGAGGCTATCTGGCGGTAAAAACACAGAATCGGGGGTGATTCGATTCTGCTGAACACCGTGTCTGTTTAACGAACGTTTTACGCTGTTGATTAGATGACGCGGTTCTGGAGGTAGTCGAGGTGCTTGGCGTTGTAGACGATGCGGACCTCGTCGGTCGCCGCGCTACCGATGCAGGTCAGGCGGACGTTCTTGTCCTCGACCTCTTCGTCCGAGAGGATCTGCTGCATGTCCATGTCGATTTCGCCCTCTTTGACGATGGCGGCGCAGTTCGCACAGGCACCGGCGCGGCACGAGAAGGGCCAGTCGTAGCCCTGCGCCTCCGCGGCTTCGAGGATGTACTCGCCTTCGGCGACGTCGAGCGTGCCGTAGTCCTCGTCGCCGAGGTCCGCGTCGGCGGCCTCCTCGAAGAGGTCGTCGTCGTCCATGTCCCAGCCCTGGTCGTCCAGCACTTCGTAGTTGAGGTATTCTACGGTAGGCATCACCCGGAGGTTCGGCCGCGACATGGTTAGTAGTTATTGTTTTCCCCCGAGACGCCCGGACGTTAGCGATAAATCGGGAAGAACTCGAACAGGAGGAACGACGCCAACGCCGAGACGCTCGGCGTCAGAATCCAGAGCATGATGACGCGACCGGTCGAGGCCGGGTCGAACAGGTCCTTCGTCTGGAGTTCGTCGGGGTCCTCCTCGCCGATTTTCTGCACTTCGTCGTCGGGTTCGGCGGTCAGCGCGTCCACCGACATCTTCGAGCCGCCCTCGCCGGATTCGCTTCTCTCCTCGCCCTCGCCGCGGACCGCGGCGGCCGCGGCGTCCCGGACCTTGACGGTGCGAGTCGCCCGGCCCCACCCGAGACCGATGATGCACATCGTCGCGCTCACTGCGAGACTCGCCGGAATCCCGAGGTACGACAGGAACGTGATGAGCGACGCCGAGACGACCTCGACGATGAGCGCGGCCAGCAGGGGCAGGTCGGTGAGGTCGTTGCCCACGGTGTCGAGCGTCCGGCGAGCGATGGTGAACGCGCCGACCGCGATGGCTCCCGCGGCCAGCAGGATACCCTGATTGATGCCCAACTCGCCGCTCCCCACGAGCGGTGCGACCGCGTTGGCCACGTTGCTCGCGCCCGCGGAGAACGCCATGTAACAGCCGATGACGACCACGAGGACGCTGCTGATCAACTCGCGGCGATTCGTCGTCGCGCTCGGAACCGGATAGGGAATCGACGCCACGCGGTTGTACTCGAACAGGGGGCCTTCCGTCCGGTCGATGCGGAACCACACGTCCAGATACGGGTAGAGGTACCGCCCGATGACCGCACAGACCCAGAACGCGACGATGGGCGCGACGAGCCACCACGAGACGATGCCGCCCATCACGCCCCAGTTGATGTCGCCGGCCGCGACGCCGAGTCCGGCGATGGCACCCACGGCGGTCATCGAGGTGGAGGCGGGCACGCCGAACAGGTTCGAGACCAGCAACGCCAGCCCGACGAAGAAGAGTACGCCGACGCTCGCCGGAAGCGTAAACAGCGTCGAGGGGACGATTTCGCCGCCCATCGTCGCCACGACGTTCCGGCCGACCGTCCACCCGCCCAGCAGTGCGAAACTCGCCATCAACGCGGCGGCACCGAGTTTCGAGAGGACGCCGCTGCCGACCGCGGGACCGAAGGCGACGCCGGTCGAGGAACCACCGATGTTGAACCCGACGAAGACCGCGACCGCGAGACCGACGAGTAGGAGTACGCTGATCACACCTGTACGAAGACGCGTCGGCCGTTAAATCGTACCGGTTTTCGACCTCCCGGCGTCGGTCGCGGTGGCGACTTCGAGACCTCCCGAACTGACGGTCACGATGTATAGAGCGGGACGGCGGTAAACAGGAGGTACGAGGCCGTCGCGGAGAGCGACGGCGTGAGAATCCAGAGGAAGACGACGCGGGCGGTCGCCGCCGCGTCGAAGTGGTCGCTGGCGTTCGATTCGCCGGACTCCTCGCCGATGGGGGCGACTTCCTCGGGTCGCCCCGTCCCGTCGCTCGCTTCGTCTCCGGCCCGCCGACCCGTCCCGTTCGCCATCGGTTCGGCGGCGTCGCTCGCGGCGCTCTCGCCGGTTATCGCCGCTCCGGCGACGTCCGTGACGGTCTTCGAGCGCGACGCTCGGCCCCAACCCAGACCCACGATGCTCATCGTCGCGCTCACCGCGAGGCTCGCCGGAATGTCGATGTGCGAGAGGAAGCCGATGAGGCTTGCGCTGACCGTCTCGACGACGAGCGCGGCGACCAGCGGGAGGTCGGTGAGGTCGTTGCCCACGGTGTCGAGCGTCCGGCGCGCGATGGTGAACGAACCGACGGCGAGGGCGCTGGCCCCGATAGCGACGTAGGGGAGCATCTCGCCGCCGAGCGCCCGCGCGCCGTACAGCGGTGCGACCGCGTTGGCCACGTTGCTCGCGCCCGCGGAGAACGCCATGTAACAGCCGATAGCGACCACGAGACCGTTCCCGACCAGTTCCCCGCGGGTCGTTCCGTCGGCCGGACCGACGGGGACCGACCCGACCGGCAGGTCCCGCCAGTCCAGCAACGGCCCCGACGACCGCTCGATGCTGAATCTGGCCGCGAGGTGGGGGTAGAGGTACCGACCCACGACCGCGCAGGTCCAGAACGCGAGAATCGGCGAGACGAGCCACCACGAGACGATTTCGCCGACCTTCGCCCACCGGAGGAAGCCGCCGGCCAAGCCCATTCCCGCGATGGCTCCCACCGCGGTCATCGAGGTGGAGGCGGGCACGCCGAACAGGTTCGACACGAGGAGGGCGACCCCGACGAAGAACAGGACCACCACGCCCGCCGCGAGGTTGAAGTGACTCGCCGCGACGACTCGACCGCCCAACGTCTTGATGACGCCTCGCCCGACGGTCGCGCCGCCGAGGAGGGCGAACCCGGACATCAGGGCGGCGGCCGCGACCTTCGAGGTCACGCCGCTGCCGACCGCGGGACCGAAGGCGACGCCGGTCGAGGAACCGCCGATGTTGAACCCGACGAAGACCGCGACCGCGACGCCGAGGACCAGTAGTGCGCTGAACACACCGAAACGATGAACAGCCGA
This sequence comes from Halorussus gelatinilyticus, assembly GCF_023238445.1. GTDB lineage: Archaea > Halobacteriota > Halobacteria > Halobacteriales > Haladaptataceae > Halorussus > Halorussus gelatinilyticus. Next base: position 1,175,696 of record NZ_CP096658.1, on the reverse strand, counting down.
CAGTTAAATCGTGTCGGATTCGAATCAGGACGGTCGCGCTCGCCGCCTCACAGAATCGGCACGTACCGGAAAACGACGTACGCGACGACCGTCGCGATTCCGGGGACGAGGTTCTGCAAGAGGACGACCCTCGCGGTCGTCGCCGGCTGGTAGAGTTCGGCCGCTGACGGGTCGCCGTCCGCGGCCGTGCCCGCGTCGGGGTCGAGTTCCGCGTCCGGCGTCTCGCGGGCGGGGCCGACCCTCTCGCCGGGCATGCTGGCGCTCTCGCCGGGGACGCCGACGCTCGCACCCGGAACCTCGGCGTGGTCGGGCACCGGGTCGGCGACCGTGGCGCGTCCCCAGCCGAGACCGACGACGCTCATCGTGGCGATGACGACGAAGCTCGCGGGGATGGAGAGCGCCGACAGCACCGTCACGATGGAGGAACTCACGACCGCGACGACGACCGCCGCGACCAGCGGGAGGTCGGTGAGGTCGTTGCCCACGGTGTCGAGCGTCCGACGCGCGATGGTGAGCGCGCCGATTGCGGTCGCGCCGGCCGCGAGCAGGACGCCCTGCGTCATCGAAATCGCGCCGTTGCCGACGAGCGGCGCGACCGCGTTCGCCACGTTGCTCGTGCCCGCCGAGAACGCCATGTAACAGCCGATGCCGACCACGAGGAGCGTGCCGCCGAACTCCCGCCGGGTAGTCCCCGGCCCGAGTTCCGGCTTCGGAAGCCCGTCGGACCGGTCGAACGTCACCAGCGGACCCTCGCTCCGGTCGATGTCGATGTACGCGTCCAAGTCGTCGTACCAGTAGCGTCCGACCATCGCGCTGACCCAGAAGCCGACGATGGGCGCGACGAGCCACCAGCCGACGATTTCGAGGACGGCGGCCGTCTTCAGTCGGCCGATGGCGAGACCCAACCCGACGATTGCGCCGACCGCGGTCATCGACGTGGAGGCCGGGACGCCGAGGACGTTCCCGGCGAACAGCGCCAACCCGATGAACAGCAGGACGGCGACCGCCACGCGCATCGTGAAGGGGTCGCCCGCCACGAGGTCCTCGCCGAGCGTGTCCACGACTCGGCGGCCGAGCGTCCACCCGCCCAGCAGGAAGAAGAAGCTCATCAGCACGCCCGCGCCTAACTTCGAGACGGTTCCGCTCCCGACCGCCGGGCCGAACGCGACGCCCGTGTTCGACCCGCCGATGTTGAAGCCGACGAAGATGGCGACTGCGACGCCGAGGTAGAGGAGGAGACTGGTCACGCGGCGTACATCGAGCGAGCGTCGGTTAAATCCCCGCGCCAGCGTCGCCGTTGAGTGCCGATTCGAGGGACTTCTGGCAAAAGACACGGGCGAGGAAAGGGTTATCCCGGCGGCACGAGTGAAGACAGTCATGAAGGTCCTCGTAACGGACCCCATCGCCGACGCAGGCTTAGAGCGACTTCGGGACGCCGGTCACGAAGTCGAGACCGCCTACGACGTGGAAGGGGACGCGCTTCTGTCTGCTGTCTCGGACGCCAACGGGCTCATCGTGCGCTCGGGAACCGACGTGACAGCGGAGGTCTTCGAGGCCGCCCCGGACCTCGTCATCGTCGGCCGTGCGGGTATCGGCGTCGATAACATCGACATCGAATCGGCGACCGAACACGGCGTCATCGTCGCCAACGCGCCGGAGGGCAACGTCCGGGCCGCCGCGGAACACACCGTGGCGATGGCGTTCGCCAGCGCGCGTTCGATTCCGCAGGCCCACGCCCGACTCAAGGACGGCGAGTGGGCCAAGGGCGACTACCTCGGCACCGAACTCAACGGCAAGACCCTCGGCATCGTCGGACTGGGTCGGGTCGGCCAAGAGGTCGCGAAGAAACTCCACTCGCTCGGGATGGACCTCGTGGCCTACGACCCCTACATCAGCGAGGACCGCGCCGAGCAACTCGGCGCGGAACTGGTGGAACTCGACGAGTGTCTCGACCGCGGCGACTTCCTGACGGTTCACACGCCGCTGACCCCCGAGACGGAGAACCTCATCGGCGAGGAGGAACTCGCCCAACTCGAAGGCGGCTACCTCGTCAACTGCGCCCGCGGCGGCGTCGTGGACGAGGACGCGCTCGCCGAAGCCGTCGAGGAGGGCGTCCTCGCGGGGGCCGCGGTGGACGTGTTCGCCGACGAACCTGTCTCGCCCGACAACCCCCTGCTCGACGTGGAGGACGCCATCGTCACGCCCCACCTCGGCGCGAGCACCGAGGCCGCCCAAGAGAACGTCGCCACCAGCACGGCCGACCAAGTGGTCGCGGCCTTCGAGGAGGAACCGGTCGTCAACGCGCTCAACGCGCCGTCCATCGACGAGAGCGCGTTCCCCCGCGTCGAACCGTACATCGGTCTCGCCGAGACCGCGGGCAAGATAGCGACCCAACTGCTGGACCAGCGCATCGACTCCATCGAAGTCCACTACGAGGGCGACATCGCCGAGGAGGACGTGGAACTCGTCACCGCGAGCGCTCAGAAGGGCGTGTTCCAACCGCTCGAATGGCAGGTCAACGCGGTCAACGCGCCCCAAATCGCCGAGGAGCGCGGCGTCGAAGTAACGGAGTCCAAGACCCGCCAGACCGAGGACTTCCAGAGCCTCGTCCGCGTCACGGTCTCGGGCGACGACGAGTCCATCAGCGTCGAGGGGACGCTGTTCGCCGACGAGGACCCGCGAATCGTCCGCGTGGACGACTACCGCATCGACGCCATCCCCCACGGCCACATGCTGGTCGCCCGAAACGAGGACGTGCCCGGCGTCATCGGGTTCATCGGCACCGTGCTGGGCGACCACGAGGTCAACATCGCGGGGATGTTCAACGCCCGCGAGGCCCACGGCGGCGAGGCGCTGACCGTCTACACCCTCGATGCGGAGGTCCCCGACGAGGCGAAGGAGGCGCTGGAAGCCGACGAGCGCATCATCGAAGCGCGCTACATCGAGTTGAACGGCGCGGAGTGAACCCCCGTCCCCGTTTCCGCGAGGTTGGTCTCGGGGAATCGGGTCCGCGACCGACACGTCCTAGATGAGTTCGAAGGAGTAGGTCTGCGTTCGTCGCTCGCTGAACTCGACCGTCCCGAGTTTCAGTCCGCCGACCGAGGCGGTTCCCGAGAGCCCATCCGTGGCAGGGAACCCCTCGAGCGTCAGCGTCTCTGCCTGAAGAACCGAGCTATCGAAGGTGAACGTCGCCGCGGCGTCTTCGCCGCCGAGCCATCGCCAAGACTTGTTCTCGGTGGTCGCTCTCGCGTAGACGCCCCCGCTTAGGTATGGCTCTTCCCCCTCCGTACCGAGGCTGTACGATTCAATCTGGGACCCGTAACTGTCCTCGAAGGCGATTCGTTCGAGTGCGAACGCGAGGTCTCGATCCACATCACCGATGGAGTCGGTGAGACTCGACTCCTTCACCGTCTCGCCGAACGAGAACGTGATGCTCACAGTCTCGGTTATCCAGTATTCGGGTTCGCCGTCTGCGAGCGTGTTACGGATTATTTCGAGGTCGCTCGTGCCGTGTTCCTCGGACGGTTCGACCTGCGTGTGTTCGTGCCACTCGTTCCACGAGGTCACGAACGAGATGTCGACAGCGGGGTCGTGGTACTGGTCGGTCTTCTCACAGACGCGCTGGGTCCGTTCTCGGCTTCGCTCGACAATCGGTGTGTCCTCGTCCCCGCCCTTCGTCTGTCTGTTGTTGAACCCCGGCATCACCATCGGGAGGAACGCACAATCGTTGTCCTTGGCCGCGAGCAACCATTCGGGGTAGTAGGAGGTCATCCGCTCGGCGAAGTTCTCGTTGATGTCCTCGATGGAGCGATACATCTCGTAAGCCGTCACGCCGTCCGCGGCCTGCATCAGGTCCCGGTCCTGTTGGGTCGGGAACCGCCAGTCGACCGTTTCGAGAACGATGAATAGCTCTTCACCGGCGGCCTCTTCGGCGGCAGTGAACGCCGCTTCGTAGCCCCCTTCGAAGCCCCACGCCCAGTACACGTAGACGAGTGGTTTCCCGTCGACTCGGAGGTAGTTGTCCTCGCCGAAGTACTCCTCGGCCACGTACGCCACGTCCTCGACGAACTTCTCCGTAACCTGCTCGTCATCGAAGTCCACTACGCCGTCTTCGGTATGCTCCAACAGCGACTTGGTCTCGTAGAGGAGGCAGAACTCGATGTCGTTCGTCGCTTCGGCAGGGACAAAATAGTCGGACAACGTCTCGTCCTCCCAACTTTCTCGCCCCCACCAACTGGTGCAGAAGGCGTCGATTCCGTACTCGGTCGCCCATTCGACGTGCCGTTCGATAGTCTCGATGTTGCGCGAATTGTAGTCAGAGATGACCGGCTCGTCGACGAACAACTGGTGGCGGTCTGGGCCGTACCACGGGTAGTAGTTCGCAATCACCGTCGGATTCCCAGCGTCCTCTGCTTGCAGTTCGGTCACGTAATCGCTCAGTTTCCGTTTCGAGATAGGTTTCCCGTTCGAGGGGACGAGACTCACCTCGACGCCGTATCTCTGTCCACCGGGAACTGGCCGACGCACCTCGAATCCGGTCTCGAACTGTCCGTTAGGGGTCACCTCGACCTCCTCGCCAGTTCCGAAGACGACGCGCACGCTGTCGATGCCTCCGGAGTGAGACCCGTCGCCAGTCACTTCGAGTTGGGATTCGCCGTCGCCGACCATCGCGTCGAGTTCGAAGGTCAGCTCGTTCTCCACGACAGGGTCTGAATCCGGCGTTGTCGTCTGTTCGGTGGTGGTGGCCGTCTCGTCCGTAGTCGCATCTCTGCCGTTTGTCGAAGAGGAGGAACCGCCACAACCAGCGAACACGCTACTGCCCATCGCTACGGCGAGGAACCGCCGACGGGAGGAGCCTGATTCGTCAACCATGCGGTCACATCGAATACGTGATAGATAAACTCCGCGGAGCGTGGGTCTGTCGCTACGTCGATTGGGACGCGCTTTCGTCGTATCGTCCTGCGTAACCACCGCTTATTAGTGGCGTCGCTATCCACACCCGCTTATGAAACATCTCGGTCTGAAGGCCCGAATGGCCGTCGTCGGGTCGATCCTGTTCGCGTTCTACGCGCTCGCGTCGGTCGTCGCCATGGGCGTGTTCGGCTTCTCGCCGATACTCGTCGCGCTCGGAAGCGTCGCCTTCGTGGGTGTCCAGTACAAAATCGGCAAGTGGGCCGCGCTCCGGAGCGTCGGCGCGGAGGAGATGCCGGAGGACCGCTTCCCGGAGATTCACCGACAAGTGGAGTCGCTGTCGAAGGACATGGGCATCGACAAACCGCGACTGATGGTCGCCCGGATGGGCGTGCCCAACGCCTTCGCGGTCGGTCGAAAGGGCGCGGGCACCGTCGTCGTCTCCGAGGAACTGCTCCAGTTGCTCGACTCTCGCGAGGTCGAGGGCGTCCTCGCCCACGAACTCGCTCACGTCCGGAACCGCGACGTGGTGATGATGGTCCTCGGACAGGGCGTCGCGTCCATCGTCGCCATCGTCGCGCAGTGGGCGGTCCTGCTGACCGGCGACAACGACCTCGCGGACTTCTTCCTGGCGATGGTCGTCGGCCAGATAACCCAACTGCTCGTGATGGTGTTCGTCCTCGCCATCTCGCGCTACCGGGAGTACGTCGCGGACGCCGACGCCGCCGCGGAAATCGGCGGCGGCGAATCGCTCGCTCGCGCCCTCGAAAAGATCAGTTCGGGGAGCGAACGCGCTCGCGGGTCCGAAATCGACTCGGAGGTCAGCGCGCTCTGCATCTTCGGCGAGGCGTCCGGGCTCGCGCGACTGTTCGCCAGTCACCCGCCGGTCGAGAAGCGCATCGAGCGCCTGCGGAACTGACTCCCGACGATGGATTTCAGAACCCTGCTCGCGGCCGTCCTCGGCGTCGGCCTCGGCCTGTTCTTCCTCGCGGCCCCGGACGCCGTCGTCCGGATGCACGCGGCGGGTCGGCGGCCGCCCGGACGCGGCGGCGAGTACGGTGCGGATTCGGGCGGCGGTCGGTGGCGGCGAGTCGTGCAGGCCGTCGGCGTCGCACTCGTCGCGGTCGGGTTGTACTTCGGGGCGAGCGCGCTCTGAGTCGCCCGCGAACGAGAGCGAAGACGCCGACGCCTCTGCCGCAAAGCCCGAACTCAAATACCCGGGTCGCTTTGCTCCGAGAGTGTCACGCGGCCGCGCCGACGAGACCGACGCCGACCGTCCGGACGCCGACGACCCCGAGGAGCGCGAGCGCCTCCTGACGGGCTACTCCGGCCGCCTCCTGCTCGCGGTCTCGCTCGGATGGGCCGCCATTCAGACCGGGCGACTCGTCCTCTCGCCGATGCTTTCGGCCGTGATGGGCGACCTCGCCATCACCGACTTCCAGTCCGGTTTCGCGTTCACGACGCTCTGGGGGCTGTACGCGCTCTGTCAGTACCCCAGCGGTCGCCTCTCCGACGATCTGACGCGCAAGACCCTGCTGGTCGCGGGCCTCTCGCTGGTCGTCGCGGGGTTCGCGGTCCTCGCCAGCGCGCCGAGCTACCCCGTCTTCCTCCTCGGAGCGGTCGTCGTCGGGACCGGCGCGGGACTCTACCCGACCCCGGCGCGGGCGCTCGTCTCGGACCTGTTCGTCGAGCGCCGCGGTCAGGCGTTCGGTCTCCACACCGCTTCGGGCGACGTGGGCGGTGCGGCCGCGGCGGGACTCGCGGTCGCGGCGCTCGCGCTCGCCGGTTGGCGGTCGGCGTACGCGCCGGTCATTGCCGTCCTCGCGGGGGTGGCGCTCGCGCTCCACGTCTGGGGGCGCGAGGCGTACGAACGCCCGACGGTGGACCGCGAGTCGGTCGCCGCGGGCCTCTCGGACGCGGCGGCGACCGCGACCCGGCTCTGGAAGCGACCCAAGATGCGGTGGTACCTGCTGGCCTACGCGCTCTACGCGTTCACGTGGCAGAGCGCGGCCGGGTTCCTGCCGACGTTCCTCCGGGCGTCGAAGGGGTTCCCCGCGGGACTCGCCAGCGGCGGGTTCGCCGCGCTCTTCGTGGTCGGTGCGGCGGTCAAGCCCCTCTCGGGATCGCTCGGCGACCGGTTCGCGAGGGCCGGGGTCGCTGCCGGAGCCTTGGTCGTCGCGGCCTGCGCGCTCGCCGGACTCCTCGCCGCGGAGGGGCGGCTCGCGGTCGGTGTCGCCGTCGTCGTCTTCGCGGCCGGACTCATGGCCTACCCGCCGGTGATGCAGGCGCTGCTGATGGACACGTTCCCGGACGGGAGCATGGGCGGGGACCTCGGCGCGACCCGGACCGTCTACATCGGTCTCGGGAGCCTCGGCCCGAGTTACGTCGGGTTCGTCGCGGGCCGGGTCTCCTACACCGCGGCGTTCGCGGGGCTACTCGTCTGCCTGCTCGTCAGCAGCGGGGTCGTGGTGCGACTCGCACGGAGTAAGTAAGGAGCGAACGAGAACCGCACCAGATATTGCGCTTTTGAACAATAAATGTAACAGGGGTGGTATCTTAGAATCCGCGCACAAGTAACTGTAAGGATACTAACGCCGGGCATATTAACTATAGTATAAAGATTTTGTCTATAACATAAATATGAAACCTACTCCACGGGGATGCGCCAGAAAGTCGGGCTACTTCAGGCGGTCCTCCACAAGCCATCTGTCGTCTTCTTGGACGAACCCACGACGGGACTCGACCCTCGCGCAGCGCGTGAGGTGATCGACCTCATCGGCGATTTAACTGACGAGGGAACGACCGTCTTCCTCTCGACACACATCCTTCCCGTCGTCGAAGAACTGGCCGATACGGTCGGTGTTCTCCACGAGGGGTCGCTCGTCGCGGAAGACGCCCCCTCAGAACTGACGCAACGTGCGAGCCGCGAAGGCGGGGCGAGTCTCGAAGAGGCCTTCCTCGATATCACTGACGACTCCTCACACATCGCTACGGAGGACCCGAACCCCTCCAAACGCCACGGTGATCCAGCGTGACCGAGGAAAACGTACCGGAGCCGATGGACGAACAATCGCCCCACGGGAATCCGACGCTGTCGGTATCGTCCACGGAAAGTGGGGCCACATCACTGACAGCAGTTTTCGCCATCGCACGCGCCGAGTGGCGCCAAGGACGGCACCGATACACCGCCACTCGACGGAAACAAGCACTCGTCGTCTTGGGTGCAATGCTGTTCCTTCCCGTTCTCGGCGTCGTAGTCCGATATCGAACGTCGAAAAGTCGCGTCGGGCGGACGACGGGGGCGACGCGTCAGACGGACGCACGACGCCGTTTCGACTGGAGAGGGCAGGACGGGAGAACCTACTCGCCCAGATGCTCCAGCACGCCGTCGGTGTCGGCCGGGACCGGTTCGGGGTCCGCTCCCGCGGCGGCCGCGGCGTCGGGGTCCTTCAGGAGGTGGCCCGTCGTCAGGCAGACGACCCGCTCGTCGGCCGCGATTTCGCCCGACTCGCGCAGCTTTCGGAGTCCCGCGACCGACGCGGCGCTCGCGGGTTCGACGCCCACGCCGTCGCGGGCCAGCGCGCGCTGGGCGTCGGTGATCTCCTCGTCGGAGACCGCGACCGCGGTCCCGCCGGTCTCCCGGATGCCGGGCAGAGCCTTCGGCGCGTTGACGGGGTTGCCGATGCGGATGGCGGTGGCGCGCGTCTCGACCTCCTCCCAGCGGTGGACCTCGTCGTTCCCCTCCTCGATTGCTTCGACCATCGGGGCCGCGCCTTCCGCCTGCACGCCGGTCAGCGTGGGCACGTCGTCGGCGTCGAGCGCGCCGCTCCGGACCAACTCGCGGAACGCCTTGTAGAGCGCGGCGGTGTTGCCCGCGTTGCCGACCGGCAGGACGATGCGGTCGGGGAGGTCGCCCGTCTGGTCGCGGAACTGCTCCAAGATTTCGAGGCCGATGGTCTTCTGGCCCTCCAGTCGGAAGGGGTTGAGCGAGTTGAGCAGGTAGGCCTCCCCGCGGTCGGCGAGGTCCGACACGACGTCGAGACAGGCGTCGAAGTTGCCGTCCACTTCCAGAATCCGGGCACCGTGGAGGCTGGCCTGCGCGACCTTGCCAGCGGCGACTTTGCCCGCGGGAAGGAGGACGAGGACCTCCGTGCCTGCGCGCGCACCGTAGCACGCGAGCGCCGCGCTCGTGTTGCCCGTGGACGCGCACGCGAGGCGGTCCACGCCCAGTCTCTCGGCGACGCGGACGCCGACGGTCATGCCGCGGTCTTTGAAACTCCCGGTCGGGTTCATCCCCTCGTGTTTGACCCGGAGGTCGGCGACGCCCGTTTCGGCCTCGATGGTTGGCACCTCGTAGAGCGGCGTACCGCCCTCGTCGATGCTCACGCCCGCCTCGAAGGGGAGCGCGTCGGCGTACCGCCAGACGCCGAGTTCGCCCTCAAAGTCCTCGAAGGTCGGCAGGTCGGCGTACCGGACTTCCAGCAGGCCGTCGCAGTCGTCGCAGGTGTACCGTACCGCCTCGAACGGTGCGAAGGTCGCGTCGCACTCGATACAGGACAACCAGACGCCATCGACCGCCGTCTCCGGCGGGTCGGGCCGCGCTTCGGACAGGCACAGAGTCATGTTCTGTGGGAGGGAACCGACGGGTAAAAGCGGTCGGTTCGAGGTAGTTCTACGGTCGCGTCTGACGCGACGGTGTTCGACTCGTTCGAGGCGGCGTCAGGCGACGAGGAGGTCTTCCTCCTCGTCCGCGAGAGCGTCGTCGAGGTGGGCGTCGATTTCGGCCATCGCGTCCCACGCTTGCTCGACGCGCGGTTCGGCGACGTTCGTGAAGAACGAGTGGACCATCTCGTCGTAGTGAGTGTGTTCGACCGCCACCCCGGCGTCCGCGAGGCGGTCGGCGTAGGCGACGCCCTCGTCCTTCAGCGGGTCGAACTCCGCGGTGAGGACGGTCGCGGGCGGCAGGTCGCTCAGGTCGTTGGCTCGGAGCGGCGAGGCGTAGGGACTCATCCCGTCGATGTCGTTTTCGAGGTAGTGGTCCCACGACCATTGGAGGTCGGGTTCGGTGATGAAGTAGCTCTCGCCGCCGGACGGTTCGTCGGCGAACTCGTAGGAGAAGGTAGTCGCCGGGTAGACCAGCATTTGGTAGTCGATGGCAGGACCGCCCTTGTCGCGGGCCATGAGCGAGACCGCGGCCGCGAGGTTGCCGCCGGCGCAGTCGGCCGCCCGTCGGTGGCGTCGGTGGCGCCCGTCCACCGTCCGACCGAGCATCGCGTCCCCGCGAAATCGAGTCGTGGCACGCGTTTTCACCCCTCCGTTTCGGTTGGAGGCCGACCGGCGAACGGATGGACGTATAGAAATCTTCCTCTGTCTTTTGACCCTCTACAGATAGCTTAGAACCGTATCTCTATTCCTCAAACACTGATAGATATGTTCCGCTTCCCTCGCGGCGGGGTCCTCGGCGCGGTGTTCGCGTCCGTGCGGCGGCGCTGACTCGCGTTCCGGATTTTGGTCGGCACGGCCGACGCTCTCGCGTGAGACCGCGCGATAGCTCCGCCCCGAGAGAAGTCGAGTAACGTCCACTTTCCGCCGACAATCGAGCGTGACGCCGCGCTCGGTCCCGAGCGCGGCGTCGCCGCGCGGCCGTGAACGGTGCGAACGAACGCGGCGGTTTTTCAGCCACGCTAACATATCTCACAATATGGCCGAGACCGAGACCGCGATTCGACGCGACCGACGCGGCCGGAGTCGCTGGGTCGGCGGCGCTGTCGCCGGACTCGTCGCCGGCGTCTGCTTCGGTCTCTACCTCCAGTTCGTCGTCGGCGTCCTCCCGCCGCGCGAGGCGGTCGTCGCGCCCGAGACGCTGGCGTACAGTTGGGTCGTCCACCTGTTCCACAGCCTCGCGTTCGCGCTGGTCTACGTCGGCGTCGTGAGTTTCCCCCGAATCGCCCGCTTCGCCGACCGACCCGCGACTGGGGTCGCGCTCGGGGCGGCGTTCGGCGTCGCGCTCTGGGCGGTGGCGACCGGCGTCGCCGTGGCGTTCTGGGCGGTGGCGAACACCGTCCTCGTCCTGCCGATTCCCGACCCGAGCGTCGGGAGCCTCGTCGGTCACGTCCTCTACGGCGCGGTGTTGGGCACTACCTTCGCGGTCGTCCGCCGGGCGTGAGGCTTCGCTACTCGCCGTCTTCGATGGTCGAGTCGCCGGACCCGCCGCTGGCCTCGTTGTACATCTCCGCGATGGCCTTTTCGAGTTGCGGGTTCCCGCCGCCGGGTTGGGTGCCGAAGGAGAACTCGCCCTTCCCGTCGATGGAGACGCCCTCCGTCCAGCGCTCGTGGGGGTCCTCGCGGTCCTCCCGGAACGTGGACATGAACTCGTAGTTGTACTCCTGATTCTCCTTCTCCTGGTCGAAGCTCGCGGGCACGGGGACCGTCTCGCCCATCTCTTCGAGCGCGGCGTGCCACTGGTTCTGGTGCATCGTGTCGCGGGCGATGAGGTACGCCAGCATGTCCTTCATCCCCTCGTCGTCGGTCATCTCGTACAGTCGGGTCGCCAGCAGTCGCCCGGTCGATTCGGCCATGATGTTGGCGTACATGTCCGCCGCGAGGTTCCCGCTGGCGACGATGAAGTTCCCGCTGAAGGGGTTGCCGTTGGCGTCCACCGGCATGGCGTGGAGACCGGCCGACAGCGCCTGTCGCGGTTGCCCGCCGCTCATCATCGCGTCGATGACCGCGTCGTTCTCGCGCGCCTCACGGCGCAGTTCGTCGGGCGCGCCCTGGAGGTTCTTCGTGACGGCCGTGGCCAGCATCTCGATGTGGCCCAACTCCTCGGCCGCGGTCTCCATCAGCAGGTTGCGGTACTCCTGCTTTTCCTTGGGCTGTCCGAACGCCTGGAACATGTACTGGAGCGCGACCCGCATCTCGCCCTCGACGCCGCCGATGGCTTCCTGCAACATCTTGGCGAAGTACGGGTCCGGGTCCTCGACTTCGACTTCGTACTGGAGTTCGTTGTCGTGGTAGAACATGGTTTCTCTCCGTCGGGAGTCACGACGAGAACGTCATAATCAGTTTTGGCTGTTGACATTTATAACGGGCTAGTTGAATAAACGGTTAGCATTCGGCGCGGGCGCGGACCCCGCCGACCGAGAAGCGCCGAAAGGTGAAAGTTGATAACAGGGGGCTGGAAAGCCGCCGCCATGTACGAGTGGCAAGCGACGTGGACGCCGGACACCGACTCCCCGGAGGAGCGCCGCGTCCGGTTCGAGGCCGACTACGACCGACTCGGGGACGCCGACGTCCTCACGAACGCGTACCGAGCGACGCGCCGGGAGAACGTCGTGGACGAGTACGCGCTTACGAGGTACTGGAAACTCGCGGACCTCACCGGCACGTACGCGAAAATCGCGGATACGCTCGGCGAGCAGACTTATCCCGACCTGACGGCGTGGCTGGAGGACCGTCCCGAGGTCCTCGCGGTGCGTCCGCGGACCCCGGTCGTGGACGTGTTGCTCGACTCGACGGAAGACGGTCGGCGACTGCGCTCGGCGCTCCGGGACTGGCTCGGTGCCGAGGTCTCGGCGACCGTCGAGCGCACGACGACGCGCAAGCCCGGCGCGAACGGTGCCGTCGGGCAGGTGCCCCGGCTTCAGCTCCGGACGCAGTTCCACCTCGACGAGACCGTCGAGCGCCACGCGGCCGACTAGCCGAAACTCAGTCGTCGCCGAGCAGATGCACCAGCAGCGCCTTCTGGGTGTGCATCCGGTTCTCGGCCTGCTCCCACACGACAGACCGGTCGCTCTCCAGCACCGCGCCCGTAATCTCCTCGCCGCGGTGGGCCGGCAGGCAGTGCATCACGGCGGCCTCCGGCGCGGCCGCGAGCAGGTCGTCGTTCACCTGAAAGCCCTCGAAGTCGCCCAACTTCTCGTCCCGTTCGTCCTCTTCGCCCATGCTGACCCAGACGTCGGTGTACACCACGTCCGCGCCCTCGACTGCCTCCTCGGGATTGCGGACGACCTCGGGCGCGGAGCCGTGGGACTCGGCGCGCGAGAGGACGCTCTCGTCGGGGCCGTACCCCTCCGGGGTCGCCATCGTCAGGTCGAGTCCGGCCATCGCGGCCCCGACCGCGAACGACTGGCCGACGTTGTTCCCGTCGCCGACCCACGCGACGCTCACGTCCTCGAATCCGCCGAACTCCTCGTAGACGGTGAACAGGTCCGCGAGCGTCTGGCACGGGTGGGCCGCGTCCGACAGGCCGTTGACGACCGGCACCGTCGCGTACTCCGCCATCTCGACCAGCGCGTCGTGGTCGAACACGCGGGCCATCACCGCGTCCACGTACCGCGAGAGGGCGCGGGCGGTGTCGGCGACCGGTTCGCCGTGGTCCAAGTGGGTCGTGTCCGGCCCGAGGTAGACCGCGTGGCCGCCCAGTTGGGTCATCCCCGTCTCGAAGGAGACCCGCGTCCGGGTGCTGGGCTTCTCGAACAGCATGGCGAGGCTGTGGTTCGGCAGGACCGCGTGGTCCTTCCCGGCGCGGTGGGCCACTTTCAGCTCCGCCGCCGTCGAGAACAGTTCGGCGAGTTCCGCCGCCGAGAGGTCGTCGATTTGCAGGACGTGGTCGGCCGACGACGAGTCGTCGGCGTCGGTCGGGTTGGTCTCGTCGGTCGCGGCGGTCGGGTCGCTTCCCTCGGACGGGTCGCTTCCGTCGGTCGGGGCCGTCGCGTCCGGGTCGTCTGTCGAGTCCGTCGGTGAGTGAGTCGCGTGGTCGTTCATGATTGGAGCGTCTCGGAGACGTGTTCGAGGACCGCGACGGCGCGGTCGAACGCCCCGAGGTCGAGGTGTTCGTTCGGCGCGTGGTCCAACTCGGAGTCGCCGGGGCCGTAGGTCGCCATCGGGCAGTCCCACGCCGCGGCGTAGAGGTTCATGTCGCTGGTTCCGGTCTTGCGGAGGAGTCGAGGGTCGCCCCCGACTCGTCGTATCCCAGTTCGGAACGCTCGGGCCACCTCGCTCCGGGGCGTCTCCATCACGGGCGGAATCGGCTCGTTCCACTCGATTTCGCCCGACTCCAACTCGTCTTCGACCGTCTCCCGAATCCCCGCGGCGGTCTCGCCGGGCGGAATCCGGAACTGCGCCTCGACCGTCGCGTCCACCGAGAGGCCGTCGGCCGCGACGCCGCCCGAGAACTCGACGGGCTTGGCGGTCACCTGCTCGAAGACGGGCGCGTCGTCGTCCGCCGACGCGCCCTCCTCACCGTCCGCGTTCCCGTCGGCTTCTGCCGACGGGAACGCGGCCTCGCTCTCCGTCGAAAACGCGCTCTCGACCGCCTGCCACCACGCCATCGCGTCCTGAATCGCGTTCGCCTCGGGACGCGAGGTGTGGGCCGAGTCGGTGCTGACGGCGTACTCGCCCGACAGGAACCCGCGGTAGCCGAGCGTCACGCCGTCCCACCCGGAGGGTTCGCCGTTGACCACGGCGTCGGGTTCCTCGCGGTCCTCGACGAGAAACCGGGCACCCCGCGAGTCGGTCTCCTCGCCGACGACGCCGACGAAGCTCACGCCGGTCTCTATCGCGGCCGCGGCCATCGCCGCGAGCGGGCCTTTGGCGTCCACGCTCCCGCGGCCCCACAGTTCACCGTCGGTCATTTCCACCGGGATGTCGCCCGGCACGGTGTCGATGTGCGAGGTCAGCAGGACCGAGTCGTCGGCGGGCGCGCGGACGTTGCCCGCCTCGTCTATCCGGACCTCGCGCCCGCGCTCCTCGAAGAACGCGGCGAGGCGTTCCGCGCAGGCCCGCTCGTCGCCGGTCGGCGACGGAATCTCCACGAGGTCCACGAGCAGGTCGCGGGCCGCCGCGTCGCCGACGCTCACGTCCGCGCTCTGGCTCACGCCGACACCTCCGAGAGCGCGACTTCGAGCGCCGCGACCACCTCGTCGGCGTGGGATTTCGTGACGGTCAGCGGCGGGAGCAGGCGCACCACGGTCCGGCCCGCGGGGAGCGCCAGAATCCCGTGGTTCATCGCCAACTCCTTCAGCGCGCGGTTCGCGCCGCGCCCGACCTCCGCGCCGAGGATGAGACCTTCGCCGCGGACCGTGCGAATCGCTACCTCGGAACCCCCCAGTTTCGACTGGAGATAGTCGCCGACCTCGGCCGCGTTCTCGGCCAGATTCTCGTCGGCGACGACCGAGAGCGTCGCGTCCGCGGCCGCGCTGACGACCGGGCCGCCCGAGAACGTCGAGCCGTGCGGTCCCGCGTTCTCCGCGATCCAGTCGGCGCAGAGCGTCGCGCCGACCGGAAGCCCGCCGCCCAGTCCCTTCGCCGAGGTGAGGACGTCGGGCACGACGCCGCGCTTCTCGCAGGCCCAGAGCGCCCCGGTCCGGCCGAGACCGGTCTGAATCTCGTCCAGAACCAGCGCGGTCCCGGTCTCCTGCGTGACCTCGCGGGCGGCCTGCAGGTAGCCCTCGGGCGCGGGATTGACGCCGCCCTCGCCCTGAATCGGTTCGAGCAGGACCGCGGCCGTCTCGTCGTCCACGGCCTCGGCCAGCGCCTCCTCGTCGCCGTAGGGCACGAACTCGAAGTCCCCGGCGAGGGGCTCGAAGGGCTTCTTGTACTTCGGTTTCCACGTCGCCGAGAGCGACCCCATCGTGCGGCCGTGGAAGCCGCGCTGGGCCGCGACGATTTTGGAGTTGCCGGTGGCACTGCGGGCGAACTTGATGGCCGCCTCGTTGGCCTCGGTGCCGGAGTTGCAGAGCCAGACGTTCTCCAGGTCGCCGGGAGCGACAGCGGCCAACTTCTCGTAGAGGCCGTCGCGGGACGAGTTGGGATAGCTGGCCTGCACGAAGGTCAGTTTCTCGACCTGCTCCTGCACCGTCGAGACGACTTCGGGGTGGCAGTGGCCGACCGCGGCGACGCCGTAGCTCGCGCCGAAGTCGAGGTACTCGTCACCTGAATCGTCGTAGAGGTGGACGCCCTCGCCCGACTCGATACGGATGGGCTTCTCGGAGTAGACGAATCCGCCGGTCATGCCGTCACCTCCGCGTCGGCCGCACAGTCGGTCGTCATCTGACCGCCTCCGGTTCGAAGGTGGTCCCGTGGCCGGTCCGGGCCGCGGTGATGGGGTCGCGGTTGTTCGCGTCCGCGACCGTCACCGAGGCCGCGCCGCCCTCCAGCGCCTCGACCGCGGCCATGACCTTCTTCGTCATGAACCCTTCCGCGGCGTCCTCGGCGGCGTCCAACTCCGCGGGCGTTCCGACCGACTCGATGAGCGAGTCCGAGTCCTCGGGGTCCTCGTAGACGCCCTCCACGTCGGTCAGGACGACTAATTCGCCGCCCAGCGCGCCCGCAACCGCGGCGGCCGCGCGGTCGGCGTCGGCGTTGACGGGGGTGAACTCGGTCGCGGTTCCCTCGCCGGAGGATTCTTCCGCGAGCATCGGCACCGTGACGACCGGGACGTAGCTCCCGGCCAGCAGGGTCGAGAGCAGGTCGTCGTTGACCGCCTCGATTTTGCCGGAGTGGTCGCCGCGCTTTATCTTCTTCCGACCGTCTTCGACGACCTTGACCGCCGACTTGCGCGGGCCGGTCAGGAGCTTTCCGTCCGCACCCGAGAGACCGACCGCGTTCACGCCCTGATTCTGGAGGCCCGCCACGAGGTCGGTGTTGAGTTTGCCGGGCAGGACCATCTCGAAGACCTCCATCGTCGTCTCGTCGGTGAAGCGCCCGACGACGCCGCCGGGCGTCTCGACGTACTCGGGGTCCTCGCCGAGGCGTTCGAGCGTGTCGTCCACCGCGGTCGAACCGCCGTGGACGACCACCACGTCCTCGCCGTTGGCGACGAGGTGTGCGACGTCCGCGAGCGCGTCCTCGGGGTTCACGGCGCGCGCGCCGCCGATTTTGACGACGATGGGCGCGTTCTGGTCGTCCGCGCCGACCGCTCCGCCGTCGGTCCGGAGTCCGTCGTCGCCGAGGTCGTTGTCGATTAGCTGTTCGTGGGCCGCTTCGAGTTCGGCTTCGGTGTACTCCGTCATGGGCTTCCCACCGGGTGCAGTCCCTGAAAGTCGAGTCCCGCGGTCTCTTCGAGGCCGAGCGCGACGTTGGCGGCGTGAACTGCCTGCCCGGCCGTGCCTTTCACCAGATTGTCGATGGCGCTGAACACCACGACGCGCTCGTTGCCGGGGTCCAACTCGAAGCCGACCTCCGCGTAGTTCGTCCCCGCTACGGCCTTCGGTTCGGGGTAGCGATAGACGCCCGACCCGCCGGACTGGAGCCTGACGAAGGGTTCCTCGTCGTAGGCTCCGCGGAAGGCCGACCAGAGGTCGCCATTCGAGACGGGTTCGTCCGGGAAGACGTGACAGGTCGCGGCCGCGCCGCGGACCATGTCCACGGCGTGGGCCGAGAACGAGACCGACGCGCCGAGTTCCTGCTCGATTTCGGCCTCGTGTCGGTGGCCGGTCGGCGCGTAGGGTCTGACGACGCCCGAGCGCTCGGCGTGACTGCCCGCCTTGCTCGCGCTCGCGCCGCCCTCCGAGGAGCCGACCTTCACGTCGGCGACGATTTGCTCGTCGCCGTCGAGAATTCCGGCCTCGAAGAGGGGATACAGCCCCAGAATCGTCGCGGTGGCGTTACAGCCGCCGGCCGCGACGAGGTCCGCGCCGGGCAACTCCTCGCGGTGGAGTTCCGGCAGAGCGTAGACCGCCTCGTCCAGATACTCGGGCGCGTCGTGGCCGTCGTACCACTCCTCGTACTGGGCCTCCGTGTTCAGCCGGAAGTCCGCGCTCAGGTCCACCACGGTGTCGGCCGCCTCGTAGAAGTCGTCTATCTGTTCCATCGAGACGCCGTGTGGCGTCGCGGCGAACAGGACGTCCACCGAGTCGAGGTCCGCCGGGTCCGAGAAGCGCAGGTCGGTCCCGCGCAGGTTCGGGTGGACCGACCCGACCGACTTGCCCGCGTACTCGCGGCTGGTCGCGCCCGCGAGGTCGAAGTTCGGGTGGCCCGCGAGCAGACGCAGGAGTTCGCCGCCGGCGAAACCGGACCCGCCGACGACGGTCGCCGAGAGCGTCTCGTCGGCGTTCGCTCCCGTCGCCCCGTCGGCATCGACGATGGGCATCAGGCGACCACCCCACGTTTCGTCTCCGCCGCAGCCTTCGCTTCGAGCCAATCGACCACCTTGGCGGGCACGTCCGCGCCGACGGCGTCGTTCAGCGCCTTGAACTCGACGGTGTGGTTGACCTCGTGGACGGTGTACGAATCGCCCGTCTCCATCAGGTCCACGCCGAGCAAGCCGCCGCCCACGGCGTCGCTGGCTTCCTGAACGAGCGCTTCGGCCTCGGCGTCCAACTCGAACTGCTCGACGTCCGCGCCCTTCGCGGCGTTCGTGAGCCAGTGGTCCGACGAGCGCACCATCGCGGCGACGGGTTCGCCGTCGGCCGCGAGGACCCGGATGTCGCGTCCGGGCTTGTCCACGAACTCTTGGACGTAGAACACCTTGTGCTCGTAGTGGCCGAGCGTGGCCTTGTGTTCGAGAATCGCTTCCGCGGCGCTCTCGGAGTCGATCTTCGCCATCAGGCGACCCCACGACCCGACGACGGGCTTGAGGACGCAGGGGTAGCCGAACGTCTCGATGCTCTCCATCGCCGATTCCTTGGTGAACGCCACGTCCGTGGCGGGCGTGGGCACGCCGGCCCCCGCGAGCGCGAGGCTGTTCTGCACCTTGTCGGCGCAGGTCCGGGCGGTCTCCGCGGAGTTGACCACGGGCACGCCGTACGCCTCGCAGAACGTCGTAGCGTAGAGGCTCCGACTCGTGGCGAGACAGCGGTCCACCACGATATCGAGGCCCGCGAGTATCTCGGGCGCTTCGGTCAGCCCGAACTGCAGGTCGCGCACGTCTATCTTCACGACGTCGTGGCCGCGCTCGCGGAGTTCGGAGAGCAGGAGCTTCTCGTCCTTCCGAATCCGGGAGTAGAGTAGTCCAACCTGCAACTTACTCCCCCCAGTCCTCTTCGAGCTCCGGGGCTCGCTGGAGGACTGGCGGGTTTCGCTCGACGAGTTCCAGTTCCGCGCCGCAGGTCGTGCAGTCGAGTATCTCTCCTACTTCCGCATTGTCGTGCAGGGTCACGTCCGCCCCGCACTCGACGCATTCGGTCATAGCAATCCATTGTATTCCGCATTACTACTTAAACCCATCGAACGTGTCAATAATTTTTCAGTGCGCAGAGGCGGCTCTAACGGACTGAAATGGCAAAAGCAGCGTCAAACGAAATCCGATATCGGACTTCGGTGATATATAAGTATGGTCCCGGACGGGACCGGCGGTCGGTCAGGCACGGATACTCACCTCCTCGGAGAGTCGGTCGGCGGCCGCGGCCAGCGACGCGCGGGCGTCGGCCAGCGTCGCCTCGTCGGCCGCGACGGTCTCCTCGGCCGCGGTCAGGCCCGCCGCGACCGACTCGGGAGCGGGACCGCCGGTCGAGTCGCGCGAGGCCGCGCTCTCGGCGGGGTCCAGCGCGGTCTCGACCGCCTCGCGCTCGACGTAGGCCGACAGCGGGTCGTCCAGTACCTCCTCGGCGGCCGAATCCAGTGCCGCATAATCTGCGCCCTCCTCCGCGGCCTTCGCGACCATCTCGTGCGCTTTCCGGAAGGGGACCCCGGCCATCGCCAGCAGGTCGGCGACGCCCGTCGCGGTCGAGAACCCTTCCCCGGCCGCGTCCGCGAGCGCTTCGTCGTCCCACGTCGCGGTCGCCGCCGCTCCGGCGGCGACCGCGACCGCTTCGGTCACGGCATCGACGGTCTCCCACGCGTGGGGCGTGGCGTTCTGCAGGTCGCGGTTGTACGCGCGGGGCAGGCCCTTCAGCGCCGTGAGCAGGCCGTTCAGCCCCGCCGCGGCGTCGCCCGCGGTCGCGCGGACGAGTTCGAGCGTGTCGGGGTTCTTCTTCTGGGGCATGATGGAGGAGGTCGAGGAGTAGTCGTCCGACAGCTCGACCAGCCCCTTGTTCGAGAACACCACGAGGTCCTCCGCCAGTCCGGAGACCGTCGTGGCGAGATTGGCGAGCGCGGCCACGACCTCCACGAGGAAGTCGCGGGCCGACACCGCGTCCATCGAGTTCGCCACGAGACCGTCGAAGCCCAACAACTCGGCGGTGCGCTCGCGGTCCACGTCGAAGGGCGTGCCCGCGAACGCCGCCGCGCCGAGCGGCGAGCGGTTGACGCGGGCGTAGGCGTCGAAGAGCCTCGCCGTGTCGCGCGCGACCGCCTGCTCGTAGGACAGCAGGTAGTGAGCCACGGTCGTCGGCTGTGCGGGCTGGAGGTGGGTGTAGCCGGGCATCACGGTCTCGGTGTGTTCCGCGGCGACCTCGGCGAGCGACTTCCGGAGACCGAGGGTCGCCTCTATCGCCTCCAACACGTCCTCGCGCAGGCGGTACCGGATGCAGGTCGCCACCTCGTCGTTGCGCGAGCGGGCGGTGTGCATCTTCCCGCCCACGTCGCCCACGCGCTCGATGACCGCGGTCTCGATGGCGGCGTGAACGTCCTCGCCGTCGGGGAGCGCGTCGAAGCCGGCCGACTCCACGCCGTCGAGCGCAGAGAGGATGGCCGCGGCTTCGTCCTCGTCTACGACGCCCTGCTCGGCCAGCATCACGACGTGGGCGCGGTCCACCGCGAGGTCGGCCGAGAAGATGCGCTCGTCGTCGGCCATCGAGGAGAGGAACCCGCGGGCGGGGCCGCCGCTGAAGCGATCGCGGCGCACCACGTCCGAAGTAGGCTCCTCCTCGCTCATGGGTTACTCCTCACCGTCGTCGCCTTCGCCCTCGCCGCCGTCGGCGAGTAGTTCGTCCTTCTTCGCCTCGACGTTCGCGGCGACTTCGTTGGCGAGGCGCGACTGGAAGCCGTGGTACTTCGCCACGCCGGTCGCGTCGGACTGGGCGATGCCGTCCACCGACTCGGTGTTGAACGAGGCGGCCGACTCGGAGTAGACCGCGTAGTCGCTCTCGCGGCCGACCGGACGGGCCTGCCCGCCCTCGAACTTTATCGTGACGGTGCCGGTGACCTTCTCCTGAGTGGTGTCCACGAAGCCGTCGAGGGCGTCCACGAGCGGCGCGGACAGGAGTCCTTCGTAGGCCTTCTCGGCCCACTGCTGGTCTACTTGCTTCTTGAACGCGCGCTCCTCCTCGGTCAGGACGAGTCCTTCGAGCGCCTCGTGGGCGTTCAGGAGGGTCGTCGCGGCGGGATGCTCGTAGTTCTCGCGGACCTTCAGGCCGAGCATGCGGTCTTCCATCATGTCGGTGCGCCCGACCCCGTAACTCCCCGCGAGGTCGTTGAGGTACTCGATGAGTTGGACGGCGGGCATCTCCTCGCCGTCGATGGCGACCGGCTTGCCGTCCTCGAAGGTGAGTTCGATGGTCTCGAACTCGCCGTCTTCGGTCTCCTTCTGGCCGGGCGCGTCGGTCCACTCGTAGATGTCTTCGGGCGGGACGTAGCCGGGGTCTTCGAGGTCGTCGCCCTCGACCGAGCGACTCCAGAGGTTCGTGTCGATGGACCAGTCGCCCTCGTTGCCGCCCTCGACGGGGAGGTCCTTCTTCTCGGCGTACTCCATCTCCCACTCGCGGGTCAGGCCGAGTTCGCGGACGGGCGCGATGACCTCCAGATCGGACTCGCGCCACACCGCCTCGAAGCGGAGTTGGTCGTTGCCCTTGCCGGTACAGCCGTGCGCGATGGCGTCGCAGCCCTCCTCCTTCGCCACGTCGAGGATGGCCTCGGCGATGACGGGGCGCGCGAGCGCGGTGCCGAGCGGGTAGCCCTGATACGTCGCGTTGGCTTTCACCGCGTCGAGGCACTGGTCCGCGAATGCGTCTTTCGCGTCCACGACGTAGTGGTCGAGGTCGAGCGCTTCCGCGGTCTCTTCGGCCTCGTCGAACTCCGCGGCGGGTTGACCGACGTCTACGGTGACGCCGATTACTTCGTCGTGTTCGTACTCCTCTTCGAGCAGCGGGACGCAGACGGTGGTGTCGAGTCCGCCCGAGAAGGCGAGCGCGACTTTCGAGTGTTCTGTCATGTATGGTGTGTGTTGTCGGGTATCGTGATTGGAAGTCGATGCGCGGACGACACGGGTGTCGTCGTCAGCGGCAAACTCGGTGAAATCGTGGGATGAGGATAAGGTGGGGTCTAAAGGGACCCCGGTCGTCGTCGCGGCGCGAGGAGAAGTGCGGACTCACGGCTCTGGGGAAGGGCGCGCGCTCCCAGACCGTGAGTCCCTGTCATCGCTACCTGCTACGATGGCGAGGGTTTTAAACTCTTTCGGGGTGGCAATGTTTGCAGTCGGCGAGCGAACAGTTCGTTCGGCTACAAATATCAGTTGCTCTACAAACTTTCTCCAAAGCTCCGAATCGAGCAAATCGCTTACTGACTCTCGTGGCCGTCACTCTCAGCTGTCATCGGGTTCAGCGCTCTCGTAAGTGCCTGCGTCGTTCGCGAACAGTTCATCTCCCCGGGCCACAGTGTGGCCGACAGCATCGAATCCTCGAACGTGATTCCGACCTTTATTCGGTCTGATTCGATGTAATTACTCTGCTGTCGTGCCTCTTTCACTGGATCAACTGTTAGATACCGAGAGCTCGTTTCTTCCCGGGCACGAACGATATATCGTCCTTTCCCTTCCCACGGGAGGCCGTCGTTACTACATTCGGAGAGAATTGTTCGTTGCGTCTCCGACTTAAGTGCAAACTCCGACCAGTAGACGACGTTTCCATCTTCTTCTACAAGAATCTCGACACTGCGTTGTTGCGGGGACCAGTTTGCAAGCTTTATCAAACCTAGGTGGACGCGAGAGACCGAGGATTGTCTCGAAAACGCTGAACAGCCCGCTCCTGCCGTAAGTCCTACCACGCTCGCAAGAACCCGTCTTCGAGAGGTCTTCTGGGATTCCTCCCTCATAGAAGTAAGGGAAGAGACGAAAGACATAAAATGTTAGTATAGAACCATGTGGGGCGGTATCTGGTCAAATCGGTAAAGGACTATGTCTTATCGGGGGACAATAAATTCCAAATACGATGGCCCCAACGCTTTTCGTCGTGCCCTCTCGACGGGTGGTATGACCGCCGGACGCGCCACCGTCCAGACCGAGGACCTGTTGAAGGTCCTGTTCGTCCTCCTCGTCGTGCTACTCGCGCTCGGCACCGACCCAGCGCTCGGAACGTCGTCCGTGCCGAAGTCGCTTCCGCGAGCGTTCGGGCTCTGAGGTCGGCCTACGTGGGTGCGACTCGACGCCGAACGGTGAGCGTACTGTACGCCGCGGCGGCGAACACGACGACCGCGAGACCGGCGGCGACTGCTCGATATCCCGAAGCCGTCAGCACCGTCAGCGCGAGTAGCCCGCCGACGAACAGGAGGAGGGCGTAGGGAACGTAGCTTCGGTCGAGGGTCGTCGAGAGCAGGATCAGCGAGCCGATAATCCACAGTTGCGGTCCCAGAGCGAACCCGACGAGTCCGGCCGGGAAGAACAGCAGGCCAATGGCCGTGGCGACGCCTTCCCGCCCCGTGACGATGCTCGCGGCGGAGACGATAGTCGCTCCGACGAAGACGCCAGCGAGTGTTACCGTAGAGAGTTGCCGTGACCCGACTGGGGAGCCAATCAGGTAGGCTCCCAGCGCGGTTGCGACAGTGACTGCCGAAATTGCAGGTAGCAGTCGAAGATGTTCTCGACTTGCAGACGTGGGCATGATTAGTAATCCAGAGTGGTGAATTAAAACGGTAGTGACTGTCAGACGATGTACCGCTTACCGCGCTGGGAAGTCCCGAACCGTCACTCTCTTAGCTCGTTCGACCCGACTGTCCGACAGTGTACAGCCTCAACGTCCCGGTTCCCGGTGAAGTCGAGCGACTGGCCGAGGACCTGCGCCCCGCGCTCCTCGACTTCGAATCCATCCGGGAGCGCCACACCCTCCTCTGTAAGCGCCTCGGCGACGAACCGCCGGGCGGGACCGCCCGCCTGCGCGAGCAGCTCCGGACCCGACTCGCGGGCGCGCCGGCCTTCGAGGCCCGCGTCACCGGCATCGACCGCTTCGAGAACCCGCCGCTCGGCGAGGGACCGGTGGTCTACCTCGCCGTCGAGAGTCCGGGCCTCCGGCAGGTCCACGGGCGACTGCTCGACGAGTTCTCGGCCGTCGAGGAGTTCGAGGGCGACGACTACGTGCCCCACGTCACGCTCGCCCGCGGCGGTGGCGTGGCGGCCGAGGGGACGGCCCGCCGCCTCGCAGACCGCGAAATCGAGCCGGTGACGTGGACCGTCAACCGCCTCGCGCTCTGGGACGCGACGTACGAGGAGGAAGTCGCCACGTTCTCGCTTCCGGGGTAGCCCGCGAGCGTCGCGTCGTCGGCGAACGAGCAGAGAACGAATTTTATCTCTCTTAGATAGAAAAATAGTTCTTCAGTGAAGCTATATCTGTTTCACGACTCGGCGCGTGCAGGCGCATCGCCGTGGGCGATACGCCTACCGCGCGAGGTCTGCGCGAACGGACGTGAGCGCACGGCTCGTCGGAACTCGCTTCCGACGGTGGATGTCGGCCGCAGACGCGGCCGACGAGGCTGGGGGTGGAGGCCCACGGTCGCGGTGTCGGACGGTGCAGCGCGGTAGACTCCCCGGAGTCGGCAACCGACTGCTGTACGGTCGCGGTCGTGGTGCTGTCGTAGTGGTGTAGACACGAAACCGGCCCCGACACGAATCCTCGTTCTCACGGCGTCGGCGGCGCGCCGTCCCACGCGTCCTCGTCCGAGTAGAAGTTCAGCATCGCGAACTTCAGCTTCTCGGGCTGGAGGTCCAGCATCTCGGCGCGCTCCTCGGGCGGGAACGTCCCGCGGACGCTGTACTTGCCCATGTCGTGCTGTCCCGCCTCGGTGTAGCGTTTGTCCACCAGCACGCGGACGCCGAAGTCGTCGGGCGAACGAATCACCCGACCGAGCGCCTGCCGGGTCTTGCGAATCGTCGGAATCTCGACGGCGTACTCCCACCCCGAATCCCGGCCCGACCGGTCGGCGAAGGTCCGGTCGTACGCCTCCTGCACGGCCTCCATCCGGTCGTTCAGGTGCGGGTAGGGAACGCCGACCACCACGACCGTCCGGGCCTCGTCGCCGTCGAAGCTGACGCCCTCCGCGAGGGTGCCCCACAGCGACGTGAACAGCGCGGCGTCGTCCGAAGCGACGAACCGCTGGCGCAGGTCTTCGACGGAGGTGCCGGGTTCGTCCATCAGGAGCGTCGTTCCCGCACTCTCGTTCCCGCTTCCGCCGCCGAACTCCCGCGAGAGGCGGTCGTAGTAGCGTTCGGCCTCGGCGTAACTCGGGAAGAACAGCAGGGTGTTGCCAGCGGTGAACTCCACCGAATCGCGGAGGACGCCCGCGATGGCCTCTTGGGTGTCGGGGTCGTCGCGCTCGCTGGAGAACAGCGCGGGCGTCTCGACCGCGAACGTCCGGCGGTTCTCCTCGGGGAACTGGAGTCCGTAGGCGATTTCCACGGGGTCGTCCAGTCCCAGCACGGCCGAACTCACGTCGAAGGGCCGGAGCGTCGCGCTCATCAGCACCGTGGCGTACACCTCACCGAACAACTCCTCGGTGACCTCCCGCGGGATGCAGGTGTACAGTTCCGCGCGGCCGTACACTTCTTCGGTCGCCTCGTCGCGCCGGACCGAGACCACGGGGTACTGGCCCAGTTCCGCGCTCTCGTCCATGAACGACTGGATGAACGTCGCGGCTTGGAGCGTCTGGCACTCCTGTCTGGTCGTCGCCTCGCCGGTCTTGTAGGCCTCTTCGTACTCTTCGTCCAGTTCCCGGCCGAGGTGGACCGCCAGTTCCAACTCGGTGTCGATGCCCTTCCCGGTGTACTGCTGGAGGAAGGCGAGCGTCAAATCGTCGCGCTTGCTCTCGTTGGCGATGGAGACGTCCTCCCAGTCGTCGCCGACTTTCTCGCGGTCGCCGAAGCCGAAGTTGTCCTCGTAGGTCGCTTCGAGCGCGGCCCGGAACGCCGAAATCACGTTGTAGGCGGGTTCGCTACGGGCGTCGTCCGAGTCCTGCAGCTCGTCCAACGCCGAGTCGAGGGTGTTCTCGGTCAGCGTCCGCGTCGCGTGTTCGCGGGCGGTGTCCTCGACGTTGTGAGCCTCGTCGAAGATGGTGATGACGTCCTCTGGGTCCCGGTCCAACCACCGGAAGAACTGCTCGCGTATCATCGGGTCGAGCAGGTGGTGGTAGTTACAGACCACCAAATCGACGCCTTCCATCCCGTCTTTCAGCAGTTCGTAGCCGCAGAGTTGCTGCTGTTCGGCGAACTCGTAGATGTCGTCGGGCGTGCGCACGTCGTCGTAGAGCCACGAGTAGAACTCGTCGTTGTCGCCGACCAGATTGTTGTAGTAGTACTCACAGGTGTTCTGCTCTTCCAAGCCCTCGACGCGCTCTTGGACCTGCTCTAACTCGTCCATGACCGCGCTCCGGGCCTCGGCGGCGCGCTCGTCGCCCTCCTGACTCGCTTCGAGCAGTTCCTCTTGGCGGTCCTCCAACTCCGCCAAGTCGCTCTCGGCGTCCACGACCTCGTAGGTGTTGTCCCGCAGGACCTGACACTCCTCGAAACCCACGTCGATGTGGCACATCGACCCCTTCCCCCGAAACACGACCGCTCGAATCGACTCCTCCTCCGTAATCGCCCGCGCGTCCGCCACGAACTGGCGCATCTGCTGGTGGACGTTAGTCGTGATGACGACCGTCTTGTCCTCCTCGCGGGCGTACTCCAGCGCGGGCACGAGCGACGAGAGCGTCTTGCCCGTCCCGCAGGCCCCCTCGAACAGCACGTCCTGTCCGCGCGAGAAGGCGTTGTAGATGCGGTCCATCGCCTCCCGCTGGTTGTCGTACGGCTCCTCGTAGGGGAAAAAGCGCATGTACCCGTTCGTCTCTGCCACGGGAGTCGTTTGCTCGGCTTCGGGTTTAAACTCTCGCTTGCGGGCGGAAGTGTCGCATCAGTTGACGGAACGTGCTACTGCCCGACGACGCGCAACTACTCCGCCGCCTCCTGCTGACTCCGCCACCGCGTCTCGGGTTCGATGTACACTTTCGACACGCTCCCGTTCTGCTCCATCAGCGCGTCCTCCAGGTCGGTGATTTTCTGGTCCATCTCGGCCGTAGCGATGCCCTTCTCGAAGGCGATGTCGGCGGTGAGAATCGCGTCCTCCGGCCCGAAGACCACGGTCCGGAAGTCCACGATGTTCACCACGCCGTCCCATCCCTCGATGACGCTCCGGAGTCGCTCCTCCTCGGACTCCGGCAGACTCTCGCCTAGCAGGAGGCGCTTGTTCTCCCACGCGAGCGCCACCGCGAATCCCATCAGCATGATTCCGATGAGCAGCGCGGACACCGCGTCGTAAATCGGGTTCCCGGTGACTCTGGAGAGGTAGATTCCCACCAGCGCGATGCCCGCGCCGGCGAGCGCGATGGTGTCCTCGGTGAACGCGGTCAGCGTCGTCACGTTGGTGGTCTTCTTGAACGCCTCCACCAGACCGCTCCAGTCGTGCTGCTCGATGTCCTTCTTCATGCCGGCGTACGCCTTCTTCAACGCCCAGCCCTCGAACAGAATCGCCGCGATGAGCACGCCGTAGTTGACCCAGACGCCGGGGAACGTGTATCCGAGTAACGTGGCCGCGCCCTGTTCGGGGACGTGGGGATGCATGATGGCGTCGTACCCGTGCTTGGCCGACTCCCACCCGGCGATGCCGAACAGCAGGACGCTCACCAGAAAGCTGTAGAAGAACTGCGCCTTCCCGTAGCCGAACGGGTGGGCCCGACTCGCCTCCTTGCTGCTGTATCGGATACCGATGAGTAGGAACACCTGATTGCCGGTGTCCGAGATGGAGTGGTACGTCTCCGAGAGCATCGCCGCGCTCCCGGTCAGCAGGAAGCCGAGGAACTTCAGCACGGCTATCACCCCGTTGGCGATGAGCGCGGCGATAACGACGGATTTGCTTTCGGCCATTGGCGTAGCCTTCTCTCTCGCCGGACAAGAAAGTGATTGCAACCCGGACGGAAACGCTCAGGAACCCGCCGCTCCTACGTCGAGTCATGATTACCGTCCTCTCGGACACTCACAGTCGGTCGGGCAACGAACTCGAAGGCCGCGCGAAGCGAGCGGTCGAGGAGAGCGACGCGGTCGTCCACGCCGGGGACTTCGTGAACGCGGCCGCGCTCGACGCCTTCGAGGCGGTCGCGGACCGACTCTACGCCGTCTACGGCAACAACGCCACGCCCGAGGTCCGCGACCGACTCCCGCCCGAGCGCACCTTCGAAATCGAGGGCGTCAGGTTCGTCCTGACCCACGGCGACGACCGGGGCGCGACCGGTCTCTCGCTACTGGGCCGCCAGCAGGCCGCCGACGCGGTGGTGTTCGGCCACTCGCACCGTCACGCGGCCACCGACGCCGAGGACGTCCTCCTGCTCAATCCCGGCAGTCACGCCGACCCGCGCGGCGGGACTCCGACCCACGCGGAACTCCGGGTAGCGGACGGCGAGGAGCGAACCGACGCGAGGCTCGTCGGCGAGATTCGACACCGAGACGGCTCTGTCGTGGAGACGTTCGAAATCGAGTAAGAAGGCGAGGTATCGGACGACCGCCCCGCCCGTCCTCCGCGGCGATTCGGTGGCGGTGGAGGGCGTGATGGAAGGCACCGGCGGACCGCGATGCGGCGGCGCACCGCGGGCAGTAGAGGGCACCGGGGACCGTAGAGGGCATCGGGGACCGGGCAGGGGTACCGGGACCGGGCAGGGGTACCGCGGAGCACACCGGAACCGTGGAGGGAACCGGAGTCCGTAACGGAGTCGGTGGAGCGCAGTCGGGGGCGGGAACCCACGGGGCACAGGGACGCGGACTCCCGCGATGGTGGAGGGCCGAAGCGGGGCGGTACACTTCTCCCTACACTCCGGTTTACCAAATACTTCGTGTAAGCTCAAATGCGCGTTTTAGTTATCGGCTATTTCCGGCAATTCAGCCCGGAGAGCGACTTACTCGCCGCTGTTCGAGTAGTACCACCACGCGAACCCGAGCGCGAGGACCAGCGCGCCCCCGGCGAAGAAGACCAGTCCCGGCGGGAGGGCGTTCGCCGCGGCGTCGGCGGCCTGCCCGGCGGTGTCGGTGGACTGGACCGTCATCCCACCGCCGCCTCCGCCGCCCGTCTCGGACATCGCGTCGCCGCCCGTGCCGCCCAGCAGCGCGCCGACGCCGTCGCCGTAGAACTCCTGTATGGCGACGCTGAGGAGGCCGAGCGCGCCGAACGCGCCGAGCAAGCGCGAGAGCGCGGACTTCAGTCCGGTCGTCTTCTCCTCGTCGCCCGCGAAGACGACCAGTGGTTGGTCGGCGGGCGCGTACACCTTCATCTCGCGGCCCTTCTCCGAGTAGACGGTGTCCACGACCTGAATCACGTCCGCGTTCTCCAGTTTCTTGAGGTGGTACTGGGCGTTCTGGAGCGACGTGTCGATGGTCTCGGCGAGGTCCGAGGGCGTCGCGGGGTCCTCGTGGAGGGCGGCCAGCAGTTCTCGTGCGGTCCCCGAGGAGAGCGCGCCGAGCAACTCCTCGGCGTCGTCGCTATCGACGCCGATGACCCGCGGTTCGGCGGATTGGGGGGCGGTCGCGTCCGAGGTGGAGGGCAGCAGGTCAGCCATAGGTCGCAGTTGACACCCCCGTCTCAAGAACTTTGTTCCCTGCGAGAGTAGGGAACGTCGAAACGAATTTGAGGCCGCGACCGAATGTCTCAGACATGGACCTCAGTTTCATCTTTAATAATCCACTCGTCGTCGGCTTCCTCGTCATCCTGCTCGGGTTCGTCCTCTACATGTACCTGTTCCTCCGGCGAACCGTCACCGGATTCCGCGAGGGCGTCCAGAACGGCCGTCGATAATCGTTGCCGCGAGGACGGAGAGCGACCTCGCACCGCGCTCAGTCCAGATTTTCGACCGCTTGGCCGACGCGCTCGGCCGCCGTCTCAACGTCGTCGCGGTCCGCGTCCCAGTGCGTGCAGAACCGCGCGACGTGCGTGTCGAACTGGGTCCCCAGCACGTCCATCTCCTCGCACGAGTCGAGGAACGCGTCCGCTTCGTGGCCCGTGCCCTCGGTGTCCACGAGGACGATGTTCGTCTCGGGGTCCTGCACGGTCAGGCCCTCGACACTCGCCAACTGCTCGGCCAGCGTGCGGGCGTTCTCGTGGTCCTCGGCGAGTCGCTCGACGTTTTCGAGTGCGAGTCGGCCCGGTCCTGCGATTACTCCGGCCTGCCGCATCCCGCCGCCGAACAGTTTGCGGTTGCGTCGGGCGCGGGCGACGAACTCCTCGCTCCCGGCCAGTATCGACCCGACCGGCGCGCCGAGTCCTTTCGAGAGGCAGAACATCACCGAATCGACGCTCTCGGTCATCCGTTCCGGGGGTACGTCGTGGGCAACTGCGGCGTTCATCACTCGCGCGCCGTCTAAGTGGACCGGAACCCCGCGGTCGTGGGCGGCCTCGGCCGCGGCGTCTATCTTCTCCGGCGCGATGGCGACGCCGCCCTTGCTGTTGTGGGTGTTTTCGAGCGTCAGCAGACCGGTTCCGGGCCGGTGGAGGTCCTCCTCGACGTACTCCTCGCGGACCTGCTCGGGGGTCGGCACCCCGCGCTCGCCGCCGTCGAGGGTCCGGACCTGTAGGGTCGAGAGCTGGGCCATCCCGCCGAGTTCCCACTTGACGACGTGGCTCTCTCGCTCGGTCAGCACCTCCTGGCCGCGCTCGGTGTGGGTCCGGACCGCGACTTGGTTGCCCATCGTCCCGGTCGGGACGTAGAGGGCGTCCTCCATGCCCACGAGGTCGGCGGCCTCGGCCTCTAACCGGTTAACGGTCGGGTCCTCGCCGTACACGTCGTCGCCCACGTCGGCGTCGCGGGCCGCCTCGCGCATCTCCTCGTCGGGTTTCGTCACGGTGTCGCTCCGCAGGTCTATCATGGGAGCGTCTTGCTCGCGGCGAGTCAAATACCCCTCGGTGGCGGCGATTCGGCCTCCGCCGCGTCGGGGCGGCAGGACGGCGGCGACCGCCTCGCTGTTCCGGACCGAAAGCGGTTTGCGCCTTTCCCCGTCATCTCTCGGTATGGACCCCCGAGTCAGAGATCACGCCGAGACAGTCGTCGATCACTCCACCGAAATCGAGGCCGGTGACAACGTCGTCGTCAGCGCCTCTTCCGCGGCCGAGGACCTGACGCTCGCGCTCTGTGAGACCATCGGCGAACGCGGTGCGTTCCCGTTCCACGTCTCGTTCCGCAAGGACCGGACGCGCGCGGCGTTCCTCGAAGCCGTCGCGCCCGAGGACCTCGACACGCCCGACCACGAACTCGCGCTGGCGGAGGCCGCCGACGTGTGGATTCACGTCCGCGCCCACGACAACGTCGCCGAGATGAGCGCGGTGGACAGCGACACCATGTCGGCCTTCCGGAAGGCCCAACTGCCCGTCCGCGAGGAGATTCTCGACACGACGTGGGTACTGACCCAGTACCCCGCGCCCGCCGACGCCCAGAACGCCGAGATGAGCACCGAGGAGTACGAGGAGTTCGTCTGGTCGGCCATCGGCAAGGACTGGTCCGAGCAGAAGGCCCACCAGCAACGCATGGTCGAGATTCTGGACGCCGGCGAGGAGGTCCACGTCGTCTCGGGGGACTCGACCGACCTCCGGATGAGCATCGAGGGGATGACCACCATCAACGACCACGCGAAGAACAACCTACCCGGCGGCGAGGTGTTCACCGCGCCGGTCGCCGACTCGGTGGAGGGCGAAGTGCTGTTCGACAAGCCCCTCGTCCACGAGGGCCACGAGGTCAACGACGGCTACCTCCGGTTCGAGGACGGCGAGGTCGTGGAGTACGGAGCCAGCAAGAACGAGGACGTGCTGGGCCAGATTCTCGACACCGACGAGGGGGCGAAGCGACTCGGCGAACTCGGCATCGGGATGAACCGCGACATCGACCGGTTCACCTACAACATGCTCTTCGACGAGAAGATGGGCGACACCATCCACCTCGCGGTCGGACGGGCCTACGACGAGTGCCTGCCCGAGGGCGAGACCGGCAACGAGAGCGCGGTCCACGTGGACATGATCGTGGACATGGCCGAGGACTCCTACATCGAGGTGGACGGGGAAATCGTCCAGCGTAACGGCACGTTCCGGTTCGAGGACGGTTTCGAAGGATAATCGACCGCGAGCGAACGGAGTGAGCGACCTTTTTCATCGACGTTTTTCGAGGGGTGGTGCCCGCAGAGTGCGAACTCTGTTCGCACCCGAGGACACCCGACGCGGAAAAAGGTCGAACTGACACCTTCCGGTTCGAGGACGGTTTCGAGGACTGAGCGCTCTCCTTTTGGTGCAGATTTTACGAGTGAGCGAGCGGCCGTTCCGTGGAACTTCTCGGGGCGACCGCGCGACTTCGGAACGAAACCGTCGATTTTCGTGTGCGGAGCGGTAACAATCTCCGATTCGACGGCTAGTCCGGGATGCGGAAATTTATTTCAACTCCTTTGCCAGCACGTCAATCCGGCCGCGGATTTTCGTTCGTCTCGGCCGTAAGATTTCTCTACTGACCTTACACTGCAATTTAAGTGTTTGGGCTATAGACTCATGCCCGTGACGAAGGTAGCGTGTCCCGACTGTGGTCGCAGTATCGCAATGCACGAACTCGAAACCCGAACCGTTGCCCAACGCAACGATTTCCAGACGAACTATCGGTGTCCCTTCTGTCGCTCGGACATCAACGATGTCGGCGACCTCTTCTGAACGAGCGCGTCTAGGCTTTCTCTCACCGCTGGCAGTCCGACCGCGAAACGAAGAATCCCCGGAGTCGTCGGCTCCGGTTCGACTGCACGTCGCGAGGAGATTACGGGCACGATGGGATTCGCACGCCAGTCGAAGCCGCGAAACAAACTCGCGGCGTCTCCCTTCCGCGCAGACCCTGCGGGCCTGCTCGGCCACGACCGTCGGATATGTCTGGGCGGTTCGGAGGTCACCGAATCCATGAACTCGGAATCACCAGAACAAGCACTGACCATCTACCTCGAACACCGCGAAACCGAATTATCGCCAGAGTCGCTCAGCAGTTACGAGTACAGACTTAACTACTTCCTCGACTGGTGCGACCAGAACGACATCGACGACATATCGGACATCACACCGCGCGACATCCACGACTTCAAAGCGTGGCGGAGAGACGAGGGCGCTGACTGCGACGGCGAGTTAGCGAAGCCAACTCTGAAGTCGAATATGGACTGCCTCAGGGGATTCCTCGAATACCTCGAACGACTCAACTACGCTCAGAGCGACATCCACGAGAGCGCCGAGTCGCCCACCCTGAAGGGCGATGAGAACGTGCGCGACCACATCGTCACAGCAGAACAAGCAGAAGCCATACTGACCCGCCTCGACCGCTACAGCTACGCCTCCAAACCCCACATGCTGTTCGTTCTCGCTTGGAGCACCGGAGCTCGAACGGGTGCGCTCCGCTCACTTGACCTCGCGGATTACGGCCCTCAAGACGAGTACGTCGAATTCGTCCACCGACCGGACACCGACACGAGACTGAAAAACGGGTCGAACGGCGAGCGGATGGTCGCATTGCGCCCCGAGACCTGTGCCATCATCGACGATTACATCGCCGAAACCCGACCCAACGTGACCGACGAGTACGGCCGCAAGCCCCTGTTGGCCACGAAGCACGGGCGGATGGCGGCCAACACCATCCGCGGGTGGATTTACAGGTTGACGAGACCGTGCTGGTGGGGTGACGGGTGCCCACACGACCGCGACCAAGACGACTGCAAGGCCGCCACGAACGACAACTACTCGTACGAGTGCCCAAGCACGACGGGCCCCCACAGCGTCAGGCGAGGGGCGATAACGACGCACTTGAACGCCGACGTGCCCCGCGAAATCGTTAGTGACAGAGCGCAAGTGAGCGAGAGTGTGTTGGAGAAGCACTATGACGGTCGTAGCGAGCGAGAGAAGATGGAGCAACGACGAGGATTCCTTGACAACATCTGACGGCCCAGAGGGGGAAAACACATTTAATATCTCTGTCTAAATGGTGAAATGAACCATGAGCGTCCGAATCGACCTAGAGGACGACCGCGGGACGGCCACGACCCAATGCCGATGCGGTCGCCGAGTCGACCACGCACTATCCGCTCCCGGCAACGTGACGAAGTGCGAGTGTGGCCGCACCCACAGCGTGACGATGCGGTGACCACGCTGGCCGTGACGCTGAAAATATTTTTTTTCAGAGGAGATGAGTGAGTGGGGTTACGAGTGCCGATGACCTCCTCCGCTGAGAGTGCCGATATTGGACGATTCAGACAAAGAGCCGTAACGATAGCTGACGACCCTTGAACTTGGCTGAAACAGCATTTGGATAACTGTACCGTTAGCACTACAATTACGTACAACCACGTACATCTAATTGTACAGTACGTGGCACAACGTACAACGCACTACTGTATAGTGCGTGGTACAATTAGTACCACGTACTGCGCCGCCGCGGCGGCCACCTCGTCACACTCGCCGCGCTGGCACTCGTCAAACGGTCAATATCGGCACGCTCGTCACAGGGCCCGTTCGCCACGCTCAGCCCCACCTACTCATTTCGTCTAAAAAAATATATTGCGCCGACCGCCCGTTCGGCACCCTCGACCGGGTGCCTCGTCCCTCTCTATGATTGATATTAACCCACAACCTTGGCAAATATTAGCACGTTGTTGGGGCTGTAATTGTGCCTTCGAGGTACAAACAAAGCTATAGGGGTATGGGGTAATTGTCTGTGTATGACACAATCCCCGCCGACCGATTCCGTGTCGTCGACTCTCCGATTGAACGAACCCGGAGACAAGAAGCGACCTACGATGAATTACTGGGCGCATGTGACAGTTGCCATCCTATCGGGCGATGACGGTGCGCTGACCCGAGGCCAAGTCGCCAACGAAGCCATCCTCGCCGACCTCCGCGATGTCGACGCCTACGAGGACATCGAGGACAACCTCACCGCGGTCGAAGAATCCGTGCTGGACGACCTCGACCGGATGCTTGATGTCGATGTGCGCGCCGAACTCCTCTCCCTTTCCGAGTATTATGCGGTCGAGACCGAGGCGCGGTGGGCGCACTATGTGCGCCAAATGTTTGAGCGCGAACAGGATGATGACGAAGACGTTGTCCAGCATCCTCCGCACTTCCGCAAGCCGCAATGCAACATCTATCTTCTGCCTGCACACACGCCCGAGGGGCGCGGTCTGGGTGACTTGGTCGCCGATAGCCTCGTGCAACTGCTGGCGTCGCCTTGGGACTCTCGCGCGGAACGGGTCGCCGACCTCCAAGCAATCGCCACCGCGGCCCGGCGCGGATGGGATGCAGTCGACGATGACCGGATGACCCGCTTCGGTGCGTGGGTTCGTGACGGCGACACGTCGTTGTATCCCGTGGGTGACCTTGCCGATGCGGTCGATGCGGCCATCAATTCCGAGGATGCCGTCGAGAAGGGGGTCGACGACGAGCAGGTGGATGGGAAAATCCGTGAGTGGGACGAGGAGGAGACCCACCCTGAGCGGCTTGCCGAACTGGATATTGCACAAACTGTGGAGGCGCAAACCCAGGTGCTTGAAGCGGCTACCCGTTACGTTGTCCGCAACACGTCCCGGTCGTTCACGGGCCCGGACAACATATCTGCACGGAAGGACGTAATTCGGAAAGTCCTCGGCCGCTGTACTCCGCACTTGGTTGAGACTTATGGCCCTGTCATCAAGAACACGGAGAAAGCTATGCCGTCGACTGATAAGGCAGACAGGTCGGGAGTTGAAGCGGCACTTGAGAACCTGGCTAAGTCTGGTAATGACGATACTGCCAGCGCGACGAGCGGTGACGATGATGGCGAGAAGGGGACTGACGAAGTGTTCGCGGCAACGCCAGTTGATAGTGACGAGGATGACGAACTGCTAGACGCAGGGTTCGAGAATTAACCGATAAGAAGCACGCTTAAACGGGTATCGCTTGTTGTTTTTTCATAGACGCTGTCGGTGGTCGCCCGCTATCGACTTGGGCTCGAATGCGCCACAACGTGAGTGGCATCTCCGCGCGAAGCGCGGAATGGGTCTGGGTCGTGGTTGGAGAGCACCAATAAGGTCAGCACGATAACACAAATATGATGACAGACAACCAAAACACATCATCTGATGCACAGTGCGTCCACCTAGTTTGGGTCGGCCAGACCGAGGGCGAGCAGGAGTTGCTGGACAGCATCCACTCAACGCCTGCGTCGTCGAACGACCGGGTGATGGACATCCACCGCGGCCCCAGCAATTTGCACCCATCGCAGGAACGACGACCTGTTAGTGACTTGGATGGTAATGCGCGATGACTGATGTGGACGAAGACGTTGAGGACATCGTCGCGCAGATGGATGGCTGGGTGACGCTCCGCGACCGCCTTGACGACCGCGACCGCTTGGAGGCCGCCGAAGCGCAAGCGTGGGACAGTTGGGCCCACTCGCCCTCTGGACTAGCGGAACGTCGCTGACTCGCACCCGGACTCCTTCTTGTCCTCGTGTTTGATTACCGATAGTTATTTGGTCGTGGCAACCATATAACCCTTCGTCCAGTAGAACTGGACGTGTTAGGTTGTCTTCCGCCACCTCACGGTGGCGAACCGTTTTCGTGCTAGAAATAGACATATAGGGGTTCATATAATATGTTTGACTGAAGATGAAGACAACTAACACACGCCGACCGACACACGACCAATATGCCCGCGCGATGACGTGGATGGAAAACTGCAAGTGGGATTTCGATGCCGATGGGGGCGTCCGCGACCGTGATGAATGGCGACGTGACGTGTTTTTTGGCGCGGTCGCTGAGCAGGTCGCATCGGACTGGCTGGAGGGCCACGATGTTGTCCATCGCCGTGTCACGGACGATGAAGATGCATCATGTGACATTGACGCCTATGGCGTCTCTATTGACGTTAAATTGCGCTACGGCGAACGCTTCTCGAACCCAGACCTGCTTGTCCGGGAGCGCGGCGACGGGGTCGGGGCAGACATCTATTTGCTGGTCGAGGCGCGACAGGTCGACGCTGACGGGCCGCCTGAGTTTGGTGTTGTTGGGTTGGCGACCGCGGACAAGGTCGACCGGGAGGGGCGGCCGTTTCGTCATGGCGCACACGACAAGACGCTCGTTGACCGTGATGCGCTCCGAGACCCGCGCGGGTTTGGCGTCTTCGACGCCATCATGGACGTGAAGCACTCGCAGAACGCCGCGAGTTAATTCTCTGGGTTCTGCCCCTTGTCTCGTGCTGGCGTTGATTCTGACCGTGTTTCTGTGCGAATTATGCGCGGTGGTTGTTCTCTATTTAAATATTTATT
This sequence comes from Halorussus gelatinilyticus, assembly GCF_023238445.1. GTDB lineage: Archaea > Halobacteriota > Halobacteria > Halobacteriales > Haladaptataceae > Halorussus > Halorussus gelatinilyticus. The sequence goes on along the minus strand of NZ_CP096658.1, from coordinate 1,138,385 downwards.
ACTGTGGGGAATACCTATAGGGGCTGAACTAGTTATTAGTGACGTAACATGAGTGACAGACTTGACATCGGCGAAGTTTCGAAATTTGCGAATTCGGCATCAACCACGGCATTTGGTCTGATGCTGATTTTCGGCGCATCGCTAGCTAACCACGTCCCGGAGGCAGGCGCGACCGCGATTGGTCTCGGGCTATTCCTTCAGGGTGGTGCGCCGATTGGCAACAAGGCCGCGGGCTACTTCAACTGAACATTTCAAGGTGAAATTCATGAACGGAACACAACACATCAAGCGGTTCGGAGTCCTTGTGATGGCGGCCATGCTCGTCGTATCGGGCTTAGCGGTCGCCGCGACGGTCACAACCACAGTTTGGCAAGATGGTGACGACTTCAGCGACTGGACGCTCGGCACCAACGCCAGTACAACTGGCGATGGAGGCCTTGAACTGTCCGACAGTGCATCTTCGTCGCCTTATGTCAACATCAGTAACACAGAAGCCGTGGACAAGGTGCGGATTGAGACCCGCAACATGTCGTCTGGAGCGGAGGTACGGGTTTATCTCGAAACTCCGTTGAACACGTCGGCTGACCACGTGTTCAACGCCAGCCAAATCGACTCTAACGGCACGATAACGATTGATGTTGCCGACTCGCTCCACTTCTCCGGCGACTCGCCGAGCAACGAAAGTTGGAGCGGTGACCTCCGAGTCGGGATGATGGAGGTCAGCGGCGACACCACAATCGAATCCGTCAGTTATTTGGATTCCAACACCGCGCCGACCGCGGACGCTGGCCCCAACCAGACCGCCCTCCAGGGCGACTCCGTGGCGTTCGACGGAAGCGGGTCGACCGATTCCGACGGAGACACGCTCTCGTACTCGTGGGACTTCGACGGTGACGGCACAGAGGACGCAACGGGCGTCTCGCCGACCCATTCGTTCTCGTCGACGGGCACGTACACGGTCGAACTCACGGTGACTGACCCTGACGGAGCGAGCGACACGGACACGATGACTGTAACGGTCGAAGAATCGACCTATGAGCAGACGTTCGACGTGACTGACGCCAACGGCTCGGCCGTCGCTAACGCCACGGTCGATGTCACGGACGACTCCACCGGGACGACGGTTGCCACGCTGACGACTGACGATAACGGTAGCGCGGTCGCCACGCTTGCGGACGGCAACTACAGCTTCGACATCACCGCGGATGGATTCGACTCGACGAATGGTAGCTTCGCTGTGTCCGGGGCGGCTCAGACGCACAACGTGACGCTCTCGCCAGCGCACGACATCACTGTCAACGTGGTTGACTCGACCGGCATCGCGGTCGAGAACGCATCGGTTGAATTCCCCGACCTGAACGAGTCGGCGACGACCGACGAGAACGGCTCGGCGGCCTTCACCGGCATCGCGGAAGGCACGCACAACGTGACGGTCACGGGCCCTGATGGCGACATCTCCGTGGACGACGAAATCGAAGTGACCGAGAACGACACCGAGTTCGAGGTCGTCCTCTCGGAGGACACCTCTGGCGGTGGAGGCTGGGTCGGCGACAATGGTGACACGACTACCTACGTGTTCGTCGGTGGCGGCCTGCTCGTCGTCCTCCTCATGTTCGCCGCTCTGGCGGGTGCCGACCCATGATTCCGGGCGGAATGGAGATGATGGTGATTGCGGGCATTGGCGTCCTGCTGTTTGGCGCTAACAAAATTCCGAAGCTGGCGCGGTCGGTCGGTGAGGCGCAGGGCGAGTTCCAAAAGGGACGGCAAGAGTTGGAGCAGGAGCTAGAGGCACAGACGGAGGTGACCGAGTAAACACGACACACATCTTTCAGTACAACAATGGGAGACGATTCGAAGCTTTACGATACGGTTGCACAGGCACGAGACGATGTCCCGAGCGGGCCGAGTATGTCGCGCCGGGACGTTCTGAAGACGGGTGCGATGGCCACGGCGATGGCCGCTGGCGGGCCCGCCGCGGTTAACCACGTCGCGCCCCGGTATTCCCCTATTGGTCGGGCGGATGCACTGGCTGGAGTCATTGCTGGGGCGGCGGTCGCGGCGGCCGCAGGAGCCGCCGTCCACTGGTATGTCTCGGGCGGTCTAGACGGCGACAGTGAGGATGAGACGCTGACTCAGACGCACCGCAATATCCGGTCGGCGGCGCGCGGTCTGGATTCGTCCGCAGAGGCAGAGCAGGAATTTGAGAACCTTGTTGCCAACCGCTCTTCGAACTGGATTTGGCAGGATGCTGTCCTTGAGTTCGTCCGAGGATTCAATGACACGTCAGATGACGCCCCGTCCATTCCCGACCTGAAGGCCGAGATGGAGGCGAACATCCGGGACGACTACGCTGACCTCGAACAGCAAATCGTCGATAACCAGACGACCGACGTGGTGCAGTTAATCGAGATGTTCAACCACGTTCACTCGTACGGGCACGCCGATAGTGCTGGTCAGATATTCAACTTCTACTATACGTACAATACAGGAGTTGATTCGTCTGAATTCGACTGGGTTGGTGGACACCCGGTAGGGGATGTGTCAGGGTACGATGTGTCCAATTCTGATGACGTCCTCCGTCCGTTCAGTGACTACTACGGGGATGACCCAGTCACCAGCACCGACGACATCATCTACATCGATTATGAGACAATCAACGGCGAGACGATGGAGGCGGCCGCTGGTTGGGGTGACTATACCTTCATGCAAGGGAGTGGTTTCGGGGGCGGTCACTACTACTACGACTCGGCCAATGACGATTTTACCAGCATCCAGGTAGAGACTGACTCGTACACTGGTGGAATGCCCCAACGCTGGGGGGTGACTGACCCTGACGGGTCTGACCTCTACGGTTTCCTCGACCTTCAACGCCGCAGGTCGGCCGTGTCGAACATCCGTAGCGCGGCGCAGAACCTTGCGGGCGAGGTCGACAGTTGGGTTGACCAAATCGACCAGAATTATGCGCGCGGTTCACTCCCTGCGGCCGACGTAGTCGCAACCTCTCGCCTGTGGGAAGAATACTCGTACGAGGAAGGAAACGCAAGTCTTACGGCTCTCTCAGCCTCGCAACTGGGCTTTGAGACCGACCTGAAGGGTACCGCGACTGTCGTCGAGTACCCCAATGCCACGAGCAAGTCTGAAATCGACGGGATGGACGGACAGAAAATCGACGGTAACCTGCTCCTCGACACCCCTGACGAAGTATCGGTCAACTCCGGCGAGGCGTACGTCGTCGACAACCTTACTGGGTCGGATGGGGCGGTCTTGATGACGACTCCGTCTGGTGACACAGCGGAGCTTGAGGGCGTGTTCGAGGTCAAGGCGCTGTACTCGTACGAGGATGGTGAGCGTGTCGAGAAGGACACGATGACCCCCGAGACGTACACCTTCAGTCCGCGCGACCCGAATCAATACGAGGAGGACGTGGAGCAGGCCAATAACGCCCGTGAAGCGGCGACGCAGAATCCTGAAATCAACGTCAGCGACCTGTTCGGGCTCGGCGGCGCAGGGGCAGTCTTCAACGACATTCCGCGCTGGGCGTTCCTCGTGCCGGGGGCTGGATTAATCATTGCGCTATTCGCCGCACTCGCGGGTGGTGAATGATGTTCTGGCTCATCTTCAAAATCATACCAATAGGATTCCTCGTGCGGGTGCTGGCCATCGCCGCACTTGTTTCGGCGGCAGTCTTTGGGTATATGGCGTATAGTGCGTCCGCGCAGTCGGCAGACGACTGTGCAGATGCGTTGACCAACGAAGAATATGAAGAGTGCATCGAGAACACGGACAGCAGTGATACCGCTGACGGGCCCGATGACGACTCAAGTAACGGCGATGCGTCGACCTTGTTTTATCACGGCGAAGGGATTCGATTGAACTCTATCGAGACCAACGACGACGGCGAAGCCGTCGTGAAGGTGTCGAGTGAAGATGGTGGTGAGCAGGTCGTCATCACGGATTCGTCACGCCAGACAGAGGGCGAAATGGAGCGTTATCGCTACGAACTCTCCAAGGGAGAGAACACGTTGCGAGTTCCGCTTCATAACCCTGAGACGCCCGCGCTGACGGTCGACGCCGCGGGTAGGCTGTATTTCTGGATTGGCGAGGGCAGTTCCATCAACTGGGCCCCCGATGCAGGGCACTCCTTAGGGATGACAGTCGGAGGTGGGGCAGTCGTCTTGGTCATGATGACCGGCCTTCAATTGCTCCTAGCTCGGGGTGCAACCAAACCGAAGAACCCCATTAAGTGATTTCCATGAGCTATGTCGAATCCATCAAAGAGTTGGCGAATTGGGCGAAGACTGGTATCGTCAAAGCGTGGCGTCTGCTCATCTACGTCGTCGTTGTCTACAGCATCGCAATCGGGATGTTTGCCACGGTTGCCCTTGGCTTCTTGCACCTAATCGGAATCGAGACAGGCGTGCCGCCTGAAATCAAGCCATACACGGTTCAGTTCGGCTACCTCATCATGCTATTACTGGTGCCTGCGGAATATCTCCGCCAGTGGATTGGCGCGCGACGGAACGAGTTACTTAACGTCCTAGACCCTGCTAACGGTGACACCGAGACGCAGAAACTCCCGCCGAAAGCGTGGGAAGATTTGACGGTGAAAGCCATCGTCAAGGACGAGAACGGCGAACTCCAAGAGCTTGATAGAGACAAGGACTATCTGCACCGAATTAACATCGGTACTCGCCGCGGAACCCGTACGGGTTGGGAATGCGAACACTACGATGCGGACACTAACACGGCGTATTGTAGCTATTACGGTGGCGTCAGCGGCACCGAAATCAGGCGGGAAATGCGAGAGGGGATGGAATATCTCAAGCACGAGGCGAGCGTTGAGCGCGAGTGGCACGAACGCCTCCGGCGCAACTTCTCCGACATCGTTGAGGGCGCGGTCGGCAAGCGTGCGACCTACCTCATCCACGTCCTCGAAGGCGAGCGTGTGCCTGGCGAAACGTCCCTACGGGACGATGTGCGCGCCGCGACCGGCGAGGCAGAGATAGACGACATCGTCGAGGGCCGCCGCGACCACTCGGAGGACATTGACCACGAGAACCCGTTCGACAGCGAGCGACTGAGCGTGACAATCAACCAAGGTGGTGAGAATGAGTGAGAGCGAGTCAGAACAGCAGAAAGCAGTAGAATCGGAATTCAGAGAATACGTCCACGGAAACCTGCCGAACCAGGACGACGAGCCTGACGCCCACCCGTGGACGGGCATCGTGCAAGACCGACAACTCCGCGACGTACTGGCGTTCTGTGAACGCCACTATGAGCCCTTGACGGACGACGCCGAGCGGACATTTGAGGACACGGGAGTCGCTCGCTCCATCGTGAAAGACCACGGGACGCATACTGGCACAGACGCTCTGGCCGCGGGCAACATCTCCCAGTTGTCGTTCTTCAGTGGACTCGTTAGCTACAAAAAGGACGTGAGCGGGATGAAGGTGCTAATGTCGCTCCAGTCGATGATAGAGAACATCCCCGTGTTCATCGGCTATGTGTATGGCATCATGGGGTCTGGAAAGACCGACTTTGCGTTCCTCCTGCTGGAGGTGTTCGCTTCCATCTACGGCCGTGACAGCGTGTATATGGCGGCGAACGTCTCGTCGGACGACCTCGACGAAGAGATTGACCACTACAGCCGCATTGTTGAGCAATTGGAGGAGCGCCGGGAGCGCATCCAAGCAGGCGAGTCGCTTGACCCGTTCGTCATCGTCATCGACGAGGCCGCCCAGATTTTCAGTGGGTCTGGAGCCGACCAGCACCGCGCTAAGCAATTGGCTAAGCTCCTCAAGCTCGCCCGCAAGAGCAACGCTAACATCATCCTGATTGGCCAGGACGGTAAGGACATTGATGCCTCCCTCCGCGCTCTCTGCACCGTATTCATCGAGAAGCAGAGTCAGAAGAAGGCAGTCTTCTGGCAGGACGTGAAAGACCGTCAGGGCATCAACGAGATGATGTCACTCTCGGGCATCCCGCCGACGAACTACGACGACTACAGCACGTACGACGAGGGTGACTTCGTCTTCGACGATGAGGACGAGGAAGAACTGCCGACACAGGCCGACCTTGATGACCTCGCACGCCAACATAATCGGGAGATGATGGCGATTCTCGAAGCCACGAAGGACGAACACGGGATGACACAGCCAGAGATTGCGAGCCTGTACGGATACGAGGATGGTAAGGCAGTTCGCCGGGCGAAGCGCGACCATGAGGACAAGCTCGCCGACCTCGGCCTGCTCACCGACGAGTGACCGGCCACCTCCCCTCGCGCATGCATGCGCACCCACGCCCGCCTTTGGTAGGGGGTGCCGCCGCCTGTCCGCTTGTCCGCTCGACGCCGCATGGCGATTCCGAATCGGGAAGCGGACATTGTTTTCGCCTGAAATCGGCAAAACGGACATTGGAACCGAAACGTGCGTATGAGCCTTCAGCTAGCTCAAATACGGGATAATTGAGGTTACTCGGTGTCGGTCTCGGGGTCGACCTCGCGCATCGTCTGCTCGAAGTCAATGTCGTCGAACTCGTTGTTGAATGTTCTGCGGGTGGCACGCATATAGACCTCGGCTAGGCCCATCCAGCCAGTCATCTGGTTGTGTTGGCCTTCGAGGTCGCCGAGAGTGCCTGTGGCGATGTCAACCCTTGCTTCGATGCGGTCTAATCGCTCCTCGATGCGCTCAAAGCGTTCCTCATCGGTGATATTCTCGTCATCCGCACCGTCGTCATCGTCGCCAACCCGCGCGAGGACTTGCCGACCGGCATCGGTCAGCGTGGCCGTCCGGGGCGCGCTCCCAGACCCAGTCCACGATTCTGCACGTCCAACGTCGATGATGTCCTCGTCGTCGAGCTTGCCGAAACGGTAGCGAACCGTGTTGCGTGTCATCCCTGTCTCGCGCCGAATCGTCGTCGTGTCCACGTTCTCGCCACCGAACCGAGTAACAGCACGGAGGAAGTCGATGTCTTTGTCGTCCAAGTCTGTCATAGTGACACGACTATGATGCGACCCTAATGGTGTTCCTGCCCCCCGAAGACAGGTGGTGACGGACACGTTGGGGCGGGCCCGTGTGGGATGGTGGTCAAACGTCCCACCGACAACCCCCGCATGCGGGGGCACCTTCAGAACCGTGCGAGGCAACACCAATAGGAAATGGAAATAGTATGACATGAATGGACGAAGTCCATATCGACGACATCGGCGACGAAGCGACTAACGAACATCTCCCGGTGCGCGAGCGCCTTGACCTACTGGAGCGCGAAGTGGCATTTTTAGACCGCGAGAACGCCGAACTCTGGCAAATCATCATCGACAGCGGTTATCGGTTTGACGCCCTGCCCGAACCAGGGGCGTGCGAATACGACGCAGAAATCATTGACTGACCACGCTCAACCCCTTCTTTTCAACTCGAAGTAACGCCAATAACCCCCGACGAGAGACATCCAGGTGCAATGACAAGCAACCTGACACAGGCACTCTGGCAGAAGTTAGAGCGCGAGCGCGGTGAACAGTCCATCGACGAAATCGCCGACGAGATGACCCACGACCCCGATGTAGACGCCCCCATCGTCGAACCCGAAGACGTGGAGGCCGTGGCGCGCGACCTCGGTGTAGAGGACGACTTCGATTTCTGACCGCGAGCGGCCCATGCTCTTCATTTTAGCAACAAACCTATGGACGTATAGGTATATTGTCATTTTATGGCAACCGATTCAGAAGATGCCGAGGAGGTGACTGAAGAACTATCGACAACAGACCGGGCAAGATTAGTCATCGGTTCCGCGCTATCCTGTGTGACTGCTGGGGCCGGAGCCAGCGTCATTGCACAGCAACCGACCGACCCAATTCTTGTCTGTGCCGGTGGCGCATTGACTGTTTTCGCCGCGAGCCAGTTTCACGACCTCCGCGAGTTCTCCCGCAAGAACGCAGGTGGTGATGCATGAGTGATACTCTTTCCTTCACCCTCTCTGGGGGGGACATCAAGACACTCGTAGACGAGGTCGAGGAAGATACCGGAGCAGACCGCTCGACTGTGAGAGGAGTAGTTGCCGACAAACTCGGAATGCCACTCTGGGCCCTCGAAGCCACTCTAAACGAGGGTGATGCCGCATGACCCGGCAAGCCCGTCTGTTCGAGAACTTCGCCGATGATGAACAGCGAGCGTTGGACGAGTGGCTGAAAGTGGCCGTGGCTCCCGCGGGTGATGCCGCATGAGTGAACTCCTAGACGCCATCGAAGATGGCGATGAGGTGCGATGGAACGACCGTGCGAACACGGCGACCGTCGATGGTGACCACTACGGCCACCCGCGAGTCGAGACAACCCGCGGCACCCAGTATTTCCTCCGCGCCGAAGACGACTACGACGGCGACATCATCGTGCGGAAAGCAGACCCGAGTCATCAGAAGGTCGCGGCAGTGACCGCTCTCTACGTCAACGGTAGGTTTGTCCTCGGCGACGGTGGTCTCGAATGAAACTCTGCGTTGAACTGGCTAATGGGGCTGTCACCATGAAAGAGGAGGGTGAGTGTCACGTCACCGCAGGGTCAACCCATTGGGAACTTGGTTACGAGGACGAGTTCCCGATTTCCCTCGAACACGAACACTACGGAGGAATTAAGGGAGAACTCAAGATGTCGCCGGGAGAGGCCCGGCAACTAGTTGAGGACATTAACGAAGCCCTCGACGAGCGCACCGCTGGTGGTGCATGATGGAGGAAGAGCCGTATGAAATCCTCGGTAGCGGGCTCGTTCTCGTTGCTCTCGTCATCGGCATTAGCGTCCTTGGGGTATGGTTGGGCGAGTTTATTGTAGCGAACCTAATCCTCACGCTAATTGGAGTCAGCGCAGGTATCGTCCTTGGCGGAGTAATCTACTCGAAACGATTCCGTCGTATCTATGTCTGCACGACGGCTATAGGAGCGCACCTTTGGGTTCTCGGCGACAATATCCACTACCTGGTGACTTGCACAGAGTGGTGTATCATCCCGTGGTGGTTGGGGCCGGGTATGATGGTCGTCTGGCTCCTTGCGGCGACTCTACTCGTGCTTGGCGGTGACTACGGACTGCGGCGTTACTACACGGGTGTTCGCCGATGACTGTCGCCATCACCATCCACGACGAGGGCCGTATCGAGGCGCGACACAACTCGGAGCGTGTCCTCTGGGAGTTCGACATCGACCGCGACGACCTGCCTCACAACGCCCCGGCGGACGAACAGCTTGCGACCGGAGCCGAATCGTTCTTCGAGTTCATTTGGCGGTACATGGACAACGGGGACTTCGAGCAGGGTAGTAACGCCCGTGGTGGTGAGTGACGCTCAACCGCATCGTCACGACCGTCTCGCGGAACATCACGGACATCATCGTCGCCTACCTGCTGGCACTAATCGCAAGCGGCGGAGACACGTTCACGCTAGCTAAAATCATCCTCGCCATCAAGCTCAACGTGTTCGCGCTCCCACTTGCTCATACCCCTGCTCTGTCGCTTCCTGCGTGGGTTTACTACGTCATCAGCGTCATGTGGATTGCACAATTGGCGCACCACACCAACCACTCGATGGGCGACATCATCGCGGAACTCGAAGAAGCGTATTTGGGTTTGAGACAGGGTAGTGATGCCCGTGATGTAGATGAGTGATGACGTACCCGACGTGCTGTACATCTTCCCGCTGTTAGGCCTGCTGGCACTCATCTTCGGCCCGCTTGCCTTCGCCGTGTGGACTGGGCAGGGGTTCGTCGGCATTATGCTCAGCTTGATGTGGCCACCACTTCTGAGAGCCGCGCTGGCCACCTAGCTACTTAGAGCCCAAGTATGGCTACCAGACCGTGTCGGAGTGCGAGCATCGACAGTTTCGCTGACACGTCCACACTATATCCTTTCGCCTTCTCAATGAATTCTCGTAGTATCGACGGGTCGGGGTCGTCTTTCTCCAGTTCGTCCTCGAAATCCTGCACGATGCTCCGGAGCTCCTCCTTTTTTGCTTCGCCGAGGGTCGTATAGTTCACCATCTCCATTACATTCTCGATGGAAACCTCCTGGTTCACTTCTTGCTCGGCCGTTTGATTTTGTTCAGATTGAATGGATATGACGGTTAAATCTCTTGATTCCTCCAGTTCTGATTCAGACAGGTCGTATCCAAGTGCATCGGCAAGTTGCCCGCATCTCAATCTTATTTTCCGATTTGCTTTCCTCTTATCCTCTGACCATACACTATCCAATTCAATATTTTCGGTATTTTGCACGAACTCATCTTCGGGGAATTCGTCTTGGAGTTTAGAGAGAACTCTGTTGAATTGTTTCGTGTACTCTTTTGACCCTTCTCCCTTGTCAGACGGGGTTTCTTTATACAGACGGCCGAGTTGGGCAATCCACCTCTCCTGACTCATGGTACAAAATTGAAGAGACTATTAATAAGCATGTCCAACTACAAGCTCAGATAAATGTCGTAGAAGGACGTTTCTACGACGTTCACCCTAGTCTGATTGCCTATCTACCGCTCTGAGGACACGAAAGGTAGGGTTCACGCCGATGTTCGAGGTCGCGCTGACGGGAAAACACCTATAATCTGCAAGTACGACATTACTGGTAGTTATGCAAATCGAACCATTTGACGAAGACGACGGATACCGATGCTGGCTATCCGACAACGAGGAGCAGTACGTAGTGAACTTCTACGAGGAAGAGCCAAGAAAGCAACTCGCTATGGAACTGATGTTAGATGGCCTCCGCTCGGAAGAGTCAACACGGCCATCGAAACAGGACTTTCGTCGCCTTGACTCCGACGAGGAAGCTTGGAAACTGCGTGTTTGGGAGAGCAAGACCGGGTACCGAGAAGCTCCTGTGAGCAATAAGACTCGTCAGCGGGCGATGATGCTGGCGAACGCCCGTGGTCTCCGACAGGACGAACCACTGGTCGACGTGACCGACCGCACCGTCCAGCGGTGGGTCACAAACGCCGCGGAGAGCATCGCCGAGGAGACCGGCAACGATGATTGGCAGTACGTCTCCGCCCACGACCTTCGCCGAACGTGGGCGACATCGACCTACTACTCGCTCCACGCTAGCGACGTAGCGAAATCGCTGGTGATGCGCTGGGGTGGCTGGTCGGACGAGGACACATTCACGAACAACTACCTCGGTCGAGAGCCGGACGACCTCGCGGCCGAGATGATGGCGACCGCGGGGCTACGCTGAGTCATTGGGCGTCTGTAAATCGCCACCCGCACTATCCTCCAGAGAGGTTGTGGCCTCAATTGTTGTCCAGTAAATACGTTTATTGTCCTCAATCTGTAATGAGAAGCTGAACGTCCCCCTGTCAGCATGTTTCATTGACTTCCCTAAATCGCTGTCCTGCAAGATAAACGGAATAATGGCCAATAGTTCGTCATCCCGACCACCGACAATCTGTCCTCCATAGTTCGTGCGTTGCTGTAAGGTCAATCGAGTCTTCTCGCCTGACCTGTCGAAGTGCTCTAACTCAATCTTCTCAACCCCGCTCTCAGGGGAGTCAACAATGCTCTGTCCAGAGCTATCTGATAGGATGACTTGATTTAGAACTACATCGCGGATTACACCGTCTCGCCAACCATTATTCGACGCTCGTATCAAGATGCGTCTTGACCACCTGTCATTGCCATCAACCCGGCCGTCGCGCCACTCTGAATCCTCAATGGTCTCAAGACGAGAGAGAGAAATATGCGACTTCGCACCGCGAACGTACCGATAGTACAGAGGAGTTCCCGCGCCAACAAGAGTCGCTATGGAACCGAGGACAGCCCCCGCGGAGAACGGGCCGATTGACATTACACAATCTATTCGAAACGGAGTAATTATATTTCTACCTAATCTCCCGATTCCCGCTTTTCATTACTTAAGCGACCTACGGTCGCTTGCACCTTGTGTACGGGTGACCACCCGTTTACACGCTTCACCGTCTTCAGATTGCTTTCAAGTTGCTGTCGTCCGGCTTTCACGGCCATCATCGTTCAGCAACGACTACTATCAGAAACAAACTCGCGGTAGAAATGATGGCTAGGGTCTTGCGCTGATTCTACGTCTTGATGTAATCGCTTTCCTGAAATTTGTACACCGGGTCATCCAACTCGGTGGAACAGCCCCGGCACTCTGCTTCCCAACCATCAAGCGACAGTAGGTTCACCACCGTACTCTCACACTCGTAACAGTCGTTCATACGTCGCCAGTCAGACCCTCTTGCACCTTCCCTCTGGAACACCACAGATGGGATGGTGAAGCCATCTGAGGAGACATCCTCGTGATACTCGCGGACATCATGTGCAACATCCCGGAGTGCTAACGGCGTGATTTCCGACTCCTCGGGGAGCTGATTAACGTGGACGTGAGCCGTGCTGAGACCGCCCCATTCCTGCCGTGCAAACTTCATAATCTTGTTCGCGCGCTCCTTTGCCTTATCCGCCGACCAGCCCTCCTCTGGCGACGGTAGCTCGTCAATCATCATCATTGATGATTTACTGTAGGTGTCCTCGTACTTGTCCTCGTAATCCATGTTGCTCGCACCAGAGTTGTCACGAGGGCCAAGCAGAACGAGATTCCCTAGTGTGTTGGTGATTCTGTCTAACTCGCTCTCGTCATTATCGGAGGTCTGCGGGTGGATGTGCTCGATTGTGATGCCTTCTTGCTTCCAGACGCTAAATGGAGGTATTTGGGAGAGGTCATCTCTGCTAGAGTCCATTCGCAGGTACTTCTCGTACTTGTACAGTAGGTAGCGAATTACGTCGCTGTCCCGGACACCTGTCCACCCGTCGTTTCTGTCCGTACCGTCGAAGAGGTCGGTTCGCAGGAGACAGTCCATGAAGTACGTGTCTGGGCTGTTGTCTCCTATCTCGGATTCGATGCGTTTGCAGGTCTCTGGGATAGACTCCTCGACCGTATCGAACTTCAGGGCCGCCTGTTGGTCATGGAATATTCTACCTGCTACCTCGCTTCGACCAGCGTACTCAATCCAATAACCGTGTCGCTGGAGCGCGGCTCGGCCTGCATCTGTTCTTCGTCCAGCGACGTTGTAGACACGGAACGAGAGTTTTTCGCATAATGAGACGATTCTGCGGAACTCGTCGCTGATGCCGTACCGATGATGGGTGGCCATCAGGAGCGGTAAGAAGTTGTTAGAAACAGGGAGACGGTTCAGACCATCAAGGTCTTCAACAACCTCCTCTTCGCTGTTGTAGTCCGAGTTTATCTCATCAGGGTGCTTGATTTGTAGGTAGGCTTCAGAACACTGAACAAGGCTTTCTAGGTAAGCGTCAATCCACGCTCGAACGTCCTCTTCACCTTGGTTTAACGACGCATGCTTTTCGAGATGTTTGATGCGCCTGTGAACTGTCGTGTATTCCGAATTGGATTGCCGGGCAAGAACGAGTTCGCCAGAGAACAGCATCCAATGATACCGGACGAAAGTTTCGATGTCCCTATCTTCACCCCCGTATTTGGTTATATTCTCGATGACTTCGCCGATTGTCTGGTAAATTTCAATAGACAAATCGTTGTCATTGAAGCGGGCTGAACAGTAGACGAGGTAGCTCTTGATTTTATCTAGGTTGGTGAGCGCTTTCCCGCGGTCGTTTATGACTTCGAAGAGTCGCCCAGACTCGGTTTCGTCTTCAACAGTGTACTGCGTGATTTCAAGGCCGGTCTTGACAATCTTCTGGATTTCCTTTAGGAAATTGTAGTACTCATCGTGGGAATCGTTGTGAATGTACTGCTCCCGCTTGTTCTCCAACCAATCCCAAATCTCACGCTTTGCACGAACCAAGCGTCGCTGGGACACAGTCTCCGTGTTAATGCTGTCTAACTCCCGATTGTGAACGACGAGTGCCTTGAACACTTGGTCGTTAATATCGTCGAGAACAATCCGCTCAGTATTGATAGAGAGGATGAAGTCATCGCGGTTTCGACTAGCAAGCTTACCGGGGGGCATTGACGAGTCTGACTCTCCGCTCAACTTGCCTTCATCAATGGAATTCAACTGCTCATTGATGCAGTTCATCAAAATGGCGACAGTCGTCATCCGTTGCTGACCGTCGATTAGGTCATATTTCGAGTAATCGTCAGCTTCGGCATTCTCTGTCCCTCTATCCAGCATCACTATGGTGCCGAAGTAATGGGTGAAGTTATTGTCGCCCTCTGCAACTCGCTCCTCATACGAGTACTCAATATCTTCCAGAAGGTCTCTAACCTCTTTCTCGCTCCAAGCGTATCCTCGCTGGTACCGAGGGATGTGGAAGACTGAGGAGGAAAACAAGTCCCCTAATTTTGTTTGTCGAACATCGGCCATGAACCCGTCATCGAAATAGAGCGACTTAATGTTAATGTAAAGACTTTCGGCTTGCGACATACAACGAGGTAAATACTCACAAATATGCCTATTCGTTGTCGACCCACTCTCGGTTGCGGGCCCGAATCCAGTCCGCCTCTTTGAGAATGGCTCTCTCCCACGCTTCGCGCACTTCCTCGGCGTTCAAATCTTGACCCCCGAACGATGCGTCGTCGAGGCGCTCCCACTCCTCGCCGGAATCGTCGATTAAAGCCATTGTCACCTTCGATTCGTGTTCCACGAAACTGATGTCGACCCGCATACGTTAGAAGATGCTTCCGAGAACAATGGAGTTGCTGTCGGCTGTCTGCTTGCTGTCGCCATCGTCCAACAACGACCGCCACTGAGCGGGCGCTTCGACGACCTCCACGTCGTCGTCCAGGAGACCCAACCGCTCCTGTTCGTCGTCCCACCCCCAGTCGTCGGTGGAGAACACATGCCGCACCCGCACCTCGGCGATGTGTTCGTGTCGGCACTCGGTTGAGTCGCAGTCGCACTCTGCCTCTACGAGGCAGGCTCCAGTCTCCAGACTCGTCTCGAATTCCAGCAACACATCGAAGATGTCGATGGAGACGACCCACTTGTCCTTCATCGCTTGCCCTCCTCCTCGACTCGCCAGCCCGATTGTGCTTGCTCTAGGTCACGAGTCAATCTGTCTAAGTGCGATTCGAGGGCGTCAAGCGACATCCGACGGATGTGCGAGGGGATGTAGATGTCTGGCAGGCGCGGCGGTGCCCCCGATGGGTTTCCTGCTTCGCGGGAGACTTCGATTCGCGCGATTTGCTCGTTCACGAGTCTGATTTCCTCCTCGATTTCCCGCGCGGCCTCAGGGTGTTCCTCTTCCATGAGTCACTCTCCTCCGTTTCCGTTAGTGACTCGCACCTCGGCGATGCAGTCGTCGCACCACCAGCCGCACGACCATTCACCGTCGACATGAACGAGGGAGGGGAACACCGACTGCGCGCCACACTCGGGGCAGGTCGTGTCAACCTTGGCCGCGCGGTCGATGGACTCGACGGACACGACCCTGGTCACTTGTCGTCCCCCTCGCCCCCGGACTCGCTCGGCGAGGACAGGGCCCGGGTCGCCATCATCTCGTCGACGGAGTCGACGCCGTCCATTTCCTCGGCGTTCTCCCGTCGCCGCGCTTCGGCTCGGGCCCACTCGGCGCACAGTCCGCTCTCTGGGGGTTGGCTATCTAAGGACATCTACATTTCAATCGACGTTCACAACCCACTTCAGTCTGACTTTGCAAAAAAGTAGATAACGATTCTTAACCTCCGGTCGCTCGGGGACTTGTCCTCCGCGCGCTTCAACACTGATTCTCTCAAGGGTCGGTGGACTGGCGGGTCAGGGCAGGAGGTAGTACGGCAACGCCCTATCGTGGTCGTCAATACCAAGTTCGGGCGGGTGGCCGCGCCGCTTCAATTCTTCTGCTATCTGCCCGTTGTGTTCCCCTAGCGTGTGGAATAGTTCCCTGTTTGCCGAGAAGTCCCCTACTTCTTCTATGGCAGTTTGGTTTATGACATCCATCATCCGGGTGTGGTGGTACCGCAGGACGAGCAACGCTTCCACCGTCATCTGGTCTAGGTCTTCTATAGCCATACACGGAACGACGAGACATTCTCCAGATAAGTCATTCTGTGTGCAGAAGAACACGTTGAGACAGGGCCCACACAGCACCCGGCGCACAGATAGGTCGCACCCGAGCACTTAACACTCAATGCTACGTCGAATCAAGTGTAATCGCCAGACAACGACGACCAGCGTCGGGGGAGATGACGAGAACGGGCGCGGTTCAGACCGCGATGAACGCCTGAACTCCGTGTCGTCTGTCGAATCCCGACCATCCAGAAGCGGAACGGGCACGATGGGATTTGAACCCACGACCGTCGGATTAGAAGTCCGACGCTCTCTCCAGACTGAGCTACGTGCCCTCACCGACTCGTTCGGATTGCCTTCCAAAAGGTCTTAGGATTCATCTCGGTTCGCACGTCTCACGCACTTTCTCACTGTATTCCCGGCGGAACACAGCGCTTATGCATCGTTCACCACTACCTGAATCCAATGAGAGTAATCGGAACCGTGGGTCTGCCGGGGAGCGGCAAGGGCGAGGCCGCCTCGGTCGCCGAGGAACTCGGGATTCCCGTCGTGACCATGGGCGACGTGATTCGCGCCGAGTGTCGAGAGCGGGGGCTGGACCCGGCCGAACACCACGGCGAGATCGCGGGGGCGCTCCGCGAGGAGAACGGCCCGGACGCCATCGCTCAGCGGTCGTTGCCGATAATCGAGGACGCGCTCGAAGGGAGCGACACCGTCCTCGTGGACGGCATCCGCGCGGGCGTCGAAGTCGAGCGGTTCGTGGAGGCGTTCGGCGACGAGTTCACGCTGGTCAGCATCGAAGCGCCCTTCGAGGTCCGGGCCGACCGCGTCCAGTCGCGCGGTCGGGACGCCACCGACGTCGAGACCCTGCGAGAGCGCGACGAGCGCGAGCGCGGGTTCGGCATGGACGAGGCCATCGCCCGCGCCGACGCCACCATCGACAACACCGCCACGCTGGAGGCGTTCCACGAGAAGATTCGCGCGCTACTGACCGAGGGCGTCTCGGGACTCGACCGCGAGCGCGCCCAGGAAGCCTGAGTTCGACCGAATACTACCAGCGAAACCATGATCTACAGCATCGACGTGCAGATTACGGCACCAGTCGAAGACACCGAAATCGCGGACCGCGTCGGCACGGCCATCGCCAACGTCTTCCCCGGCGCGGAACCCGAAGAACAGCACGGCGAAGTCGTCGCCGAGGTCCACTCGCTCGACCACTTCTCGGAACTGCTCCACCGACAGGAGATTCTCGACACCGCCCGCGGGGAGTTCTTCGAGTCCCAGCGCGGCGACACCTTCTCGTTCGACCTGAAGAAGCAGGCGGCCTTCGAGGGCGTCGTCAACTTCGCGGTCGGCACCCCCGACGAACTCGGCGACATTCACGTCCGAGTCCGCGTCGAGCAGCCGACCGTCGAGGAGTTCGTGGACCACATCGCTCCGCCGACCGAAGAGGGCAAACCTATCACGCCGGACGACTTCGAGTGAAATAGTAAACTTGGAAACATTTACGTTGTAACACAACTAACCGTATTTCGGATTCTCTTTTCGTCTCATCGGAGCATCCCGAGTAGATTCGGCGCTCTGACCGCCGAAACGTCTACTGAGGTGCTACCGCTTCGATAGACTATCTCGTCCTCCCCGACCACCACTGCCCGATTACAAAAACTTATCAACTCTTGATATAATGCTTCGAAAATGACTCTAACCATATATGTTAGAAAAAGAACTTCAGTCCGACCGACGACGCCGACCGGAGGGCTGAGATGACGGGCGACCGCGTCTCCGCGGTCGTGCTATCGATTCTGCTGGTCGTCTCGGCCGCGACCGCGGCAGTCCCGGCCTCGGCGGTCACGTCCGCCGGCCCGTTCGTGGCCGGGAACACCGCGGGCAATACGGCGGGGAACACGACGACCACGACGCTCACCGAGACGACGACGACAGCGACGACGAACGAGACGACGACGGACGAGACCACCAATCGGACGACCGACGACACGACTACCGAGGGGACTAACGAAACCTCGAAAGGGTCCGCGCCGCCAATGGCGAAGTCGAATCCGAAAATCTCCTCGTCGCTTCTCGACAGAGCCGAATCGGCCGCGAGCGGGCCGTCCACCGACAGCACGGGTAGCACCGAGTTCGTGCAGGTCGTCGTCCGCTCGACCGCCGGTCGGAGCGACGCCGTCGCCGGACTGGTCGGCAACGTCGGCGGCGAAGTGCAGGTCCGACACGAGAATCTCGTGCAGGCGCGCGTGCCCGCGCCGGCCGTGCAGGCGCTCGCCGACTCCTCGGCCGTCGAGTTCGCCCGTCTCCCCCGGCGACCCGAGACCGACGAGATAGTCAGCGAAGGCATCTCGAACATGGACGTCGGGAACGCCCACGACGCGGGCGTGACCGGCGAGAACGTCACGGTCGCGGTCATCGACACGGGCTTCGACGTGACGAACTCGGAAATTGCGGACCAACTCGTCGATTGGCGGAACTTCAGCGCCTCCGACCCGCGCTCGATGAGCAACCAGTCGGGCGAACACGGTACCGCGACCGCCGAACTCGTCGCCGACACCGCACCGAACGCCTCGATTATCGCGGTGAAGGTCGGCACCCTCACGGAGTTCTACAACGCGGTCGAGTGGCTGAACTCCAGCACTTCGACCGACGTGGTGACCATGTCGATGAGCTGGTACAACGTCGGCCCGCTCGACGGTACCGACCAGATGAACCGCGAAATCAACGAGTCTGTCCGGAGCGGGACGACGTGGTTCACCTCGGCCGGGAACGACGGCCATCAGAGTCACTGGAACGGCACGTGGTCGGACCCCGACGGTAACCGGTGGATGAACTTCAGCGGGAGCGACGAGACGATGAACGTCACGCCGGCCGGCGGATCGGGATATCTCCGCATCGACGTCACGTGGAACGACTGGGACGCGCGAAACGAAGACTACGACTTCTATCTGTACAACTCGACCGGTGGCATCGTCGATGTTTCACAGACGACTCAGAACGGTTCGAACGCACCGACCGAGTACATCCGCGAGTACGTCAACGAACCGGTGTATCTCGGTATCAAAAACTGGAGCGCCAACGGCTCTGCGAAGTTCGACGCGTTCTTCCGCGGCGACTCCGACCCCGAGTACTGGAACAGCGGCCGGAGCGTCACGGTCCCCGGTACGGGCCGGAACATCGTCACGGTCGGCGCGATCAACTACGAGGACAACCGATTGGAGGGCTTCTCCTCGCGCGGACCGACCATCGACGGCCGTCTCAAACCCGACGTCGTGGCCCCGGACGCCGTGACGACCTCCGGGTACGACAGCTTCTACGGCACCTCCGCTTCGACGCCGTACACCGCCGGCGTCGCGGCGCTGATGCTCGCGGCGGACGGGAGTCTCACGCCCGAACAGGTCCAGTCACGTCTCCAGTCCTCCGCGGTCCCGCTGCGGGGCAACGAACCCAACACCGAGACCGGATACGGCCTCGTGGACGCCGACGGCGCGATACCGTCGGTCGAGGAGACCGCGGCGGACCGAGTGAGCTACTCCGGGACCGTCGAGGAAGCCGACGGAACCGCCGCCGAGGACGACGAGATCATCGCCTACCGAATCAACACCACGGACAACGTCCGCGGTCGGACCGACGGAACCGGAGCCTACTCGCTGTCCACGACCGGCATCGAGGGGAAGTACGCCGTCGGCTACTACCAGGGTAACTTCAGCCGACCCGACTCGACGTACCTGCCGCTCGACGGGTCCCCCGACCTCTACAACCTCGACATCGTGAACGGGCGAAACTCCTCGGCCCTCGGAACCGAGCGGCTCCCGAAGGCTCACGTCCTGAACGTGACGGTCGTGGACGAGAACGGCGACCCCGTTCCGGACGCCGAGGTCGAAGTGATGCACTTCCGCACCGAGAACGGTACGTGGTCGCACGTCGATTTCACCGGCGATACCCGCAGCGACGGGACGTTCTCCGCCGGCGGCACTACGGGCATCGAGGTCGTCGGGAACGTACGCGTCCGAGTCGGTCCGCCTGACGGAAGCACTCGGTTCGAGGGGCCGACGTACACGGACATCATCGACGTGCAGAGCGACAGGAACCTCACCGTCACGCTACAGAGCAAGGGCGTCTCCGTCTCCGGACGGGTGAACGACGCCGACGGAAACTACTCCTCGAACGACGCCGTCGCCGTCTCCAGCGACGCGACCGGGACCTTCAATCTCGTCTACACGAATGCGACGGGGAACTTCTCGGCGACCGGCGTCGAGAAGGGCGACTCCTACGCGGTCAGATACTACCAGAACTTCCGGAGCAACGTCACGACGTTCCCCCGCGACGGCACCGCCGACGTGTACGTCCTCGACGCGCTGAACGTCAGCGGCGATACCTCGCTCGGCAACCTCCCCGTGCCGAGCGCGTCGGTCCTGAACGTCCGGGCCGTGGACCAGTTCGGCAATCCGGTGGAGAACGCGACGGTCAACGTCACCCACAGTCGCCTCGGCGAGAACGCGACGTTCTCCAACATGACGACCGACGCCGAGGGGTATCTCAGGTCGACCGCGTCCAGCACGACCCGCGGCGTCGAGGTCACCGGCGACGTGTCGGTAGCGGTCGGGCCGCCGAACGCCAACCGGTTCGCGGACGAGACCGCCGTGCGAAATCTCACGGTGACGAGCGACACCAACGTCACGGTCACGGTACATCGGACGGTCAACGTCTCCGGACAGATACGCGACGCCGGCGGGAATCCCGTGACCGACGGGTTCGTCTCCGTCATCAACGAGTCGGCCGACCATTGGCCCTACAGTTACACGAACGCGACGGGGAACTTCACGGCGGAGGGTCTTCACGAGGGGCGACCCTACAACGTCGAGTTCTATCAGAGTACGCCCGACGGCGAGTCGTACCCCCGCGACGGCGTGCCGGACGTGTACGCGCTGGACCGCGTGAACGCGACCAGCGACGTCGACCTCGGCCGGTTAGACCTGCCGAACGCACCGCTGTTGAACGTCAGGGTCGTGGACGAGGCCGGTAACCCGGTCGAGAACGCGAGCGTGAACCTCACGCACTCGCGTGCAGGTGCGACCGCCGACTTCGTCTTCACGCCGACGGACGCCGAGGGCTACATGGTCCCGCGAGCGTCCGGCCGCCGCGGGATGGAGTTCGTGGGCGACGTGTCGGTAACGGTCAAACCGCCGGAGAACAGCACGCGCTTCCCGCGGCAGGTCCATACCCGGTCGCTCACGATGACCGACTCCGACCGGAACGTTACGTTCGAGTTGGACACCGTCACCCCGACCATCTCGGCGTTCGACGTGACCGCGACCGGACAGGACGTGGACGTGCGCTTCGAGTCCGACGAGCAGTTGTCGAACGTCACGGTCAGACTCGGCGGCGACGCGTCGGGGACGCTGACGCGCGCCGACTTCACCGAGACGAACGAGTCGGCCACCTACGTCTACCGCGCGAACGTCTCGGACGGCACCGACGGCACCTTCGAGGCGGCGCTCCGCGACGCCGAGGACGCCGACGGCAACGACGGCGCGAGCGACCAGACCGACTCGGTGGTGGCGGACACGACCGGGCCGAGCGTCACGGTCCACGACCTGACGACCGAAGGCGGTGACGTGGTCGTCGGCGACGGCGAACGCGTCTCGGTCGCGCTCGCCGTCTCGGACGCGCTCTCGGACGTCGAGAGCGTCACCGCCGACGCCGCCGAACTCGGCGGTGGGACACCCGCTCTCAGCGAGGGCGACGACGGAATCTACCGCGGGAACTTCACGGTGGACGCGGCCGGACTGTCGGACGGTACCGTCACGCTCTTCGCGAGCGTGACCGACACGCGCGGCAACTCGGAACGACCGCTCGTCCAGAAGTTCCTGCTCGACACGCACGCGCCGAACACGTCGGTCACACTCGACTCCGACGGAACGACGAACGGGTGGCACACCTCGTCTGTCGAGGTGAACCTCTCGGCGACCGACGGTGGTTCCAGCGTCACCGGAATCGAGTATCGTGTTGACGGCGGTGACTGGCAGACCTACGACGGGAACTTCACCGTCTCGACCGACGGAAGCCACACCGTCGAGTACCGGACGACCGACGCGGCCGGCAACGTCGAGAACGAGTCCACCTCGTTCAAGATCGACACGTTCGTTCCGACGACCGCTCTCACGACGAACGTCAGCGAGGACCGCCAAGGGTGGTACACGTCGGACGTGAACGTCACGCTCTCAACAATCGAGTTGTACAGCGGGCTGAACGCGACGAAGTACCGTCTCAACGGGTCCAGTAGTTGGACCGAGTACAACGCGAACGAGGGTATCCGACTCACGGCCGACGGCGAATACACCGTCGAGTTCTACAGCGTGGACGAAGCGGGCAACCGCGAAGTCATCCAGTCCGAGACCATCAAGATAGACACCAAGAAGCCGACGGTCGGCGGGACGAAACTGACGAACCGAACCGAAATTCTGCCCGAACACGCGGTCCCCGTCGTGGTCGATGCGACCGACGAGAACGGTATCGGCAACATCCTCGTCGGTGGCACCCGAGTCGGCGCGGACGGAGACGGCTTCGCAAAGGCGGCACCCGCGCTCGGCAACCACACCTTCGAGGTGACCGTTACCGACGTGGCGGGCAACACGGTGAATCTGACGACTGCCGAGTACAGCGTCGGCCGGAAGGTCGAGATGAAACAGGTCGAAAACGACACGCTCTCGGCCGAGACCAACGACACGAACGTCAATTCGGTCTCCATCGAGACGGAGAACGAGACGGCCGTGGCCAACGTGACGGTCGGGACCGCGACGACGAACCCGGAACCCGACCGGGGCGACCCCGCGAACACCTCGCTCTACTTCCCGCAGATAGACACCTCGGTCTCGAACGACAACATCACGAACGCGACGGTCACGGTGACCGTCGAGCAGTCGCGCGTCCGCCAGAAGTACATCAAGCCCGGCACGGTGAAGTTCTGGGTCGAAGAGGAGAACAAATCGACCGGGTGGGAGAAAGTCGATGCCGAGCGCGTCGCCACCGACGACGCGAACGGCACCTACACCTACGAGATCGAGGCCCCGCACTTCTCGACCTACGCCGTCACCGGCACGCAGGAGTCGGCGGCACCGAACGCCTCGCTCGCCGTGAAGACCGAGAACCCGACGCCCGGCGACGTGACCCTCACTGGGTCGTACTCCGACGGCTACTCCGGCGTGGACCCGGCGAACGTAACGCTCACGTTCGAGAGCGAGAGCGGCGTCGAAGTCGTGACCGGCGGGCCGATGGCGGCCGACGGTACGGTCACCTTCACGCGGAACCTCTCGGCGGGGACCTACAACGCGACGCTGGAAGTGACCGACGACGCGGGCAACTCGCTGAAGCAGGCGAAGACGGTCTCGTTCACGGTCGTCAGCGAGTCGTCGGGTGGTAGCGGCGGCGGTGGTGGAGGTGGCGGCGGTAGTGGCGGCGCGGGCATCCCCGACCCGACCGTCAAAGTCCAAGTCACCGACCTGACCGCGAGTAGTTTCCGGGCCGCGGTCTCGAACACCCAGTCCGACGCGCCCGGTCTCGTCGTCCCCGACGGCGGCATCGCCGCGGGCGACGTCACGGTCCGGCGCGTGACGATTCGGCCGAACACCGCCCGACCCCAAGCAAAGTTCTACGCGGACGCCAGCGTGGCGGCGAGCGCGCCGGACGGCGCGAGCGCGCCCGACGTGCGGACGCTCGGCTACGTCGATATCGACACGACCTACATCTCCTCGTCGGAGCTCTCGGAGGTCGGCGTCGAGTTCGCGGTGCCCGCGAGCGCGGCCGAGACGCCCGAGAACGTCGCTATCTACCGATTCGACGGCGGGTCGTGGCGGGCGGTCGAGACCGAGGTGGTCGAGACCGGCGGCGGGACGTACGTCCTGCGCGCCGTGGCCGGGGACACCGGCACCTTCGCGGTCGGCGTTCAGAGCGGCGCGCTCTCGGTGACCGACGCGTCGGTCGGCGCGACCAGCGTCGAACCGGACGAGTCGGTCGAAGTCACCGCGACGGTCGAAAACGACGGCTCGGGCACCGCCAACGAGACGGTGACGGTCTCGGCCGGCGGCGAGTCGCTCGCCCGGAAGACGGTCGAACTCGCGGGCGGCGAGTCGAAGACCCTCACCTTCGAGGTGACGCTCGACTCGCCGGGCGAGTACGACCTCGCGGTGAACGGCGTCGCGGCCGGGTCGGTCTCGGTCGCCGGCGAGGAGTCGGGCGGTTCGGACGGCGGCGACTCCGGCGGGACCACCACCGCGACGGCGACGACAACCGACGGCGGCGGCAGTGGCGGCGTGCCCGGATTCGGCGTCTCGACCGCGCTGGCCGCGCTTCTGGCGGGGCTGGTCGCCGCTCGCCGACGACTCGCGTAACCGCTCGGAAGACCGTCTTTCCGACGATCCTCGTCGATTTCCGTTCTTTCAGCGCGGTCGATTCGATGCTTCCGAGAGCAGTCACGGGTCGAAACGACGCCGAAATCGCGCTCTACAACGACCGCAACTCCGCGCCGATTTCGTCCAGCGCCGCGTCCGCCGCGGCCACCGACGCCGCCGTACTCAGGAAGCCGTGGGGTTGGTCGGGGTGGTGGTCGTGGCGGACCTCGACGCCCGCCGCCGCGAGTCGCTCCGCGTAGGCCACGCCCTCGTCGCGGAGCGGGTCGAACCCGCAGGTCACGACCGTCGCGGGCGGGAGGCCAGAGAGGTCGGGCGCGCGGAGCGGCGAGGCGTAGGGGTTCGCGCCGTCCACGTCGCTCCGGAGGTACCGGTCCCAGAACCAGCGCATGTCCGCCTCGGTCAGGAGCGGCCCGTCGGCGTTCTCGGCGTAGGAGTCGGTGTCGAAGGCGTAGTCGGTGATGGGGTAGAAGAGGAACTGGCGCGCGACGGCGGGCGGGTCGTCGCGCTCGGAGTCCCGTCGCGCGTCTCTCGCCCGCAGTGCCGTCACGGCGGCGAGGTTCCCGCCCGCGCTGGTGCCGCCGACGGCGAGGCGTTCGGGGTCGCCGCCGAACGACGCGGCGTGGTCGGCGACCCACCGGAGCGCGGCGTCGGCGTCGTCCACCGCGGCGGGGAAGGGGTGTTCGGGCGCGAGTCGGTAATCGACCGAGACGACGACGCACTCCCCACGGCGGGCGAGGCGGCGACAGACCCCGTCGATGGAGTCGAGCGTGCCGAGGACCCACCCGCCGCCGTGGTAGTAGACCAGCACCGGCGCGGGGTCGGCGTCTCCGCCGGGGTCGGCGTGCCGGTAGACCCGAATCGGAATCTCCGGGGTTCGGTCGCCCGCGGACCCGTCCGGCCCCGGAATCGCCAACTCGCGGACGAACTCGACCTCCGGCGGGTCGCCGCCGGAGAACACCTCGTCCTCGACGCGGCGGGCGGACTCGACCGACATGGCCGACCACTCGGGCACGCCCGCCGACTCGATGTCCGCGATTACGTCGGTTACCTCCGGGTCCAGCTCGGTGCGCAGGGGTTCGGTCATGCCGGGGCGTAGGCTGGCGAGCGGAAAGTAGCCGGTGGTCGGGACTCGCTCGCCACTCGTCGTCGGGGAATCCGCTCGGTCGCGCCACGACGCTCTTGGCGACCGAGAGCGAACGGGACGTATGCGAGTCACGACCGCTCTGAAGGGACTCGGTGCGGCCGCGGTCGGTGTCGGCGCGACCGCCGCGGTCGGCCGCGCCCGCTTCGACCGAGAGACCGCCGCTCTCACGGACGAACTGCTCGCGGACGCCGAGGGCCGCCCCGAGCGAGCGGTCGCGGGCGAGCGCCGAATCGTCACGGACACCGACCGCACGGTCACGGACGACGACCTGACGGGCCTGCCCGACCCGGTCGGCGACTACCTCGACCACGCGATTCGAGACGGGCGGTCGTACGTCCGGGCGGTGCGACTGGAACAGCGCGGCGAGTTCCGACTCGGCGGGGCCGACGCGCCGTGGAAACCGCTCGAGGCCACCCAGCGGTTCACCGTCCGGCCGCCGGGGTTCGTCTGGGACGCGACCGTCGAACTGGCCCCGTTCGTTCCGATTCGGGCCGTGGACGCCTACGTCGGCGGTACGGGGTCGCTCCGCGCCGCAGTCTTCGGGGCGCTTCCGGTCGCGAACGCCGACCCCGGCCCGGCGCTCGACGAGGGCGAACTCCTCCGGTATCTCGCCGAGACGGTCTGGTTCCCGACCGCGCTCGTTCCCGGCGAAGGCGTCGAGTGGGAGGCAAGAGGCGACGACTCGGCGCTGGCGACCGTCGAACACGGCGACGCGACGGCGAGCGCCGTGTTCCACTTCGGCGACGACCACCGAGTCGAGCGCATCGCGGCCGAACGCCCCCGCGCGACCGACGACGGGAGTTACGAGCGGACGGCGTGGACGGTCCGTCTCCGGGACTACCGGGAGCGAAACGACCTGCTCGTCCCGACCGAAGGCGAAGTCGAGTGGAACCTGCCCGACGGCGACCTGTCCTACTGGCGGGCGACCGTCACCGACGTCGAGCATCACCCCGCCGAATAGCCGACACGAGGTGTGCCCACGGCCTTATTACTTCGAGACTCGAATCGGGCGCAATGGGGGAGTCGACGGACACACTGCCGGGTGGACCTGCCGGTTCCGGGGAACAGTGGAAAGCGTTCGCCGCGCTCGCCGAAGCGTCCGCGGACGGCATCGTCATGTTAGACGCCGCCAGCGAGATTCAGTACGCGAACCCCGCGGTCGAACGCATCCTCGGGTACGACCCCGAGGACCTCGTCGGCGCGTCGAAGATGAACATCATCCCCGACCGACTCAGAGACGACCACCGAGAGGCGTTCCAGCGGTACCTCGACACCGGCGAGAAGCACATCGACTGGACGTACGTCGAACTGCCGGGCCTGCACCGGGAGGGCCACGAGGTACCCCTCGGCATCTCGTTCAACGAGTTCACCCACGACGGCGACCGCTTCTTCGTCGGGATGCTCCGCGACATCTCGGAGCGCAAGCGGGTCGAACGCGAACTCGAGAAGAACAGACAGCAACTCCGGATGCTCGTCCGGATGCTCCCGGTCGGCATCATCGTCGCCGACGCCCACGGGTCGCTCGTCGAGGCCAACCAGACGGCGAGGCGGACGTGGGGCGGGTTCGCCGACGCGGACTCTGTCGCCGAGTACGAACAGTACGCCGGCTGGTGGGCCGACACCGGGAACCCGGTCGAACCGGAGGAGTGGCCGCTCGCTCGGGCGCTCCGAGGCGAGGAGGTGACCGCCCCCGACCTCATCGAAATCGAGGGGTTCGACGGCGAGCGCCGCACCGTCCTGTTCCACGCCATGCCGATTCGGGACGACGACGGAGCGATACAGCGGGCGGTCGTCACCATGGTGGACGTCTCGGAGCGCGAGGCGCGCAAGCGACGGCTACGACGCCAGAACGAGCGCCTCGACAGGTTCGCCAGCATGCTCGCCCACGAACTCCGGAACCCGCTCGAAATCGCGATGATATACCTCGACCTCCTCGACAGCGAGGACACCGCGACCGTCGAGCAGGTCGGGGAGGCCCTCGACCGAATCGACGAGATAATCGACGTGCTGTTGATACTCGCTCGGGGCCTCGACGAGGTCGGCGACAGGGAGACCGTCGATCTCGCCGCGGCGGTCGAGGACGCGTGGGCCGACGTCGAGAGCGACGACGCCGAGTTCGAAGTCGCGTCCACGCGGACGCTGTCCGTGAATCCGATGCACCTCCGACAGCTACTCCAGAACCTGTTCCGGAACGCCGTCGAGCACAGCGACGGGTCGGTCGCGGTCCGGGTCGGGGCGCTGGCCGACGGCTTCTACGTCGAGGACACGGGGCCGGGAATCCCCGAGGACGAACGCGAGGACGTCGTCGAGCCGGGGTACACGACCCACGACGGCGGAACCGGTCTCGGACTGACGTTCGTGGCGGAACTGGCGAACGTCTACGGGTGGGGGTTCGCCATCACGGACGGCGAGGCGGGCGGCGCGCGCTTCGAGTTCACGGGCGTCGAAACGCCGCCAGACGACGCGGACGACGGAACGACGGGCGACGGCACGGACGACGGAACGCTGGATGACGATGTGGACGCCGAAACGTCGGACGACGGCACGGACGGCCGATAGCGAGCGGACAGCGGTAGCGAGCGGTCGGCGGGCCGTCGGCCGACGGCCCGCCGACCCGACCCCCGTCGAGTGCCAAACGATATACCGCTCGCACCGCTCGCTCCCCACATGAACGCCGACGACTTCGAACTCGGGGCCGACTACGCCGCCGAGCGCGACGCTGGCGACCCGTTGGCCCACCTCGCCGACCGATTCTACGACCCCGACGACGAGTGGTACTTCGACGGCAACTCGCTGGGCCTCTGCTCGGCGGACGCCGAGGCGGCGCTCGACCGGGCCGTCGCCGAGTGGAAGGACCTCGCCATCCGCGGGTGGACCGACGCCGACCCGCCGTGGTTCTACTACGGCGAGCGGTTGGGCGACCGACTCGCGCCGCTGGTCGGCGCCGACGAGTCCGAAGTCGTCGTCGCCAACTCCACGACGGTCAACATCCACACGCTGGTCGGAACGTTCTACGACCGCGCGGAGGGGACGAAAATCGTCGTGGACGAGTTGGACTTCCCGACCGACCACTACGCCGTCCGCGCGCAGTTGCGCCAGCGCGGCGTGGACCCCGACGAGGCGCTGACCGTGGTCGAGAGCCGCGACGGTCGGACCGTCGAGACCGAGGACATCATCGACGCGCTGGACGACGACACCGCGATGGTGTTCCTGCCGTCGGTCCTCTACCGGAGCGGCCAGTTGCTCGACGTGGCGGCGATTACGGAGGCCGCCCACGAGCGGGGGATTCTGGCGGGGTTCGACCTCGCGCACTCGGTCGGCGTCGTGCCCCACGACCTCTCCCGACACGGCGTCGATTTCGCGGTCTGGTGTAGCTACAAGTACCTCAACTCGGGACCTGGAGCCATCGCGGGCCTGTACGTCAACGAGGACCACTTCGACGCTCGGCCCGCGCTCGCCGGCTGGTGGGGCCACGACAAGGAGACGCAGTTCGAGATGAACCCGACCTACACGCCCGCCGACGACGCCGGAGCCTACCAGATCGGCACGATTCCGATCCTCTCGGCCGCGCCGCTCGCGGGGTCGCTGGAGATCTTCGAGGACGCGGGCGAGACGGGCCTCGCCGCGGCGACCGACGTCGCCGACGCGACTCCGACCGACGCCGCCGACGCCGTGGCCGCCGGCATCGAGGCGGTCCGGGTGAAGTCCGTCGCGCTCACGGAGTACCTCGTCTTCCTCGTGGACGAGCGCCTGCCCGACTGCGAGGTCGGCACTCCTCGGGACCCCGAACGCCGGGGCGGCCACGTCGCAATCGAGCATCCAGAGGCCTACCGGGTCGGCGAGGCGCTGAAGGAGCGCGGCGTCGTCGTGGACTTCCGGCCGCCGAACGTCGTCCGGGTCTGTCCCTCGCCGCTGTACACGAGTTTCGAGGACGTCTGGGAGGTCGTCGAGCAGTTGAAGCGGGTCGTGGAAAACGAGGAGTACGAAGAGTTCGAGACGCGTGGTGGTGGCGTGGCGTAACTTTCTCGACTATTCAGTAACCTCGAACTCGGCGGCGATTGAGTCGAAGTGTCCCGCACCGCCCCAGTAGACGAACCGGTAGGTACCGGGTTCGAGCGGTTCGCAGGCTCTGACCTCGTGGCGTTCGCTGTGGCCCGACAACCCCGCCTGCGAGAGTCGCCGCTTCCAGACGAACCCCTCGCCCGGTTCCTGCCAGATACCGAGGTCGATGTAGCCGCGACGCTTCGTGAACAGCACCGACTGCCAGCCGCCGTCGGTCTTGCGATGGATATCGTAGCACTCTCTGATTCCGGTCGTTCGCTTCTCTCCGCTCCGGTTTGTGAGTCTGAACGTCACGCAGTCGCCGAGCGAGAGGGTCGTCGGTTCGGCGGTCAACTCGAAGCCTCCGGCGGTGCCCCGAGAAACGTCGCCGGAGGTCGCGGCGTTCAGGCGCTTCCAGTCGCCGCCGCAGGGCGGCGCTGGCTGGCCTTTTGCTGGGCACTCGTGGGTCGTCGTCCGGGTCTCCTCCGGCGCGTCGGTGGTGGTGTCAGTCGTGGTCCCCACCGAGGATTCGGTCGTGGTGGGCTCTCCCGTCTCGGTCACAGGGGCGTCGGTCGTCCGGGTCGTCGCAGACGTGCGACTCGTCGCGGTTCCGGGTTCCTCCTCGGCACCGAGACACCCGGCTACCGAGAGGCCGACAGACGCGCTGGCGAGGGATTTCAGGGCGGTTCGGCGTCGCATGGTCGAGACTGCTTGCTGACTCGGTAAACCTCTTGTGCTGACGACACGACTGGCTCACACCAACACCTGCACCACGACGAACAGCACCACGACGCCCAGCACGTCGCAGACGTTCGTGACGACCGGAATCACCACGTCGTCGGGGTCCAACTCGAAGCGGTAGGCCGCGTAGGTCGCCACCAGCGTCACCGCGACGGCGACCACCGCGAGCGCCGCGCCGCTGGCCAGCGCCACCGCGACGACCGTGAGAAGCGGGAGTCGCGCGTTCCCGAGCGCAAGCGAGAGCGTCCACGCGCCCGCGCCCACGACCGGGAAGATGGTCAGCGCGAGCGCCACCGTCGCCACCGCGTTGCCCGCGAGTTGGTCGTCGGTCGGGTCGAAGGAGAGCGTCCCGAGGTGGAACGCCGTCGAGAGGCGCGCGGCCAGCACGCTTCCCAGATTCCCTGCGGTCCCGATGGTCACGGGCACGAGCGTCAGCAGCGACGGGTAGGTCAGCAGAGCCGTCTCGAAGCTCCCCAACACGAGACCGCTCCCGATTTCGACCACCGTGAGTCCGAGCAGGACCGGCAGGGTCGCTCGCGTGATGGCCCGGACGCTCCACTCGGTCTGCACTCACATCCCCCCGAGCGCCAAGACGAGTCTGACCGCGAGCAGGAGGAAGGCGATACCGAACACGTCGCCGGTCGTCGTCACCAGCGGGCCGACCAGCGTGTCGGGGTTGTACCCCCGACGGAAACCGACGAAGACGACCGAGACGACCGCGACCGTGAGCGCGACGCCCGAGAGCAGGCCCGCGACGAGCGCGATGGCGAGCAGGGTGAACAGCGGCGCGACCGCGTCGCCGAGCAGTCCGAGGACCGCGAACGCGACGACCGACGCGAAGAGGCTGGCCAGAATCCCGTTGGCGAGCGCCGCGGCGACGGCCGCCGCCAGTCGGTCGTCGTAGCCGAATCGGGGTTCGACCAGACCCTGATGGAGTCCGGTCGAGAGGCGCGCGCCGAGCGAACCGTAGACGTTCCCGCGGGTGGCCAGCAGCGCGGGCACGAGAACGAGCAGGCCGGGCACGGCGCGTAACTCCGCGCGCATCCCGCCGAGGACGACCCCGGCGAACAGCCCGCCGACGACGCTCGCGGCCAGCGCGGGGAGGGCCTCTCGGTACGCCTGCGCGGCGACTTCGCGGACGGACATCTATCGTGACGAAGTAGTTCCGAGGCAAAAAAACGGGCGGGTCGGTCGTCGTCAGTTCAGCGCCTGTCGCCGTCGGACGAGATACCCGCCGCCGACGAGCGGTGCGAAGACGACGTCGAGGAGCGCACCGAGCGCCCACAGCTCCTCGTTGGGGTCCCAGTCGGTCGCGTCTTCGACGTACTCGGCGTCGAAGTAGAGCGCGAACGGGAGGAAGAACCAGCCGTACACGAATACGGCCGCGCCGAAGGCCCCGAACAGTCCCATGGTCACGTATCCGATAACCATGAGTCCGACGCTGACGAGGACGCTCTTGTACCACAGTTCGGAGACGTCCCCTGCGGTCGTGCCGGAGAGTCTGACTTCGCGGTCGACGAGATACGCCATCCCGACCGGAACGTTCGCTATCGGGACGGCGGCACCCGCGAGCCATCGCCCGGTCTTCGACGGCCATCCGGCGACCTCCGAGACGCGCGAGATGTCGAAGTACATCGCACCCGGAATAGCGAGCCACGCGAGGACCATGAAGAACCCACCGAGGGTAGCGACCGCGTCGAACAGCGCGTTCGAGAGGGTGAATCCGAGCGCTCCGACGCCGACCGCGCCCGCGACGAGATTCCGCGTCGTGTCCAGCGAGTCGTCGGCGCTGGCTCTCTCTGCGCCGCGCATCGCCGCGGTCTTCTCGGCGTCGATGCCGTGCCAGCCGTCCTCGGCGGTGAGGGCCACCCGGTCGCCGTAGACGTTGGCGAACTCGCTGTGGTCCCGGCCGAGCGCGTCGAGGAGTTGGTCGACGTGGTCGCTCGCTCGCGGGTCACCTCCCTCCCCGCTCGCATTCGAGGCGCGTTGCGCCTCGCCGCCTTCTCCGGGCCACTCCAGATACGTCGTCACCGTCTCGCCGTCGGGCGTCTCGACGTTCAACTGGAGCGCCTGTCGGGTCTCGATGGGGACCGGGTAGTCGTCGGGGACCTCCGCGGCGGGAATCTTCGCGGCCTCCGCGACGTTCCCCTCGTCGTAGGTTCGACGGGTCTGCTGCCCGGTGCTGAGTTCCCGCTAGAGTTCGAGGAACTCGTCTACTTGGGCGTCCGGGTCGCCGTGCTCGCTCATACGAAACGAGTTACAAGTCACGGAAGTTGATTATTCGGTGTTTACAGGATTGTACCCGGAGAAGTGAAGAAACTGAAACCAAGCCGGTTACGACGACTCGGCGGTCGAATCAGTCGCCGAACGGTCCCATGCCACCCATGCCGCCGCCACCGCCGCCACCGCCGCCCATCTTCTTCATCATGCGCTCCATGTTGCCTTGGCCCATGCCTTGGAACTGCTTGAGCGTCTGGGACATCATCTTGTGCTGTTCGAGGAGTTCGCGCACGCGCTCCTCGTCCTTCCCGCTTCCGCGGGCGATGCGCTCGACCTGACTCGCGCCGATGGCGCGGGGGTTCTCGAGTTCCAACTCGGTCATCGAGTCCATGACGACCTCGAAGTCCCGCATCCGGTCCTGGGTCACGTCCATCGCGTCGTCGGGGAGTTCGTCCATCAGGCCGCCGCCCATGCCGGGAATCATGTCCATCACCTGGTCGAGCGGCCCCATGTTGTTCATCGCTTGCATCTGGCGGCGCATGTCCTTCAGGGTGAACTCGCCCTTGAGCATGTCCTCGGGGTCCCAGTCTTCCTCCTCCTGCTGGGTCTCCTCCATCGCGCGCTCGACGCGCTCGGTGAGCTGTTTGAGGTCGCCCATCCCGAGCAGGCGCGAGATGAAGCCCGACGGCTCGAAGCGCTCGATGTCCCGGACCTCCTCGCCGGTCCCGAGGAAGGCGATGGACGAGTCGGTCTCGTTGACCGCGGTCAGCGCCCCGCCACCTTTCGCGGTCCCGTCGAGTTTCGTGATGGCCACGCCGTCGATACCGATGGAGTCGTCGAACTGGCGGGCTTGGTCCTTCGCGCCCTGCCCGATCGCGGCGTCGAGGACGAGCAGATTGCGGTCGGGTTCGACCGCGCGCTCTATCTCCTCGATTTCGGCGATGAGGTCGTCCTCGAGCGCGTGGCGACCCGCGGTGTCCACGATGTGAACGTCGGCCTCGTCCGTCTCTTCGAGGCCCTTCCGGGCGATTTCCACGGGGTCCTCCTCGTCGGGGTCGCCGTAGAAGTCCACCTCGGCGCGACTCGCCATCTCCTTGGCCTGGTCGTACGCGCCGGGCCGGAAGGTGTCGGTCTGGACGATGGCGGGACGGAGGCCCTTCTTGGCGAACCACCACGCCATCTTCGCGGACGTGGTCGTCTTCCCCGACCCCTGCAGGCCGGCGAGCAGGATGGTCTGGTTCTCCAGCGGAATCTCGGTGCTGTCGCCCACGAGGTCCACCATCTCCTCGTAGACGATGCTCAGAACGTGGTCCCGAGCGGAGGTGCCCGCCGGGGACTCCTCCTCCAGTGCGCGCTCCTTGATGGAGTCCGAGAGGTCCATCACGAGGCTGACTTCGACGTCGGCCTGCAGGAGCGAGCGCTGAATCTCCTTGACGATGTCCTCCACGTCCTCCTCGGTCACGCGGGACTGCCCGCTGAGTTGGCCGAGGGAGTCGCGGAGGGAACTTCCCAAGTCGTCGAGTACCATTGTTACCGTAGGATAGACCGCGTGACCGTTAAAGCCTTTTTCTCGGGCGAGCCTCGATTCGAGGCGGCACCGACCGATCCGCTACTCGGCCAGATCCTCGACGGTGAACGTGTGGACGTTCGGTTCGGCGTCCACGAGGTTGATCGTCTCCATCGTGCCGTCGACCAGTTCGGGAAGTCGGTCGGTGAACCGCCGATAGTGGTCGCTTTCGGTGTGTGCAGTCCACGCCTCTTCGTCTTCGTACTGTTCGAAGAATCGGACCGTGTTTTCGTCGCCGATGTCGGTCATCGCTCGGTACCTGACCGTTCCGGCCTCGTTCCGTGACTGCTCGACCAAGTCATCGACGAGCGCTATCGCCTCGTCACGGCGCTCCGCGTCGAACGTGATGGTCGTGTGGACGACGATCGTCTTCCGTGCGACGAGACTCACCGACCCTCCGTAAATTCTCGGCCGTTCTTCCGCGGATTCCCGACCGTCCCGCATCGAATCGGCCGATACGCTTATTAGATGCCGGCAGAAACTCCCGTCCGCGTAATTTCAATGTATGGCACGCGATTTAAACAAGGCACGCGATAGCTCGGTGGCAACGACGCCCGAACGCACCGACGTGGCAGGCGACGCGAGCGGCGACACCGGACTGGCGAGCGAACTGGCGGCTGACGCGTACAACATCGTCGCCGCGCTCGGTCTTCTGCTGACGGCGTATTGGCTCGTCTTCCGGAACCTTCCGGTCGAACTCTTTACGCTCGGTCTGGTGACGACGGCGCTCATCGCGGTGAACGTCGTCGTCGCGGTAAAACACCAGCGACGGTGACCGCGACCGACGGCGAAAAAGGGTCGGACTACTCCTCGTCGCCGAGGAGACTCTCGACCAACTCCTCCGGCTCGAACTTCTCGACGTCGTCGTAGCCCTGCCCGACGCCGAGGAAGAGGATTGGCTTGCCCGTGACGTGCGCGATGGAGATGGCCGCGCCGCCCTGCGAGTCGGCGTCGGCCTTCGTCAGCACCGCGCCGTCGATTTCGGCGGCCTCGTTGAACTGCTTGGCGCGCTGGACCGCGTCCTGTCCGGCAACGGCCTCGTCCACGAACAGCGTCATGTCCGGGTCCACGACGCGACCGATCTTCTCCAACTGGTCCATCAGCCCCTCGTCGGTGTGGAGTCGTCCGGCGGTGTCGCCCAGCACCACGTCGATGCCGTTCGAGTCGGCGTACTCCACGGCGTCGTAGATGACCGCCGCGGGGTCGCCGCCCTGCTCGTGGGAGATGAGCTTCTTGCCGAGGTTGTCGGCGTGCTCCTGAATCTGCTCGTTGGCTCCGGCGCGGTAGGTGTCGCCGTTCGCCAGCACCGTCGAGAGACCCTGCTCCTCGAAGTACCGCGAGAGCTTGGCGATGGTCGTCGTCTTGCCGACGCCGTTGACGCCCGTGAAGATGATGGTGACGGGCTTGTCGGCCTGCGCGATTCGCTGGTCGAAGTCGAACTGGCCGACCGAGATGACCTTCAACAGCGAGTCGTGGAGCGCCTGCTCGACCACGTCGGCGGTCTCGCTGTTGAACGAGCGGGTCGCGCCCACGAGGTCCTCGCGGATGTTCTCCAGAATCTCCTTGGCGACGTTCATCTCCACGTCGCTCTCCAGCAGGGCCATCTCCAACTCCCAGAGGGGGTCCTCGACGTCCTGCTCTTCGATGACGATTTCGCCCTTGGCGAACGACTTGGCCTTCTGCGCGAAGCTCCGGTCGGAGGACGAGTCGTCCTCCTCGGACTCCGCAGTTTCAGGTTCGGCCGCCGCCTGCGTCCCGGCGTCAGCCGTCACCTCGGCGGTCGATTCCGCTTCGGCGGTCGCGTCCGCTTCTGCGTCGGCGGTCGCGTCTGCCTCCGCGGTTGCTTCGGCTTCGGCTTCCGCCTCCGCTTCGGCTTCCTCGGCCTTCTCCTCGGTCGTCTCCTCTACGTCCTTCCGGAAACTCCCGAGTTTGTCCTTCAGGCTGTCGAACATCGCCGGTTACTCGTCCTCGTCGTTCTGCTCGCCCTGCATCTGCTGCATCTGCTGCTGCATCTGCTGCTGCTGGAGTTGCTGGGCCTTCTGCTCCAGTTCCGAACTCTGCTCTTCGACCTGGCTGACCTCGTCCTCGAGGTCCGAGATGCGCTCGTCGAGGGTGTCCTGCTTGTTTTCGAGGGTCTCGACCGCGTTCTCCTCGTCGCGCTCGGCCGCGTAGCCGCCGCCCAGTTCCACGACGATCTCGTCCAAGTCCTGAACCTCCGCGCGGACGTGCGCGCCGCCGCCGAGGGGAACCTGCACGATGGAACCGGTGTCGAGCGCGTCGATGGTCTCGATAGCCTCGTCGATGTCGCCCTTCTCGTCTTTCAGGTCCTCGATTTCGCCTTCGAGTTCCTCCTGCTGTTCTTCGAGTTCCTGCAACTGCTGGGACAGCTCCTGAAGCTCGGGGTTGCCGCCGCCGCCCATCATTGTGCTTCGACCTCCTCGATTTCGAGTTGCGTGCGCTTCACGCCGTGGTAACTGCCGAAGTTGGTGTAGGTCCGCTCCTCGGCGACGTCCTCGTTGTCGGCCTCGATACTCGTCTCGAACTCCTGCCAGCCGTCTCGACTCTGGAACTTACCGCGTACAGTAAACGCACTCATGGGGGAATCTGGGACACGCGCAGGGAAGAATCTTCCTACTCGGGAACGACCGCCCGAACTCAGTCGGCGAGTTCGTCGAACAGGTCGGCGACGCGCGCCTCGATTTCGTCTCGAATCGCTCGCACCGCGTCGAGGTCCCGCCCGTCGGGGTCGTCCAGTCCCCAGTCGCGGTTCTCGCCGGCCCACGTCGCGGGGCAGACGTCCTCGGCCGAACAGCCCATCGTGATGACGTAGTCGCAGTCCTGCAACTCCTCGTGAGTTATCTCGCGGGGCGTCCGGTCCGAGAGGTCGAAGTCGTGCCCGGCCATCACCTCGACCACCTCCTCGTGGACGCGGTCGGCGGGGTCGGTGCCGCCGGTGACGATTTCGACCGACTCCATCCCGCGGTCGGCTCTCTCCCGTTCCGCGAACGCGGTCGCCATCTGACTCCGGCCCGCGTTCTGGACGCAGACGAAGGCGACGCCGGTCATGTCCCACCCCGCGTTTCGGTCTCGTCGCTCGTTCGCCCGTCGAAGCGTCGCCGGAAGCGGTCGGCGGTTTCGGCCATCGAGAGCCGATTGAATTAGCGTTCAAATAAGCGTTGTCGTCGCGCCGGACGGAATCGGACGCGATACGTCGGTCCGATACGCGCGTAGAGAGTCACGAAACGGCGGTCTTCACGGCTCGAACGCGCGGAGCGCGTCGAGCCGTTTCGCCGCGCTCCCGTCGGCGAGGACGTCTCGCGCTCGCTCGACGCCTTCGCCGACGGAATCGGCGTCGCCCGCGTAGATTCGGAAGCCGGCGTTGAGCGCCACCGCGTCGGCGAACGCGCCGTCGCGCTCGCCCATCAGAACCTCCTCGGTGACGCGCGCGGAGTCGGCCGGGAGGTCATCGACGCGCAACTCCTCGCGTTCGAAGTCCGCGCCGAAGTCGGCCGTCTCGACCCCGTCGTCCTCGATTCGGCCGCCCTCGGTGCCCGACTCGGCCTCCCACTCGGCGACCCGCGTCGTGCCGGGGCGCACGTCGTCGTAGCCCTCCATGCCTTGGGCCATCACGACGCGCTCGAACGGCAACTCGGCGCTCTCGCGGACGGTGCCC
This sequence comes from Halorussus gelatinilyticus, assembly GCF_023238445.1. Lineage (GTDB taxonomy): Archaea > Halobacteriota > Halobacteria > Halobacteriales > Haladaptataceae > Halorussus > Halorussus gelatinilyticus. The sequence goes on along the minus strand of NZ_CP096658.1, from coordinate 1,100,625 downwards.
GCGATGCGCTCGGCGTACGAGAGGTGGTAGAAGCTCCCGAAGTGAACCGTCGCGTCCGCCGGGTTCGCCAGCGTCTCGACGGTGTTGACCGAGGTCCGGACGCCGACCGACTCGCGGGTCTCCCGCAGGTCGTGGACGACCGGGTTGAACCGCGACTGGGCGTAGAAGCCGAAGCCCACCTCGTCGGTCATCGCCGCGCTCGCCGCGGGGTCCACGCCGGTCGGGACGCCTAACTCGGCCAGCACGTCGCCGTACGTCGTGCCGTGCTTCGCGGGGAGCGACGGCCCGCTGTGGGCGACCACGGGCGTCCCCGCGGCCGCGGCGACCAGTCCCGTGGCGACGCCCAGCACGGCCGTCTTCTTCTTGCCGTCGTAGTTACCGCCGCAGTCCACCGGGTCGGCGTCGGGCGTCGCGGCGACGACCGACCGCTCGCGCATCGCGTCCACGAACCCGGCCAACTCCGCGGGCGTACTCTCCTTCCAGCGGTTCGCCAGCAGGAACGCGCCGAGCGTGGCGTCGTCCGGGTCGCCAACCAGCACGCGGGCGAACGCCTCGCGGGCCTGCTCGTATCTCATGTCGTCGGCGGTCTTCGGCCCCGAGCCGACGACTTCGGTCAGGAGGCGACGGAGCGGCCACTCGCCGTCGATTTCCGGGAGGTCGTCGGCACCGACCCCGCCGTCTCGAACCTGTTCGCCGCTCATCGCTGGTTCACCTCGATCTCCTCCTCGGCGCGGCCGCCGACGCCGACCGCCGGACCCAACTCTCCCGCCGCGCCGCCGAGGCAGTCGGCCACCGTCTCGCGGACGTTCACCACGTCGCCGACGACGGTGACTGCCGGCGGTTCGATATCGACCGCTCGGGAGCGCTCCACGATGGTATCGAGCGTTCCGGTGACGGTGCGCTCGGTCGGGAGCGTCGCGCGCTCGACCATGGCGACCGGCGTGTCCTCGGCGACGCCTTCGTCCCTGAGCGCGGCCACGTTGTCCGGGAGTCGCCCGACGCCCATCAGGACGACGAGCGTGCCGCCCGCCGACACGATGTCGGCCAGTGCGTCCCAGTCGATGGCGCTGTCCTCCTTCGTCGGGTCCTCGTGGCCCGTGACGACCGCGAGCGCCGAGGCGTGGTCGCGGTGGGTCGCCGGGATGCCGGCGGAACTCGGCCCCGCGATGGCGCTGGAGACGCCGGGCACGAACTCGAAGGGGACGCCGTGGCGCGCGAGGTACTCGGCTTCCTCGCCGCCGCGGCCGAAGGTGGTCGGGTCGCCGCCCTTCAGTCGCACCACGTCGCGGCCCGCCCGCGCCTCGCGGACGAGCATCTCGTTTATCTCGGCTTGGGGCGTCCGCTCGCCGCCGGGTCGCTTGCCGACGTTCTGTAGGGTCGTACACTCGGGAATCGTCTCAACGAGGTCGTCGCCCACGAGGTTGTCGTGGAGGACGGTGTCTGCCTCGTCGAGGAGACGCCGGGCTTTCACGGTCAGCAGTTCGGGGTCGCCCGGTCCCGCGCCGACGAGGTAGGCGGTACCGGTGGTCGCGTTCTGGTTCGGATGGCTCATGGTTCTGGTCGCTCCTTCTGGTCGTCTCGCGCCCGGCGGTACCGAACCCGGTAGACGTTCGCCGGGTCGGTCAGGTCGCCGCGGGGCGCGGACGGGTCGCTCTCGGTTGGTCGGTCGGAAGTCGATGCTCCGTGACTCTCCGCGTCGTCGCTCCCCGGCGTCCCCTCGTGCTGGTGGAACTCGCGGGCCGCCGCGACGAGGAACGAACACGGCTCTCGGCAGGGAATCGCTCCCTCGGCGTCGGCCGGTGCGTCCGCGGAACCGGACTCCGGCGGTTCGCCCTCGGCGTCCCACGCGCGGCGCTTCGCGCAGTTGCCGCAGGTCGCTTCGATAGTTCCGGACACTTCCGCCTGCGAGCAGTCGCTCACGCAGTCGTAGATGCCGGTCTGGCGCTCGGCGACCGCCCGGAACGGAACCGGGTCGAGGTCGCCCGAGCGCTCGGCGGCCCAGTGTTCGATGCCCGCGGGGTAGACGGTCGAAATCGCTCGCAGGAACGTCTCGCGGCCGAGGTCCGCACAAACCCATCCGCTCGGCAGGGTCGCCTCGCCGGCGAACGGTCGGTAGCGCCCGTCGTCGGCGTACCGAATCGTCTCGCGCAGGTCGCCGACGGACAGCGATTCGAGGTCGGACGCGGGCGCGCCGCGGTCGCTCCGGTGGCGCAGGTGGTAACTCTCGGTCTCGCCGTCGGCGCGGCCGACGGCGAGTTCGCCCCAGACGCGGGCGTTACGGGCCTCACGGGCTTCGCGTGTCTCACGGACGTCGCGGGTCGCATCGCTCGACTCGTCTCCGGCTCGCTCGACCCACGAGAGGAAGGCGTCGGCGGCTTCCTCGCGGACGAAGCCCGAGTCGGGTGCGCCGGACTCGTCCGCGCTCGCGGACGAGTCTGCCGCATCAGCGTTGCCGAGATTCGCGCCCGCCTCCGCGGCGCGCTCCAGCACCACGTCCACGACGAGCGGGTCGGTGCCGACCGCCGAGGAGTACCAGACGCGCCGATTCTCGACGTTTGCTGGGACGGGATACCCAGTCTCCGGGTCGTCGGTCAGGCCGAGCAGTTCCGGAATCTCGTCCTGCGTGTGGAACCCGTCGGCGGTGAACAGCGGGACGACCGCGACGTCGTCGGCCGCGAACTCCGCCAGTACGTCCTCGACGTAGGGCGCTTCGTCCATGAACAGCGCGCCGACCTCCGCGAACGCGCTCTCCTCGCGGAGCGCCTCGACGTGGTCGTAGATGGCCTCGGCGCTGTTGGGGTTGCGCTCGGTGCCGTGGCCGACGACGGCGAGCGCGGCGTCCTCCGGCGCGACGGCCGCGGCGTCGTCCGCCGGAGATGCGTCCGCCGGCTCCCCGCTCAACATCCGCCGGGCGCGGGCCGCGACGACCTCGGTCATCTCGGGGTGCGTGCCGATGGGGTCGGCGTACCGGAGCGTCGGCGCGTCGTCGCGGTCCTCGACGCCCAGTCCGAACTCGCGGGGCAGGACCTGCTCGACGAAGTAGCCCTCGCTGACGAACAGCGGGACGACGATTGCCTCGTCGGCGTCCACGGTGTGGACGACCTCGCGGAGCGACGGGGCCTCCTTCCAGAACGCCGGGCGGACCTCGGCGAAGGAGCCGTCCTCGCGGGCCGCATCGACCGCCCGGTGGACCGGCGTCGACGAGTCCGGATTCCGGTGAGAGCCGTGCCCCGCGACTAGCAGCGCCTGCTCAGTCATCGTCGCTGGCGGTGGATTGAGTACCGTCGTCGGCCGGGCTTCTCCGGGCCTGTTCGACTCGCTCGGCGTGTTTTTCGAGGTCCGCAGCGAGCGTCCGGGCCTGCTCGGGCGAGAGGGCCACGCGGTCGGCGTGGGCCGGGAGCGCGTCGAGGTCAGTGTTGTCGAGTTCCAACTGGAGGTCCACGCTGTCGGGGTCGTTGCGGGCCGCGGTCGCGTTCAGCGTGGCGTAGGCCGACTCCTCGAAGTCGTGGCCCTCGGCGGTGGCGTCCACGAGGTCGAGCGTCGTGTACGCGTTGACCTTCAGCACGCGGTCGGCCATCTCAGTCGTCCCCCGAAAGCGGCGCTCCCTGCGCGTCGGTCGGCGCGGGCGAGGCGGCCATGTCGTCCTCGTCGGCGTAGGGGTACCACGTCATCTTCGTGTTGTGCATGTAGGGGTCCTCGTAGTCGGTCTCCTCGGGGTCGGCGAGGGCCTGCATCTCGTCCTCGTCGCGCTCTCGCACGAAGTCCCGGAAGCTCTCGCCCTCCTCGCGGTTCTCCTCGAAGGTGGCGAGCAGGTTCCGGACGTAGCCCGGAATCTCGTCGGCGGGCACGCGCATCTCCACCCAGTCGGCGAACTCCGGATTCTCGCCCAAGCCGCCGCCCAGTCCCACGTCGAACGCCTCGACCGGTTCGCCGTCCTTGCGCGCTTTCATCCCGCGGAGCGAGATGTCCGCGATTTGGGGCTGCGCGCAGGAGGCCGTACAGCCAGAGAGGTGAATGTGGAAGTCCTCGACGCCCTCCGGGACCGGAACGTTCTCCTCGAGCCAGCGGCCGTACCGGACCATCCGATTCTTCGTCTCCACGATGGACAGCGAGCAGTACTCGGTCCCGGTGCAGGCGATGGACCCCCGGAGGAACGGGTGCGGGTCGGGAGAGTACTCGTCCAGCAGGGACTCGTCGAGGAAGTCGTCGAGGTCGTCGTCGGAGATGTCCCCGACGATGAGGTTCTGGCGCTGGGTGACGCCGATCATCTCGGAGCCGTAGTCCGCGGCGAGGTCCGCGAGTTCGACGACGTCCTCGGCGGCCATCCGGCCGACCAGCACCGAGAGACCGACGAAGTGGTCGCCGTCGTTCTGGTCGTGGACGCCCACGTAGTCGCCGGGCGAGTCGGCGCGGCCGGCGTTGTAGTCGTACTGCTCGCGCAGGTTCTCGCCGGCGGTCGGAAGCTCGTGCTCGACGTACTCGTCCTGTAGCGTCTCCCGAACCTTCTCCGGTCCCCACTCGTCCACGAGGAACTTCATGCGGGCGTTGAAGCGGTCCTCGCGGTCGCCGTAGTCGCGGAACAGCCCCGAGAGGCCCGCCGCGACCTTGCTGGCGTTCTCCGGGCGGCAGAACACGTCGATGTCGCGGGCGAACCGGGGTTCCTTCCGGGCGAGACCGCCGCCGACCCGGACGTTGAAGCCCGCGACCTCCTCGCTACCCCCGTCCTCGTTCTCGATTTCCTTGACCGCCGGCTCGAAGGCGAGGTCGTTGATGTCGCCCTGTCCCGCGCCGCGGGTGTCGCCGGTGACCGCGACCTTCCACTTGCGGGGCAGGTTCTCGTAGAGGTCGTTGCCCTTGAACTCGTCGTGGAGTTCCTGGACGACCGGCCAGACGTTCAGCAGTTCGTCGGCGTCCCGGCCCGCGACCGGCGAACCGACGATGTTGCGCCACGAGTCGCCGCAGGCCTGAATCGTAGAGAGACCGACGGACTCCAGTTTCTCGAAGATGTCGGGCACGTCCTCGACCTTTATCCAGTGGAGCTGAATCGACTGGCGCGTCGTGAAGTCGGCGTACGCGTCGCCGAACTCCGGGTTCTCGACCGGTCCGGTGGCGTACTCGCGGGCGATTTCGCCGACGACGCGCAACTGCTCGGGCGTCAGGCGACCCATCGGGACGCCGACCCGCATCATGAAGTACGACTCTTGGCCCTTCCGCTGGTGGTACAGGCCCCACCACTTGAAGCGCTCGAACCACGCGTCGTGTTCGTCCTCCGGAATCGCGTCCCAGCCCTCCTCGGCGAAGCGTTCGAGGTGGTCTCGAATATCGACGCCGTAGAGTTCGTCTTTCCAGCTTTCGACTTTGCTCGGCATGGGAGTGCCAACGCGAGCGGCCGGTAAAGGGGCGATTGCTCCGTCAAACTTCCCCGAGGCTCCCGCCAATCGGCGGGCTTTGCCGGAGTCGAAGATGCCCTCGATACCCTACTCCGACGGCGTCACGAGATTCTACTCCGACGGCGTGGCCAACCGCGTCCGGCGCTCGGGGACGTGGACGCTCGACGGGTCCACTCGGTGGAATTCCTCGCTCTCGCGCTCGACGCGACCCAGCGCCAGCCAGCCGGTGACGCCGCTCGCGCCGCACTGCACGCACTGCCCGGCGATGCGACCCTCCACGTCGGGCCAATCGACGCCGACCTCCACGAACCCCTCCGCCAGAAAGTCGGCGGGTTCGCAGTCGCAGAAGTCGTGGCGCGCGAGCAGCCAGAGTTCGCTCACGGGGACCGACCGCGAGTCGTTGACGCTGAGCCACGCGCCGTCGTCCAACTGGTGGATAGAGACGACCATGCTTCCGAAGAGGACCAGCCGGCGAGTAAGGCTGTCGTCGCCCGCGACTGTTGCCGAGTGTCCGCGGATTCGATGACGCCGACGAACCGCGGAACCGCCGCCCGAACCCCGCTGATCGGACGCCTCGCTCGCTCCGCGGCCGTTTTCGAGGACTCGGCCACCGTCACGACTACCGGAAAGAACCGCCTCCGAGCGAGAGCATCGGTAGCGATTACGCCTGAGCGCGGGTTTATTCGCTTCGTCTCCCTATCGAGTATCGATGACCGCCGAGGAAACACTCGACGAGCAGGCCGTGGCCGACGAGTCCGAGGAGAGCGACGCCGACCGGGAACGGAGCCACCTCTCGGACGTGGCGGACGGGGCGGGGTGTACGGAAATCTGGGAACATCTGAGCGACCGCCGTGAGGACGAAGCCGACGAGGAGTGAGCGGTCGTTTCGTGACTGGTCACGGAGTCCCGACTCTCCCGTTCAATATACATTTAACCGACACTTATCTCTCGGCCACTACGACGTCGAAGCGTGGCAGACCTCTACCCGTATCCCCTGAACCGAGACGAACGGCCCTCTGAAGATGACTTTGCGAGGCGCGGTCGAACGCCTCGACACTGCGACGACGACGAACGTCGCCGAGAAATTAAGCTGTGAGTACGACTGTGCCTACTACTACCTGAAGAAACTCGAAGAAGACGGAACGATTAGAAGCGAGAAAATCGGCAACACCATCCTCTGGCACGCCGAGTAGCTACTCGATGTAGCCCAGCGACTGCTCGATGCGGCCCAGTTCCGGCCCGGTGGTCTCCTGACCGACGACGTAGCCGTTCTCGTTGGCCAGCAGGCCCGACCCGACCAACGGCGCGCCGTAGTTGATGGTTCCGATGTCGGCGGGCACGTCCAGCACCTCCTCCAGTCGGTCGAGTTGCGCGTCGGTCGCCTTCGGGTGACAGAGGACGCCGTTGTTCGTGGCGACCGCGGCGGTGCCGACCGTCCGGACGTCGGCGAGTTCGCCGCGCTCGACTTCGACGTCCAGCGCGTCCTTCACCGCTCGAATCGCCTTGCGGGAAAGATCGGGATGGACGTAAGCGCCGTTGTCGTTGGCGAGGACGACGTTGCCCGCGGCGTTGATCTTGCCCGGCAGTTCGGTCACGTCCACGTCCGCGGCCTCGGCGATGCGGTCGCACTCGCGGTCGGTGGCTCGACTGCTGACCAGCAGGCCGTTCTCGTTGCCGACCGCCAGCGCGCCGACGGTCGAGGAGCCGCCGACCGTGGTCTCGACGGCGTCCACTTCCAGTTCGTCGGCTACGTCGGCGACGGTCTCGTCGTCGATGTCGGGGCGGACCAGCAGGTACTCGTCAGTGGCGCGAGCGAAGACACCGACGTACGACGACCCGACGAAAGCGGCGCGGAGCAAAGCTCTACTCGGCGTGTTCCGCTTCGACGACCGTCTCGCCCTCTTCCTCGAACCGGGCGGCGCGGACGCGAAGCTTGCTCGGGGGCTTCTTGCGACCGCGCGACCAGACGGCCTCGTTGATCGAGGGGTCGAGGCGGACTTCGTCGTCGTCTACTTTGAAGTGCTGTGCGAGGTGGTCCCGGAGGAGCGTCATCGCCTTGTCGGCTCGCTCGTGCTTCGCCGCGGCCTTGGCGTCGCGGAGCGGCACCGTGATGACGCGCTCCTCGAAGTCGTTGGCGCTCATTATTCGTCGGTGTCGTTACGCCGCCAGTTTCGGCGCTTGGGGTTGCGTTGCGTCTCGCGGTCGGTCTTCATCATGACCCACGCGGGAACGCGGCTGTTCTGGCGGTCGAGCTTAGAGAGGCGCTTCTTCTTCGCCTTCGATTTCTTACTCATGGTACCATGCTCTTCCCCGCCGTAGCTTAAAATCGTGTTGCTTTGGCCCCGGTCCTTCGTCAGCCTTCGACCGCCGACTCACCCTCTCCGAGGGCGGTCTCGAACGCCGCGGTCCCCGCGACCTCCGTCAGGGGTCGCGGCGGGTCGGGGTGCTCCGGTCGCTCTCGAAGCCGTCGTTGCCACCAGCCGACGTCGTGCCACGCGCCGTGCTTGTACCCGACCGACTCGTAGACGCCGACCTGCTCGAACCCGAGCGACTCGTGGAGCGCGACGCTCGCGGGGTTCGGAAGCGATATCCCGGCGTAGGCGTTGCAGAACCCCTGAAAGCGGAGAATTTCGACGAGCGATTCGTAGAGACCCCGCCCGACTCCCCTGCGGCGATAGCTCTCGGCGACGTAGACCGATACGTCCACCGACCAGCGGTAGGCCTCGCGCTCGCGGTGTCGGCCCGCGTAGGCGTAGCCTCCGATTTCCCCGTCGGTCTCGTCTCCCTCGCCGTCTCCGTTCTGCACCTCGAAAACTATCCACGGGTATCGGCGGACGGTCTCGGCGATGCGGTCGGCCATCTCCGCCTCGCTCGGTGGGTCCTCCTCGAAGGAGATTACGGTCTCCTCGACTATCGGCGCGTAGATGGCGCGAATTCGGGCGGCGTCGGCTTCGTCGGCGAGTCGGATTCGCATTCGAAACCGCTCCGTTCACTCCAACTCGAACGACTCGACCGTCGAGTACTCGGGTCCGTCGTCGGTCAGGACGCTCTCGGTCAGTCGAATCTCGGACACCTCGGTCGTGCCCACGGTCGGGTCCAGTTCCTCGACGTTCTCCTGCACCAGTTCCTTCCCGCCGGCGTGTTCCATCCGCGCGAGGGTGACGTGGGGCGTGAAGTCGTGGTCCTCGGGGTCGAAGCCGAGGCGCGTCACCTCGCGCTCGATGGCCTCGTGGAGGCTCGTCATCGCCTCGCTCCCCTCGCCGACCCCGAGCCAGAGGACCTGAATGTATCCGAGGTCGGGGAACACGCCCAGTCCCTCGTAGGTGGCCTCGAACGGTCCGACGCCAGCCTTCCCCACCGCGCGCCGGAGGGCGTTTTTCACCCGCGGGAGTTCTCCCTGATTCACGTCGCCGAGGAACTTGAGGGTGACGTGGGCCTGCTCGGGGTCGGTGAAACTCAGCCCCGAGGCGTCGGCGAACTCGTCCTGCACGGCCTCGACTTCCGCGGCGAACTCGTCGGGGAGATCGACGCTGGCGAACAGTCGCATAGTCCCAACTGGTCGCCCGAGGGCTTGAAGGTGGGTGGTCGGCGAAGCGGACGATTCTCGCCGCCGGTCCCGTGCGTCTCGCCCGCAATTCTCACGGCGAACTTATCCCCCTTCCCGTCGAAGCCGAACCCGTATGTCAGACGTCATCATCACGACCACGGACGGTCTCGACGGGCGCGACGTGTCGGAGTACCTCGGCGTCGTCTCCGGCGAGGCGGTCATCGGCGCGAACGTCGTCAGCGACATCGCGGCGGGCATCCGCGACGTGGTCGGCGGCCGAAGCGGTTCCTACGAGAAGAAGATAGAGAGCGGCCGCGAGGAGGCCATCAAGGACCTGCGTGCGGACGCCGAGGAGTTGGACGCCGACGCCGTGGTGGGCGCGTCGTTCGACTACGAAGAGATGGCCGAGGGGATGCTGTGGGTCAACCTCTCGGGCACCGCGGTCCGGACGCGGAGCGAGTAGCGGGCGGTCTCGCCGACCACTCTTCTCACGGAAACGCGCTCGGCGAATCTCGATAGCGTAGTTCTTAACCCCGCCGAACGCCAAACACCGAGACATGACTGACCCCGAGGACCACGACTTCTCCGAGGACGAGCGGTTCGACGACCCCTACGAGGGGTTCGACCTCGACCCGCCCGAACTGGACGTGGACCCCGACAAGGTGGACCCGGTGGACTCGCGCGTCGTCGCCGACCTGCTCGACGACCAGAACGTCAACGACGACGAGATAGACGTCCCGCAACTCATCGACGTCGGCCTGAACTACATGCAGATAAACCGGTTCGAGCAGGCCGCCGACACCTTCGAACGCGCGGCCCAGTACGCCCCCGAGGACAGTAAACTCGAACAGGAGGCGTGGACGAACAAGGGCGCGGCCCACGCCGAACTCGAAGAGTGGGACGCCGCCATCGGCGACTACCGGGAAGCGATTCGCATCGACGCCGAGAGCGAACACGCCGCGACCGCCGAGACGAATCTGGCCTACGCGCTCTGGGAGGCGGGCCAGAGCGAGCAGGCGCTCGAACACGCCGAGAAGGCCGTCGAGATAGACGAGCGGTTCGCCGAGGCGTGGTTCAATCGCGGGTTCTTCCTGCTGGAACGCGGACTGGCCGAGGACGCGCTGAACAGCCTCGAAAACGCCATCCGCCTCGGTCTCCGCAACTCGCAGGTGTTGGACGAGAAGGCCCGCGCGCTCGAAGAACTCGGCCAGTACGACGAGGCCGAGGAGATAGCCGAGGAGGCCGAAGACCTCCGCGAGCAGGCCGAGCAGGAACTCATCGACCAAGAGGAACAGCGACAGGAGCGATGATACTCAACGAGCGCGAGACCGACGAGGGACTCCTCGTAGCCGTCTGCGACGACGACGTGCTGGGCGAGACGTTCGAGGACGACGGCGTCTCGCTGACCGTCACCGAAGAGTTCTACGGCGGCGACGAAGCGGACGAGCAGACCGTCGTGGACAGCCTCGCTCGCGCCTCGGTGGCGAACCTCGTCGGGACAGAGGCGGTCGAACTGGCGATTCGGGAGGGGTTCGTGGACGAGGCGAACGTTCTGGAAATCGAGACGACGCGTCACGCGCAGTTCCTCCGGATGTAGCTACTTCTCGGCCGTCGAATCGTCGTCCCCGCCGGAGCTATCGCCCTCGCCGAGCGCGGGAAGGTTGACGACCATCAGCGACAGCACCGAGATGCCCGCCAGTCCCGCCCCGACCGAGGCCAGTCCGGTGTCGTACGCGACCGCCAGCACCGCGTGGAACGCCCCGACGAACGCGAGTCCGAGGAGCAAGAGGCTCGCACCGAGTCGTCGTTTCGAGACCATACGATGGCATCGGGTCGCAGGGTATTAACCCCGTCCCCGCGCGCGGTTCCGCGGCTTCGGTTTCCTCGGGGCGCGCTCGGCTCCAAATGAAATCGATTCCGGTTACGGACGGTCGCCGGGACCGAAGGAATGTTCTTGCTCGAAGCCCTACTCGCCGACAATGGGACTGCAACAATCGGACGCGCTCGACGTGGCGCGGATTCGGGAGGACTTCCCCATCCTACAGCGGGAGTTCGACGGCGAGCAACTCGTCTACCTCGACAACGGCGCGACGAGTCAGACGCCGGACCGAGTGGTCGACGTCATCGCCGACTACTACCGCCACTCCAACGCGAACGTCCACCGCGGCATCCACCAGTTGAGCCAAGAGGCCTCGAAGGCCTACGAGGAGGCCCACGACACGGTGGCCGAGTTCGTCGGTGCCGAGGGCCGCGAGGAGATGGTCTTCACGAAGAACACCACCGAAGCCGAGAACCTGGTCGCCTACGCGTGGGGCCTGAACGAACTCGGGCCGGGCGACGAGATCGTCCTGACCGAGATGGAACACCACGCCTCGCTGGTGACGTGGCAACAGATCGGCAAGCGCACCGGCGCTGACGTGAAGTACGTTCCCGTCACCGACGAGGGCTACCTCGACATGGACGCCGCCGCGGAGATGATCACCGACGACACCGAGATGGTCAGCGTCGTCCACGTCTCGAACACGCTCGGGACCGTCAACCCCGTCTCGGACCTCGCGGACCTCGCGCACGACCACGACGCCTACATCTTCGTGGACGGTGCGCAGGCGGTGCCCAACCGCCCGGTGGACGTGAAAGACATCGACGCCGACTTCTACGCCTTCTCCGCGCACAAGATGGCCGGTCCGACCGGCATCGGCGGTCTCTACGGCAAGCAGGAGATTCTGGAAGAGATGGAGCCGTTCCAGTACGGCGGCGGCATGATTCGGAAAGTCGAGTTCGAGGACTCGACGTGGCACGACCTGCCGTGGAAGTTCGAACCCGGCACGCCGCTCATCGCGCAGGGCGTCGGCTTCGCCGAGGCGGTCGAGTACCTCGAAGACATCGGCATGACCGCGATTCAGCGCCACGAGGAGACGCTGACGGAGTACGCCCTCGACCGGATGGCCGAGTTCGACGACATCGAAATCTACGGCCCGATGGACCCGACCGACCGCGGCGGACTGGTCTCGTTCAACCTCGATTCGGTCCACGCCCACGACCTCGCTTCTATCATGAACGACCACGCGGTCGCAATCCGCGCCGGCGACCACTGCACCCAACCGCTCCACGACAAGTTGGGCGTGGCGGCCTCGGCGCGAGCGTCGTTCTACCTCTACAACACGATGGACGAAATCGACGCGCTCATCGACGCCATCGACAGCGCCCGCGAACTGTTCGCCTGAGTTCCGGCGTCCGCGCCCGATTCCCGATTCCTAATTCCCGATTCTTTTTGCGGCGGGCCTGCGTTCGCCGGACCATGCAAGACGAGGTGCGCGAACGCGCCCGGACCTACTTCGACGGCGTCTCGCCCGCCCACGACTGGCACCACGTCCGGCGAGTCGCCAGACTCGCCGAGACGCTGGTTGAGGCGGACGACGACGAAGCCAGCGCGAGCGACGGAGCCAGCGAGAGCGACGCGGCCGGTGACGGAAGCGACGTGGACGAGGACGGAAGCGACGTGGACGAGGACGGAAGCGGCGTAGACGAAGACGTACTCCTCGCGGCGGTCTGGCTCCACGACGTCGGCCGGGCGAAGGAGGACCGCGGCGAAATCGAAGACCACGCCGAGTGGGGTGCGGAGGAAGCCGCCGAAATCCTCCGAGACCTCGGCGCGGACGCCGAGACCGTCGAGGCGGTCCAGCACTGCGTCCGGGCGCACCGCTACTCCAACGACGTGGACCCCGAGACGCGCGAGGCGAAACTCCTCTCGGACGCCGACAACTTGGACGCGCTCGGCGCGGTCGGTATCGCTCGCGTCTTCGCCTACGGCGGGGAACTCGGCCAACCGCTGTACGACCCCGACCTACCGCCCGAAGCCGACGATTCGGCCGCCGGAGAGACCCAGTTCAACCACGTCCACGAGAAGATTCTCGACCTGCCGGATCGGATGTACACCGACGCCGGCCGGGAGCTGGCCCGCGAACGCGGCGAGTACGTCGCCGCGTTCGCCGAGCGATTCGAGCGCGAGGCGATGGGCGAACGGTGACGACGGCGGCGAGTGTCGCTCTCCCGGACCGTTCGCCCGGAACCGGCCGCTTTTTGGCGGTTCCGTCACACCCTCCCGACATGGTAGACTGGACGCTGGCGGCCGTGATGGCGATTCACGTACTGATGGCGGTCCTCTGGACCGGCGGCTACCTCGTGACCGGGATGGTGGTCCTGCCCGCGGCGCGGCGCAACGACGCGCCGGAGTTCGCGCTCGACGTGCTGGACTCGCTGAAGTGGTTCGCGCTCGGCGGCATCGTCCTCATGGGTGCCTCGGGCGGCGGCGCGCTCTGGTTGCTCTACGACAACGAACTCCCCGGCGGCCAGCGCGGGACCGCGCTCGTCGCCATGATGACGCTGTACGGCGTCTTCGCGCTGACGAGCGTCTGGTCGTGGTACGAGACCAAGAGCGCCCGCGAGGACGGCGTCCGGGAACTCCCGACCCGGCTTAAGATGGCGTTCCGGACGAACTCGCTGGTCGCCACCCTGCTGGTGCTGGACGCCGCGCTCATCGGTTACGCGGTCTGAACCGGCGAAATCGCGTCTGCGCAACTCTTTTACGCGCTACTCACCTATCCTCTTTCAACAATGGGCATGGGCTCGGACATGTATCGCCAGCAGATTCTCGACCACTACAAGAGTCCCCGAAACTACGGGGAACTGGAGGAGAAGACATTCTCCCACGCTGGCGAGAACCCGATGTGCGGCGACGAGATAACGATAGACGTGCAACTCGACGAGGACGACGAGGTCATCGAACGCGTCGCCTTCCGCGGCGACGGCTGTGCCATCAGTCAGGCCAGCGCGAGCATGCTGACCGGCGAGTTGCAGGGCATGAGCGTCGAGGAGATGCAGGAACTGGACCGCGACGACGTGATAGACATGCTCGGCGTGGACATCAGCCCGATGCGGGTCAAGTGCGCGGTCCTCGCCGAGAAGGTCGTCCAAGACGGTGCGGACATCTACGAGGGCGAGAAGGAACTGGACAAGACGACGACCGAAGCGGACGACGAGTAAGCGATTTTTCGAGGTCCGGTTTTCGACGCTCTCCAGCGACCGCCAGCCATCGCTCCGGAGTCGCGGCGCTCCCGGTCACGCGAGGTCGTAGTACTCGTTGAACACCTCGACGGTCTCCTTGAAGAGCGCGAGGATGATGGGACCGACGAAGATGCCGATTGCGCCGAGGAAGTACGCCGCGCCGAACACGCCCAACAGGACGACGCCCGAGTGGAGCGACGACTCCTTGTCGATGACCAGCGCGCGGAGGTAGTCGTCGGTCACGGCGACGACGGTTATGCCGTAGACGACCAGCAGCGCGGCTTCGAGGAGGCGGCCGTTCACGACGAGGTATATCGTCGCGCCGCCGAGGACCGGCGAGACGCCGACGATGGGAACCATCGCCAGAAACATCATCACGACGGTCCAGAACGCCGCGTTCGGGAGTCCGAGCGCGATGAGGCCGAGACCGGAGACGAACCCCTGCACGGTGGCGACGAAGACGTGGCCCTTCAGGACCGCCCACGTCGCTTCCTCGGCCTCGGCGTAGAGGTCGTCTTGCACCTTCCGGGGAAGGGGCGTCACGCCCTTGGCCCACCGAATCAGCACGTCGCCGTCCTTGAGCAGGTAGTACAGCAGGAAGAGCAACAGGAGGACGCCCAAGGTGAAGTGGACCCCGGCGCTCGCCAGTCCGGAACTGCGCTCGGCGAGCGTCGAGGTGAAGTTCCCGAGAATCTGGTCGAAGCGCGCGCCGATTTGCACGCCGACGACGCGCTCGACCACTCGCTCGACCGACTGGTAGGTCGGCAGGTCGCTGACCTCGGTCGGCAACTCGCCCACGCCGTCGAACACGACCCGCACGAACAGCCCGATCGGCCCGACAAACAGCAGAATCGTCAGCGAAACCAGCGCGAACGCCGAAACCCGCGCGCCGACCTCGGGCGCGAGGCGGCGCTGGAGCGGCGTCAGGACGAACGCCAACAGCATCGCGCCGAGGACGTAATCGAGGAACGGCCTGATGACGAGGAGCGACAACACCGCGAGAACGCCGACCAGAACGGTCGCAAACGCAGTCCGCGCCTTCATACGCTCGTACAGAGTCTGTCGGGATGTAAAGGGGAAGTGGCCGACTCGGGAGTCGCGCCGGTTCGCCGGGCGCTGGCGCTCGCCTGCGAGCGCCGCGAGCTACCGACCGTCGGGCCGGCGAGAAACAAAGCATGGCGAACAGAGAACCGACGGAGCGTCGAATGCGACGCAGAAGAGAAACGAGGGAGAACTGCGAACGCCGACGGTCGAATCGATGTTCCGAGACGCTTACTCGGGCTTCAGTCCGGCGTCCTCGACGCGCATGACGGCCTCGCCGTCGGCGAGGTTCGGCGCGTCCACCAGACGGACGATGCGCTTGTCGCCCTTCGACTTGCGGAGGTAGATGCGGAACGTGGACTTGTGGCCGAGGATGTTGCCGCCGATGGGCTGGGTCGGGTCGCCGAAGAACGAGTCGGGGTTCGACGCGACCTGATTCGTCACGACGACCGCGGTGTTGTGGAGGTTGCCCACCTTGTCGAGGTCGTGGAGGTGCTTGTTGAGCTTCTGCTGGCGCTCGGCGAGTTCGCCGCGGCCGACGTACTCCGCGCGGAAGTGGGCCGTCAGCGAGTCCACGCAGAGCAGGCGGACGGGGTACTCGTCGTCCTGGGTCTCGTTGGCGAGTTCCTGGGCCTTCTCGGCCAGCAGCATCTGGTGGTTGGAGTTGAACGCCTTGGCGACGTGAATCTTGTCGAGGAAGTCCTCGACCAGCGCCTCCATCGCCTCGTCGTCGTCGGGCGTGCCCTCGATTTCGCGCTCGTCCATCGCGGCCTGAATCGCCTCGTCCGGGAGGCCCTTCACCATGTCGTCGATACGCTCGGGTCGGAACGTGTCCTCGCTGTCCACGAACATGGCGCTCCCGCCGAGCCCGCCGTGTTCGCGCGGAAGCTGGACGTTGACCGCGAGCTGGTGGGTGACCTGGGACTTCCCGGCACCGAACTCGCCGTAGACTTCCGTGATGGACTGGGTCTCGACGCCGCCGCCCAGTAGCTCGTCCACCTCGTCGATTTTCCACTTGAGTTTACCGATCTTCTCGCGGCGCTCCAGCACGGCCGCGCCGGTCTCGAAGCCGCCCACGTCGGCGGCCTCGCGGGCCGCCTGCACGATGTCGGAGGCCGTCGAGTCGCCCACGTCGGCGGTGTTCGAGAGTTCGCTGGGGCTTGCTACTGCGAGACCCTCGTAGGAGTCGAAGCCTGCGTCTCGGAGCTTTTCTGCGGTCGCCGGACCGACGCCCGGCAGTTCTTCGAGGTCTACGTCTGCTGCCATCGTATCCTTGCCTTGTGCGGCACCTCATATAAACCCCCGTTAACACCATAGCGAAAGTGAAACTGCGAGCAAGCGTCGGGGAGACGACGTGCGTCTGACGGGGTTTAAACTGAGAAGAATCGAGGTAACGGTCGCCGACTAATCAGGCGGTTTCTATTCCCACGGGTGACTGTCGGGCGTACTCGGCAGGAGCGCGTACCAGTACTCCTTGTTCTCCTCCAAGTCGAGTTCCCCGTCGAGTTTGCTCTCCAGTTTGAACTCAGCGCTCTCGTCGCGGTCGTCGGTCCCCTTCGGCACGAGGGGATAGTACGCCCCGCGGCGGAACGAGTAGACCCAGTAAGCGTACCGGCCGCCCTTCTGTCGGTCCGTGGTGTCCCGGAATCCGAACAGGGCAGCGAGCAGTCGGGAGCCGTATCCCCGCTCCATCAGCGTGTCGGCGGCGAAGTTGAGGCTGGTCACGAGGTCCTCGAAGTCGTCGTCGCGCAGGATGACCCACGAGTAGCCGTAGTCGTCGGTGTGGGCCTCGGTCTCGGTTCCGGTCTCCTCGGCACCCACCTCTAGAATCTCGTGGACCTCCTCGACGGCGTCCGAGAAGTCGGCGCTATCGACTTCCGAGAAGCAGAGCGCCGCCTCGCCGACCGCCTCGTAGCCCAGTTCGGCCTCCATCGTGACGTAGGCCGTACTCATCCCGAAGAGGTCGTCGGGGTCGGCCTTCCGAGTCGCGTCGGTCTCGGCCCGGATGCCCAGCACTTCCCGCAGTCCGTCGAACAGTCCCATGGCGCGACGTACGCACTCACGGACAAAAAGAAGTGGTTCCGCGCGCCGCTCCGATTACGACTCGCCGACGTGTACGTGGACCTCGTGAGTGCGACCGTCGTACCCGACTCGTTCGCCCGTCGTATCCGCCGGGAGGTCGCCGAAGATGCGTTCGAGGAGTCCCCGATACGCGGCCGAGAGGTCGCCCGACTCGGCGTACTCGCCGGCTCTGGCCGCCTCGAAGACGGTGCGCTGGCGCTCCGAGAGGTTCGAGTCGTCGAGCCACACGTCTACGACCTCTTCGCGGACGAACTCCCGAAACGCGGTCGTGGAGTCGGCCACTCTGGTCGTCTCGTAGGTGTACTCCGTCTCGGTGAGTTCGCGGCGCTCCACCGAGAGGCGCAGGACGCTCCCGTCGTATCTGACGTACTCGTGTTTCGGTTGGGGCAACAGGTCGCTCTCGTCGGGGTCGCGGTGCCGGAGGACGTAGCAGTCGCACTCACTCCCGTTTCCGTTTGCGTTCCCGTCCTCGGAGTCGGCCTGCGACGCGGCGCGTCGTAGCGCGGCGTCGTCGTCGCCCGAGTACGTAGACCAGTGAACCGCTTTTTGCCGGGCCGCCTCGCTCTCGACGGGTTCGGCGAGCAGCACCGGTCGCTCCCGCGTCTTCTGGCCGGTCTCATCGACGGTGACGCGGTAGAACCGCCCGCCGTACTCGACGAAACCGGCGTACTCGAACTCCCTGTGGCCGTAGGTACGGGGGTCGTCGCTCCCGTCGAGCGTGGCCAAGAAGAGGTCTAGCGCTCCGTCCGGTAGTTCCCCGGCCTGCGTGGCGAACGCGACGCGAATCCCGTCCGCGCCGATGGGGTGCGCCTCCAGCGCGTATCGGCGTCCGCTCTCGACGGTTCCCGACTGGGGCCGAGGCCCGGATTCCGACCGGGAAGCGGTACACCCGGCGACCCACGGGAGCGCGCCCCCGACGCCAGCGACGAACCGCCGTCTGTCCATACGGCGAATAGATTAGATACCGGACAAAAATATTCTGGTCTCGACCGCCTACATCTGGCGTTCGAGTTCCCGCAACCGCTCGACGCGCTTCTCGGTGCTGGGGTGGGTGCTGAACACCTTGCCGATGAAGTCGCCCTTGATGGGGATGATGAAGAAGGCGTTCATCTCGGACTGCTCGCGGATGTCCTCCTTCGGGACCTTGCTCATGTTGCCGTCGATGGTCATCAGCGCCGAGGCCAGCGCCGCCGGCTTGCCCGTGATGGTCGCGCCGCCCCGGTCGGCCGAGAACTCGCGGTAGCGCGAGAGCGCCCGGATGAGGAGGAAACTCACTATCCAGACCACCAGCGAGGCGACGATGGCGACCCACACGGGGGCCTGATTCCGGTTGTCACCGCCACCGCCGAACCACCAGCCCCACCGGACCACGAGGAACGCGATGGTCGAGAGGAACGACGCGACGGTCATCACCATCATGTCGCGGTTCTTGACGTGGGCGAGTTCGTGGGCCAGCACGCCCTCCAACTCGTCGTCGTCCAGCGTGTTCATCAGGCCGGTCGTGACCGCGACGGCGGCGTTCTTCTGGGAGCGCCCCGTGGCGAACGCGTTGGGAACCTTGCTATCGACGACCGCGACCTTCGGCTTCGGCAGGTCGGCCTGCTGGGAGAGGCGGCCGAGCGTCCGGTGGAGGTCGGGATACTCGTCTTCCGTCACCTCCTTCGCGCCCATGCTCCACAGCGTCAGTTTGTCGCTGAAGAAGAACTGGACGAGCGAGAAGCTTCCGAGCAGGAGCACGGGAACGAACATGCTGGTAAACCGCGTGCTCAAGATGCCAATGAAGACGGCGTACAGCGCGAACAGCAGGAACATCGTCAGGGCCATCCGCCCGCGAAGTCCCCAGTCTGCTTTCCACTTCATATCCGCCAGTAGGGTTTCACACCGTTTAAACGTTCGTCGGCGTTCCGCCCGGCGACGACGCCGACACTGGCTGGCGGTTCGACCCCGGAAACGTACTTGTCACTGGCCGTTGTCAGTATCCGTGATGTCTCACCCATCGGTCGATTCCGCCCGGCGAGTCGGGGTCGCCACCGGGCTGACGGCGCTCGGAGCCGTCTTCGGCGTCCTGCTGTCGATTCCCGTCAGCGTCGTCCCGCTGGGAACAGTCGCGGAGTTCGCGGTCGCGCTCGTTCTCTCGGAACTCGGGTTCGTCGCGGCCGGACTCGTCTTCCTCCGGGCGACCGGCAACGGACTCGACTTCTTCCGGATTCGGACGCCCGGCCTCCGGGCGCTCGGATTCGTCGTCGCGGGAACCGTCGCGCTGTTCGCGTACCGACTCGTCGCCATTCTCGGGGTGCAGGCCCTCGGGCTTCCGCTCGCTGGCAACTCGGTCACGCGACTCGCTCGAGAGGGCGTCCTCGCCACGCTCCTCCTGCTGGTCCCGCTCTCCGTCGTCGTTATCGGCCCGGCCGAGGAGTTCCTCTTCCGCGGCGTCGTCCAGTCGTACCTCGACGGTGCCTTCTCGCGCGGCCCCGCGGTCGTCCTCACCAGCGTCCTGTTCGCGCTGGTCCACCTGCCGACGACGTGGATAGCGACACCGGACCCGGTCGCCGTCTCGGTGACGCTCGCCATCCTGTTCGGTCTCTCGATTCTGCTCGGCTACCTCTACGTCTGGACCGACAATCTGGTCGTTCCGATGCTGGTCCACGGCTTCTACGACGCCCTGCTGTTCGGACTCGCGTATCTGGTCCTCTCGTCGGATTTGATGCCCGAGGCCGCCGCCGCCGTATCGTCGGTCCTCCCGCCCTGACAGCTATCCGACGAGACCTGTTCGTTCGGGAACGCTTATCACGGGGGCCGATGACACGGTGGTATGACCGGAAGCGAGCGACCCGCGACGCCGGCCGGAGAGACGCCCGCGAGCGGCAGTCTCCCCCACTGGTCCGACGGCGACGACGTGCCGACCATCACCCGCGGCGAGGGCGTGCGCGTCTCCGACGACGAGGGAACCCAGTTCCTCGACTTCGCCTCGCAACTGTACTGCGTCAACGCCGGCCACAGCGAGGAGACCATCGTCGAGGCGATGACCGAACAGGCCCGACGGATTCCCTACGTCTCCTCGTCGAAGCACAACGACGCCAGAACCGAACTCGCGGCGCGACTCGCCGACGTCGCGCCCGGCGACCTCTCGGGCGTGTACTTCGCCGTCTCCGGAAGCGAGGCCAACGAGGCGGCGGTCCAGTTCGCCCGCGCCGAGCAGGACGCCCCGAAGGTCCTGACGCGCTGGCGGTCGTACCACGGCGCGACCTACGGCGCGGCGGCGCTCACGGGCGACCCAGAGACCCGCGCCACGGTCGAACGCTACGCCGCGACCTCCGGGTCGGGCAAGTTCCTCCCGCCGATTCCGGCGGCGTTCGACGCCGAGAGCCCCGAGGAGCTGACCGAGAAGGCCGCCGACCACCTCGAATTCGTAATTCGGAACGAGGGCCCGGACTCCGTGGCCGCCCTCCTGATGGAACCGGTCGGCGGCACCAGCGGGGCGTTTCCCGCACCGCCGGGCTACTTCGAGCGCGTCCGGGACCTCTGCGACGAGTACGACGTCCTCCTGATTTCCGACGAAGTCATCACCGGTTTCGGACGTTGTGGCGACTGGTTCGGCATCGAGGCCGAGGGCGTCCAGCCCGATATGATAACGTTTGCAAAGGGAGTCACCAGCGCGTACGCTCCGCTGGCGGGCGTCCTCGTCCGCGACTCGCTCGGGGCGTCGCTCCGCGAGGAGGGCATCGACGTGGGCCAGACGTTCGGCGGCCACCCGGTCGCCTGCGCCGCCGGGGTCGCCGCGATGGACGTCTACGAGGACCGACTCCTCGACAACGTCGAGTCGGTCGCCCCGACGCTCGAATCGGAACTCCGCGCGCTCAACGCCCACGAGGCGGTCAGTGAGGTGCGCGGCCGGGGGTTCCTCTGGGCGGTCGAGTTCGCCGAACCCGAGACCGGCGACCCCTACGTGGACCCGTGGGCGGGAGAAGGGAACGAGACCGACGACAACCCGGTCGCCGCGGTGAAGGAGGCCGCGATGGACGCGGGCGTGCTGGTCGGGGGCGGCAGACCGGGGTTCCAACTCATCGTCGCGCCGCCGCTCTGCGCCGACGAGTCCGACGTTCGGGAGGCGGTGGGCGTGCTGGACGACGCGATTGGCGAGGTGTTCGGGTAGTCGGTTCGTCGGAAATTCTGTCTCGCTGCTTACAGAGCGTTGATACTCTGTCACGTCGAACGCTAGCGCTAGTCGGGAACCTGCTCTCGGCGGAGACGTATGACAAACGCAAAGGCCTTCGTCGCGGTTTGCCTATTTTTCGTACTGGTCGGTAGCTCGATTGCGTTCGTACCAGCAGACCGGTCTCGGGACACGGTGGACGAGTCGGAGCAGATTACGGCACCTATCGCACGGTCAGCGTCGGAAACGATAGAGGTCGTACCGGAGTCGAGTCGCGTCCTGAGGAATCAGCCGATGACCTTCACCGTTCGCGTCGTTGCCGACCCGCGAGACCGGATTCTGCTCGGATTCGAGGTGCGTTCCGAGACGCCGACGTCGTTCGAGTTCCACAACCCGGCCGTAGAAGTCGTGGACGCACCGATGTTCTTTCCGAACTACGACGTTATCGCGTTCATTCCGGCTGCCAAGTCCGACGCAACGGAGTACGTTCCCGTGACTATCTCTCCCGAACAGAAGCTACCGAGGGAGCGTTCGACCGTCGGGATCACTCGAATGTCGCCGAATTTGCGGAGTTTGGCGACCGACGAGTTCACGTTCGACGTTCGCTGTCCTGTCGAATGTCACGCGGAACTAATAGCCCAGTGGGTTATCCAGAACATCGAGGTCATCATCGCGTTCCTCGCCCTCCTCGTCGCTTTCTTCGGCCGGAAGCGAATCTGGGGTGTGCTCGGATTCCTACGAGAAAGTGACGACGTGTCCGAAGACCGCGAACGACCTGACTCCGAAACCGGCGGGGAACCGCCCGACGCCGTCGGAGACAGTCGGCGACCCGAGGGATAGCGTTTCGGCTCGCTGTTCGCATATTTCGAACCATCGAGCGTCCGACTCGGCGACGCTCCGACGACCCAAACACTGATTCGGTTTCGGTGTCAACGTTGTTGACAACGATGTCGCATCAGGTCCGACTTAGCGACGACCTCTACGAGCGTATCAAGGCGAACAAACGGGAGGGAGAGTCGTTCAGCGACGCTATCGAGCGACTCATCGAGAATCGCTCGCTACGCGACCTCGGCGACGTTTTCGACGACGAGCAGGTCGACGAGATGCGAGACGCAATCGAGGCGGCAGACCAAAACGACGTGACCGAGGTCAGTGAGGTCGCCGACCGCTTCGAATGATAGTCGACACCAGCTTCGTTCTCGACGTAATCGACGGTCTCGATGCGGCTATCGAAAAGGAACGAGAGTTGGAAGCTACGGGCGTCCCTCTCGTCATCCCCGCGATGACGCTCGTGGAACTCTACATCGGCGTTGGGAAAGTCGCGAACTCCAAGCGAGAACGCCGACAGGTCGAAGCGGTCCTCGACACGTATCCGCTCGTGGAGATGACGCCGAGCATCTCACGCCGTGCCGGCAGACTCCTCGGCGAACGAACAAATTCGGGCGACGGCGACGGACCCGGAATCGGCAAGGGTGACGCCGCGATTGCGGCGACGGCACTCGAACGAGACGAACCCGTCCTGACCGGCGATTCGCACTTTCAGACCATCGACGGCGTCGAGGTCGAAACGTACCGGTGAGTGTCCGAGGGTTCTCGCTGTCGTGTCTCCCGCTTCCGGCCTCGTCGTCTTCCGACGTTCGCCCCAATCGTTTACCCACACTTGCCCGTACCTCGACCCATGCCAGAGAACCGAACTGTCGTCGTCACCGGCGGCCTCGGTCGCTCCGGGCGCTGGATAGCCGACCACCTCGCCGAGGACTGGCGGGTCGTCTGCGTGGACCGGACTCATCCCGGATGGGAAATCGACGCGCGCGAGAACCTCGATTTCAGAGCCGCCGACCTCACGAATCGGGGCGAATCCCTCGACCTCCTCGCGGACCTCGACCCCGACGCCGTGGTCCACTGGGCCGCCCTGCCCTCGCCGACGCGCCACGCGGGCGGCCGGGTCTTCGAGACGAACGTGCTGGCGGCGTACAACGTCCTCGTCGGCGCGGGCCGGGCCGGAGTGCGGGTCGCGTGGGCCTCCAGCGAGAGCGCCTACGGCTACGCCTTCGCCGCGGAGAAGCGCCTCCCAGACCGCCTGCCGATTCGGGAGGCCGACGCCCTCCGGCCCGAGGACCCCTACGGCACCTCGAAGGTCGTCGGCGAGGAGGTCGCCAAGATGGTGTCCCGTCGGTTCGACGTGCCGGTCGCCTCGATTCGCCCCTCGTGGATTCAGTACCCCGGCGAGTACGAGTGCGTCGAGAGCCGCGACGACCTCGCAAACGGGGCGGGCAACTTCTGGTCGTACGTGGACGCCCGCGACGTAGCGAGCATCGTCGCCGCCGCGCTCGACGCCGACTTCTCGGGCCACGAGGCGTTCCACGCCGCGGCCGCGGACAACTATCTGGAGCGTCCCATCGAGGAGGCTCTCGAATCGTTCTTCGGCGAGTCGCCCGACGACTGCAACGTCTCGGGCGACGAGTCGGCGCTGTCGGTCGAGAAGGCCGAGGAGGTGCTGGACTGGGACCCCGACCACTCGTGGCGCGACGCCGCCGACGAGGACGTCGCGGGGCCGGAACTGGTTCGGGAGTAGGATTCGGCCGCCGGGACTTTCGCTCTCTCGCTCGAAACGCGCTCATGGCTCGAACTGACGGCGAGCGGACCGTTCTGTTCGGTGCGGGGGTCTTCGGTTTCGGACTCGGCGCGCTCCTCGACGTGCTGGTCTTCCACCTGATCCTCCAGTGGCACCACCTGCTCTCGGACTTCTTCACGCCCTCGACGCTCGCCGGCCTGCGGACGAACGTCTACTGGGACGGCCTGTTCTCGCTCGCGATGGTCGGCGTGATGGCGGCGGGGATGGGGACGGTCTGGCGGGCGCTGAACGGGACTTCGGAATCATACTCGGCCGTCCGGGCGTTCGGAAGCCTTCTCGTCGGTGCCGGACTGTTCAACGTCTTCGACGGCACGGTGGACCACTACGTGCTGGGGATTCACGACGCGGTTCACGGCACGCAGGCGTTCAATCCCCACTGGGTCGGCGCGAGTCTGTTGCTTCTCGGGACGGGAATTCTCGTCGTGACGCGGTGAGTCGGCTCCGGACTCCGAGATTCCACGCGGTTCTTCAGACTTAAACCCGCCAAACCCCTACCCAACCCCATGACTACCGACGCCCGCGAGTTCTGTCCGAACTGCGGGGACCCCATGGAAGTGGACCCCGCCGAGCGGACGCCGCTCCCCGACACCGCCGGCAAGCGCGGCAAGGAGCAGAAGCTCTGCGATTCGTGCTACTTCGACCGATTCGACCTCGTGGACGCGCCCGACCGCATCGAGGTGCTGGTCTGTGCGCGGTGCGGGGCGGTCCACCGCGGCAACCGCTGGGTGGACATCGACGCCCGCGACTACACCGACGTCGCCATCGAGGAGGTCAGCGACGCGCTCGGCGTCCACCTCGACGCCTACGACGTGTCGTGGCAGGTGGACCCCGAGCAGGTGGACCAGAACACCATCCGGATGCACTGTCACTTCTCGGGCATCGTGCGCGAGACCTTCGTGGAGGAGACGGTCGTCGTCCCGGTCAAAATCTCCCGGCAGACCTGTACGCGGTGCGGTCGCATCGCGGGCGACTACTACGCCAGCACGGTCCAAGTCCGGGCGCGCGAGCGCGACCCGACGACCGAGGAGGTCGAGCGCGCCGAGGAGATCGCCCACGACATCGTCGAGGAGATGGAGGAGACCGGCGACCGCAACGCCTTCGTCACCGAGGTCAGCGAGACCGACGACGGCGTGAACATCAAGGTCTCGACCACCAACATCGGCAAGAAGATCGCGGCCAAGATGGTCGAGGAGTTCGGCGGCGACTACTCGGACTCCGAGACGCTCGTCACCGAGGACGAGGACGGCGAGGAGGTCTACCGCGTGACCTACGCCGTCCACCTGCCGCCGTACTCGCCCGGCGAGATAATCGACCTGCAGGACGACGACGGCGGCCCGGTCCTCGTCCGGAGCGTCCGCGGCAACCTGAAGGGGACTCGACTCACCACCGGCGAGGACTACGAGGCCGGATACGAGGTCGGCGACGCGCCCGAGGCCCGGCGACTCGGCCGCCTCGACGACGCCGAGGAGACGACGCTCGTCGCGGTCGAAGACGAGCGCGCGGTGCAGGTGCTGGACCCCGAGACCTACCGGACGAAGACCGTCGCGCGGCCCGACTACATGGACCCCGACGCCGAGGCGGTGCCGGTGCTGAAGAGTCGCGCGGGCCTCCACGTCGTACCGGACGAGTGACATGCCGGGCAACGACGAACTAGCGCTGGCGGCGGTCGTCCGCAAGCCCGACACCGAGACGACCATCGCGGCCCTCGAAGACGAAGGCGTCTACGACGCGACCCGGAAGGTCAGGGAGCGCGACGACGAGTTGGTCGAACTCCCCGTCACCGACCCGCCGAGCGAGACCGCCGTGCTGGACGTGGTGGAGCAGGTCGCCCCCGAGCGCCGCCTCCCGGACCTCGAATCGCACCTCCGCGAGATGGGGTGGACCGACGAGGAGATAGCGCGCGCGCCGAGTTCGTGGGCGGTCGTCGGGAGCGTCGTCCTCGTCACCTTCGGCGACGAGGACGACGGCGGCGCGGACGGACCTACCGGCGAGGGGGAAGCGGGCGAAATCGACCGCGAGGAGTTGGGCGAGGCCCTGCTCGACCTCCACGGCGAGGCCGACACGGTGCTGGCCCACGAGGGCGTCTCGGGCGACCACCGCGAACCCTCGGTCTCGGTCGTGGCGGGCGCGGGCGACACCGAGACGGTCCACACCGAACACGGCACCCGGTACGCGCTCGATTTGGCGGAGGTCATGTTCTCGCCGGGCAACAAGGCCGAACGCGCCCGGATGGGCGAGGCGGTCGAACCCGGCGAGCGCGTCTTCGACATGTTCGCCGGCGTCGGCTACTTCACCCTGCCGATGGCCCGCGCCGGGGCCGACGTGACCGCCGTCGAGCGCAACCCCGCCGCGTTCCGCTTCCTGATAGAGAACGCGATGCTCAACGACGTGTCCGAACGCGTCTCGGCCTTCCGCGCGGACTGCCGCGACGTGGAAGTGGACCCCGAAGCCGACCGCGTGGTGATGGGGTACTACGACGCTCACGAGTACCTCGATTCGGCGCTCGCGGCGCTGAAACCCGGCGGGGTCGTCCACATGCACGAGGCGACCCCCGAGGAGTTGCTCTGGGACCGGCCGGTTTCGCGCCTGCGCGACGCGGCCGCGGACGCTGGCCGGGAGGTCGAGATACTCGACCGCCGGAAAGTCAAGAGCCACAGCGAGGGCGTCTGGCACGTCGTCGTGGACGCGAACGTGGTGTGACGGTCGGTCACCTGCGTCGGGGTGGAGTAACCGTCAGTCGTACTTTCCGGCCCACCAGAGCAGTAGGACGATTGCGCCGAAACACAGCGCGGCGAGGTAGACGGCGAACTCGACGTCGTTCGACGAGAGATACCCCAGCGACTCCGCCAGTACCGTCCCGACGCCGAACACCACGAAGAGGACGACCGAGAGTTTCGCCTCGAAGGCCTTGTACTCCAACAGCGTGTCGAACCGGCGAGGGGGAGCCATCAGCTACCGCATGTCTGGTTGGAAATATAAAGTGTTCGCTCGCTACGCCGAGACGGTGCCGCCGTCGCTCTCGGCCTCGCGCTCGCGGACCTCGCGGGCGAAGTCGCAGAAGTTCTCGAAGACGAGTTTCGCTTCGCAGGCCGCTCGGTAGTTCTCCTCGGTGATGCCCGCGAGTACCTCGTCCATCCGGTCGTCCGCCAAATCCTTGCCCTTCGTCACCGACTCGGCGGTCTCGGTGTCGTACTCGGGGTGGAACTGCACGCCGAACACGCGGTCCCTTTGGAAGCCGTGGTTGCCGTAGTCGTTCGCGGCGATTTCCTCCGCGCCCGGCGGGAGTTCCGTCACGGCGTCGGAGTGGGTAGTGAAGACGGTGAACGCCTCGTCCACGCCGTCGAACAGCCGCGAGTCGCCGGTGTGCTCGACCGTCCGGTAGCCGATTTCGTACTCGCCCATGTCGGCGACCTCGCCGCCCAGCACGTCCGCGAGCAGTTGGTGGCCCCAACAGACGCCGAGGCAGGGGAGTCCGGCGTCGATGGCCTCGCCGATCCACTCCTTCGTCGGTTCGATCCAGTCTTCGTCCCAGTAGACGGACGACCGAGACCCCGAGACCACCACGCCGTCGAAGTCGGTGGTCGCGGGCAACTCGCCGCCCGTCGCGTCGAACTCCACGAGGTCGGCGTCCAGCTCCCGCCGGAAGTTCCGCCGGGTGTCCGCGCCCTCGTGGGCGGCGTTGACGAACGCGATTCGCAATCGACTCATTGCTGTATACAACTCGTTTCGAGGGCAAAAGGGATTCCCCCGTGGGGAGTACTGCCGGTATTCGTGACTCCGAGTGATTCTTGGCTACGAACTCGGAGTGAAATTTTGGTTTTCATGTCCTGAGTCGTCCGAGAGCGTCCGATAACAGTAAAACAAGTAACGGGAGTCGGTGGCGCTTCGTTCTCGAAACCGTGGTCCGCGTCGCCGAGCGCCACCGCTCTCCGACCACAATCTCTTGGCGCTGTGCCACGAAGAGCGGGCAATGAGCAAGTCCGCGGAACTCCACGACCTGCTGGCCGACGGCGAGGAGTTGACCATCGTCTGTCACAACAATCCCGACCCCGACTGTCTGGCGAGCGCGCTCGCGCTGGGTCGCATCGCGGCCCACGCCGGAATCGACGAGCGACGCATCCTCTACAGCGGCGACATCTCCCACCAGCAGAACCGCGCGTTCGTCAACCTGCTCGAACTCGACCTGCAGCAGTTCGACCCCGAGTCGGTCGGCGAGCGCGCGGCGGACTCGCTGGTCGCGTTCGTGGACCACTCCGTGCCCGGCGTCAACAACGAGGTGCCCGAGGACGTACCGGTGGACGTCGTCATCGACCACCACCCCGCCGAGGGAATCGACGCGCGGTTCGCGGACCACCGCGAGGAGGTGGGCGCGACCGCGACCATCCTGACCGAGTACGTCCACGAACTCGACGTGGCCTTCGACCAGACGCTGGCGACCGGCCTGCTGTTCGCCATCCGGCGGGAGACGCTGGGGTTCCTCCGGGGCGTGACCGGCGACGAATACGACGCGGCCCGGATTCTCCACGAGTTCGCCGACCCCGACATGCTCCGGCGGCTCTCGACCCCGGCGGTCAGCGGCGCGACGGTGGACGCCATCGCCGACGCGGTGGACAACCGGGTGGTCCGCGGGTCGGTCCTCATCTCGCACGTCGGCCGGACGAACGAGCGCGACGCGCTCCCGCAGGCCGCCGACTACCTCGCCACGCTGGAGGGCGTCGAGACCGCCATCGTCTTCGGCATCGTGGACGACGAGATAGAACTCAGCGCGCGCTCGACCGACTCGCGGGTCCACGTCGGCAACGTCCTCCGCGACATCTTCGAGGACGTGGGGAGCGCGGGCGGCCACCGCGAGATGGCCGGCGGCCAGATTCCGCTGGGCGTGTTCGCCGACCTGACCGCCGACGGGACCGACGCGGAACTGGTCGGCATCGTGGCGCGAGTCGTGACCAACCGCCTCGTGTCGGGGCTGAAACTCGCCGACGAGTCCGGTGCGTCCGGCGGGTCCAGTGCGTCCGATACGTCCGGCGCACCCGCCGAATCCGGAACCGACGGGGCCTGAGCGTCCGGCGTCTCTCCGCCCTCACTACTCGTCGATGCGCTCCTCGTCGTCCAGTTGCCGCCGGAGCGCCGCCCGGTCGAGTTCGCCGGTCGCCCGTCTGGGGAGCGACTCGACGCGATTCAGTTCCCGAATCGCCACGCCCTCGGGGAGCGAGTCGGCGAGCGTACCCCGCAACTCGCCGGGGTCCGCGTCGCCGACGAACGCCGCCAGCACGCCCTCGTCGTCCGGGACGACCCCCGCCGCGGTCACGTCCGGTTCGGACTCCAGCGCGCGCTCGACTTCGCGGGGATGGACGCGGGCCGGGTCGGTCGAGTCTGCCGACTCGGCGGACGCCGCCGACTCGCCGGACTCGAACGCCTCGCTCGCTCGCCCGAGCAGGTAGTAGTCGCCGCCCTCGCGGAAGCCGAGGTCGCCGGTCGGCACCCAGTCGGGGAACGTCTCCGTCGTCCCGTCGTCCGTCAGTCGACCCTTCGGGGTCACGGCTCCTCGGCACCGGATCTCCCCGAGTTCGCCGTCTTCCACCGGCGTTCCGTCGTCGGCGGCGACCCGGACCTCGCAGTCGGGGAACGGTCGGCCCACCCGGTCGGCGTCGCGGTCCGGGGCGTCGGCCGCGCTTCCGGACTCGCCGGGCGGCACGAACAGCGCGTTCGGGCCGGTCTCGACTCGGCCGTAGGTCCGGACCACGGGCGCGTGCCGGGCCAACTCCTCGCGGGCGTCGGCCGGGAGTCGGGACCGCGTGGCTATCCACTCGACGCCCGAGAAGTCGGTCGCCGCGAACTCGTCGGCGGCGACGAGTTCGCGGTACTCGGTCGCCCCCGCGAACAGCGCGGTCGCGCCCTCCTCGGCGACCGCGGCCAGCGCGTCCTCGGGCCTGAACGCCCGGAGGAGCGCGACCCGACCGCCGACGTAGAGCAGCGGAAGGACGAGTCCGAGGAGTCCGTCGGCGTCCGAGAACGGGAGCAGCGCGGGCGCGCAGTCGCCCCGGCCCAGTCCCCACGCCGCCGCGGCGGTGACGCAGTTCCACTCGACCGCTCGCGCCGGGTAGTCCACCACCCGCGGGGCCGTCGTCGGGTCCTCGTTCAGCGACTCGCCGGGGCGCGAGCGCCCCTCGTCCTCCCCGACCGCGGGGCGGTCGGCCTCGGCCTTCGTGTGCAGGTAGACCAGCGAGTCCTCTGCGTCGCGGTCGACGCTTTCGTAGTCCGCGCCCTCGTGGCGGCCCAACTCCTCGAAGGAGTGAGTCCGCTCGTCGGGCAGTTCGCGCACGAGGTCGCGCTGTCCGGCCTCGTGGACGACGACTTCCGGGTCGATGGTCTCCAGCGGTTCCTCGACGGTGGCGGGCGTGAGCCTGTGTGAAACCGGCGCGAAAATCCCGCCGAGTCGCCGGACCGCGAACAACAGCGCCAGCGTCTCGATTCGATTGCGCGAGACGACCGCCACCGGGTCGCCCGGCCCGACCCCGAGCGCCGCGAGGCGTCGGGCCATCGCGTCGGCCTCGGATTCGAGGTCGGCGTAGCTTACCCGCCGGTCGGCGCTCGCGTCCACCACCGCAGTTCGGTCCCCCCACAGCGCGGCCCGGCGTTCGAGCGAGAGCGTCATGTCGAGGGGTTCGGCGTCGGCGTAGGTAGGCGTTGTTGCGAAGTCCGATTACTCCTCGGTGCGGTCGGTCAGGAACCCGACCAGTTCGTCGTTGACCTCCCGCGAGCGCTCGACGTAGAAGAGATGCTCGCCGGGGAACGCCGCGAACTCGCCCTTCGGGAGACCGTCGGCCAGCAGTCGGCCGTCCTCGGCCGGAACCACGCGGTCGTCGTCGCCGTGACAGACCAGCGCCGGAATCGTAATCTCGTAGAGGCCGTCGCTGGCGTCGAACTCGGCCATCGCGTCGAAGTGGGCGCGCTGGACTGCGGGAGCGGCGTCCTCGTCGCGCCGCCACGACACGATGCGCTCCACGAGGTCGTCGGTCTCCAGCAGTTCCGCGCCGGCGACGGGTTCGAGCGACGTTCGGAGCGAGGCCGAGTCGCCGGGGTCCGCCGCCAGTCGCTCGCGCAGGCCGTCGGCGACGGGGGTCGCTCGCGGGCCGCCGGGCGAGGTGCCGAGCAGACTCAGCGACCGGGCGCGCGAGAAGTCGAGGGCGTACCGGAGCGCGACCATCCCGCCCAGTCCCGCGCCGACGAGGTGGGCTTTGCGCGCGCCGTGGTCGGCGAGGACGGCTTCGAGGTCCGCGGCGAGCGTCTCGACGCTGTAGGACTCGGACGCGCCGGAATCGGAGGTGTCCGAGTCGGAGGCGGTCTGGTCCGGTGCGTCCGAATCGCCGGTCCCGCGCGTGGCGGGGACGACGACCTCGAAGGGACCGGCGAGCGCCGAGAACTGCCAGCCCCACTGCCACGGGCCGTAGCCCGCGTCGGACAGCAGGACGACCGGCGCGTCGGGTTCGACCGCGCCGTCGCCGCCAACTTCGTAGTGGAGAAAAACGCCGTCGTTGTCCGCGTAAGGCATGGCCGGGGGTTCGGGGCCGGGGCGTTTCAGTGGTTCGTTCCCGACTCACGGCCGCCTCGTCGTCCGGACCGCCCACGCGATGCATCCGAGTCCGGTGACCGCGCTGGTCGCCGCCATGACCGCGACGCCGAAGTACGGGTACGTCGTTCCGAGAATCCACGCGAGCGCGACGAAGCCGAGTCCGGCCAGTCCCACGACCAGTCGGAAGTACGGATCCGCCCGGAGCGACCCTCGCTCGTGGGACTCGACGACCGCCCCCGAACCGAAGATAACGCCGACGAAGGCCGCGAAGGCCGCCGTCGATTTCGCTCCGGTCGCGTAGAGACCTCCGGCGGCCGCGAACGCGACGAGCGCGAGGACGCTCCGGACGCGCGGGTCGAACCAGACGCGCCGAAATCGCGTGGACCCGGCCTTCAGCGCGTGGTACGCGCCGACACCTATCCACGCGTGGGAGACGGTGAGGAGCCAGTCGGGGAGCGGGTACAGGCCGGTCGCGGAGACGAGATGCGCGACCGCGGCGGCCCCCCACAGCAGGAGGCCAGCGGCGAGTTCGGACTTGGAGGAGTCGCGCGAAGACACGAAGTTGTCTCGGCTACTATCTGTCAGCTGAAAAATAACTCGGTCCGATCTCTCGGTTTCGCTTTGCGGACTGGCCCGCGGGGGCGACCCCGAGACGGGCCACTTTTGCCACCGCTCTGTCAACCCCGAACTCATGAAGGCCATCAAGGATAGCGTCCACGACCACGTCCCCGTCTGCGACCTCGCGGCCGATCTGCTCGATACGCCCGAACTCCAGCGGTTGCGCCACATCAAGCAACTCAGCACGGTCAGACTCGTCTACCCCTCCGCGAACCACACCCGATTCGAACACAGTCTCGGCGTCTACCACCTCGCTCGAAAAGCCTGCTCGCTCCTCGGCGTCGAGGGCGAGCGCGCGCTGGCGGTCCGGGCGGCCGCGCTCCTCCACGACGTGGGCCACGGTCCCTACGGCCACCAGACCGAGGGCATCATCGAACGCCGACTCGGGCGACACCACGACGAGGTGGCCGACCTGCTCGGGTCGGGACGACTCGCCGACGTGCTGGAGCGCCACGGTCTCGACCCCGCCGAGGTCGCCGCGCTGGTCGAAGGGAGGGGTCGACTCGGCCAACTGGTCGCCGGGGAACTCGACGTGGACCGGATGGACTACCTCGTCCGGGACGCCCACCACACCGGCGTCCCCTACGGCACCATCGACCACTCGCGCCTGCTGGCCGCGCTCCAGTTCCGCGACGACGACCTCGTGCTCTCCGGGGGTAACGTCCAGACCGCCGAGGGGACGCTCGTGGCGCGGGCGCTGATGAACGCCACCGTCTACCGCCACCACGTCTCGCGCATCGCGGGCGCGATGCTCGAACGCGCGGGCGAGCGCCTGCTCGACGCCACCGACCTCGCCGCCGAGGAGTTCGCCCGGATGACCGACGACCGACTGCTCGCGGCGCTGCGCGACTGCGAGGCGACCGCCGAGGCGGCCCGGCGACTCGAACACCGCGACCTCTACAAGCGGGCGGTCTGGGCCAAACTCGACGCCGTGCCCCCGGAGGTCGTGACCGCCGACCGCGAGGCGGTCCGGTCGTTCGAGCGGGACGTCGCGTCCGTGGCCGGCGTCGCGCCCGAGGCCGTGCTGGTCGATACCCCCGGCGAACCGAGCATGCCCGAGACCTCGACGCGCGTGGTCGTGGACGGCGAGGTCCGGCGACTCGCCGACGAGTCGCCGCTGGTCGAGGGACTGCGCGCGGCGGGCCGCGCGCAGTGGCGACTCGGCGTCTACGCGCCCGAGGAGTCGCTTCCCGAGGTCGAGGCGGCCGCGGAGCGCGTACTCGGGTTGGCGGACCGATAAGAAAGAGGCCGTCGGCGTCGGACCCTCCGCGGAACCGCGGCGCTGTTACCGTCCGCCCGTTCCGTACCGGCGCTGGTGCGGCGGTTGGCCGGACTGCGGTTGCTGGCCGGACTGCGGTTGCTGGCCCGCCTCTGTCTGCTGGCCGGTCTGACTCGGGTCAGTCGAGTTCTGCTGGCCGGTCGAGTTCTGTGACCCCGCCTGCGATTGCTCGGTAATCGGAATCCGCTGGCCGACCTGCTGGTCCGCCTGCGACTGCTCGCGGTACTGCGACGACTGGTCGCCCTGTAGCGTCCCGCCCGGACTCTCGGGAATCGCCTCGGGCGTCACCGCTTGCAGGTGCGCTTCGAGGAAGTACAGTTGCTTGTCCACCTCGCGGGAGAGTTCGGTGAACATGTCGGCGGTGTCCTCGTCGTCGTGTTCGACCGCGATTTCGATTTCCCGCCGGAGGTGGTTGGCGTGGACGCCGACGCGCTCGACCAGCGCCGCGACGTACTCCGGGCCGGTGGTCGCGTCGGGCGGAATCTCGGGAATCCGAGTGGTCGAGGCCGCGCTCCGGACGGTGCCGGTCGCTTCGCCGCCGAGCGCGGTCGCTCGCTCGGCGATGATGTCGGCGTGGTCCTCGAACGTCTCGGCGATCTCGTCGAACAGGAGGTGCAACTGGTAGAAGTTCATCCCCTTGACGTTCCAGTGGGCGAACTTGCACTGGGTCATCAGGTCGGTGGTGTCGGCGAGGCTCTGGTTGAGCAACCCGACCATCGCCCGCCGGGTCTCGTCCGGCAGGCCGACCGCGCTCCGGTACGTCCGGGTGGGACGCTGACCGGACTGAGACTGCTGGCCGGACCCGGACTGCTGGTTCCCTCGCCGTTCGCTTCGTCGGAACTGTCGGCGTCGTCGTGACTGTCGCTGTGTCATCGATTTCTCCCCCGGAAGGGCGACGACGACGCTCGGTAAGAAGGTTCGGGTGCGCGGGTCGAACGCCCCGCCTCGACCACGGGGGAGACGACTCGGAACGGGCAACGACGTTTTACCGCACGACCGCGTGATAGCTTCGCATGGGTGGTCGGGGGAGAGAGGTCTGGGGGGCGACCAAGCGGGTCGTCCGCGCGTCGTGGCGCGAGATACACGACCAGAACATCACGTTCATGGCCGGGAGCATCGCCTACCACGCCTTCGTCTCGATGCTGCCGCTGTTGCTGTTCGCCCTCGTGATTCTCACGATGGTCGGCAACGAGGCGTTCACGGCGTCGGTCGCCGACGTCACCGAGCCGTTTCTGACCGACTACGCCCGCGACCTGCTGGCCGAATCGTTCGACGTCGCCACCGCCGAGGCCGGCGTGTCGGTCGTCGGCGCGGTGACGCTCCTGTGGGGCATGTCGAAGATTTTCCGGGGACTCGACGTGGCGTTCTCCCAGATTTACGGTACCGACCCGAACAAGCCCCTGCTCGCGCAACTGGAGAACGCTCTCGTCGTGTTCGTCGCGCTCGGGACCGCCGTCGCCGCTTTCCTCGTCGCGGGCGCGGTGGCCTCGCGCGTGCCCGACCTACCGTACCCCGCGGTGTTCGACCCGCTCGTCCTCACGCTCGGTCTCGGCGTCGCGTTCTTTCCCATCTACTACGTCTTCCCCGACGCTGACGTGACGCCCAGCGAGGTCCTGCCCGGCGTCGCCGTCGCCGCCGTCGGGTGGACCACGCTGGAGGCGCTGTTTCAGGGTTACGTCACGCTCGCCGGGCGCTACGAAGCGGTGTACGGCGCGCTCGGGAGCGCGTTCCTCCTGCTCATCTGGCTCTACTTCGGCAGTCTCGTCCTGCTGGTCGGCGCGGTCGTCAACGCGGTCCTCGCGGGTCGCATCCGCGACGAGCGCGCGCTGGCGGCCCTCGACCCGGAGTACGACGCGCCGGAGCGGGCCGGAGCGTCCCGCACCGACCGCGGACCGAACGCGCCTCGCGGCCGCGCGTCGGACCGCGCCCCGCGGACGGAACGCGGTCCGACCGGCAACTCGATTTCGACCGACGAGTCCCGGTCGGCCGGCGAGCGCACGCGGACGGCGGAACTGTCGCGCCCGGACGCCGAGCGACCTCGCTCCGACGCCGAACTCCGCCGGGCCGACGAGCGACTCGACGCCGACGACGAACGGCTTCGTGAGGAACTGCGACGACTGGAGGCCGACAACGCGCGACTCCGCCGGGTCAACGACGCGCTGAATCGGCGACTCGCCCGCCGCCGGTCGGTCCTCGAACGGGCGAAGCGGTGGCTGTTCGACCGGTAGCCCGTCGGGTGGCGGAGTGGGGCGTGGCAGACCGGCCCGGACCGAGTTCGTCGGCCCGGAGTCGGGCGCGGCGAGTCACAGTCGGGCGCGGCGGCCGCGGTGACGCGACGGAAGGACGTCGAGTCGGTCACCTCGCGTCGAGTCGGTCCGCGCTCAAAAAGAGCTGTCGGGGTATATCAGGCGTTCTGAACCTGCTTCAGCACGTCCGGGGCCTCGTCCAGCGCCTCGTCCAACTTCTCGGCGTCCGGACCGCCGCCCTGCGCGAAGTCCGGCGGGCCGCCGCCGCCGCCGCCGACCTTCCCGGCGAGTTCGCCGACGACCTCGCCCGCGTTGACGCCGACGCCGTCGGGCACCGCGACCACGAACGTCGCGCCGTCCGCGCCGCTCCCGATGACCGCGATTTTGCCGTCCTCCACGAGGGCGTTCGCGGTCGCCCGGAGTTCGTCCATGTCGCCGTCGAGACGCTGGACGACCGCGGTCACGTCGCCGACCTCGACCTCCTCGCCGCCGCCACCGCCAGAGGCGCGGGCCTCCGCGAGTTGTTCTTTCAGGTCCTCTATCTGCTTGCCGCGGTCCTTCCACTCGTCGAAGAACCGCTGGGCGGTCTCGGGCACCTCCTCGGGAGCCACGTCCAGCACGTCGGCGGCCTCCGCGAGGGCGGTCTCGGTGCGCTGGGTCGCCTCGATGGCGGCCTCGCCCGCGGCGAAGGTGAGTCGCTCGACGCCGTCCTGCACGCGCTCGGTGTTCAGAATCTTGATGGTGCCCACGTCGCCCGTGCGCCGGACGTGGGTGCCACCGCAGGCCTGCACGTCCTCGGAGACGTGGACGAGCCGGAT
This sequence comes from Halorussus gelatinilyticus, assembly GCF_023238445.1. Lineage (GTDB taxonomy): Archaea > Halobacteriota > Halobacteria > Halobacteriales > Haladaptataceae > Halorussus > Halorussus gelatinilyticus. The sequence goes on along the minus strand of NZ_CP096658.1, from coordinate 1,064,179 downwards.
GTTCTGGCCCGCGGGGATGCCGCCCTGATAAAGGTCGAAGCCGTACTCCTCCTCGGCCTCGTGGCGGTTGGGCCACTCCTGCTGGACCGACGTGTTCTCCATCACGAGCTCGTTGGCGACCATCTCTATCTCTTCTCGGGTCTCGCGGTCGATGCGCTCGTAGTGGCGGATGTCGATGCGAGAGCTGTCGATGCCCTTCTGCGCGCCCGCCTGTCGGACGTGTTCGCCCAGCACCTCGCGGGCCGCGTGGACGACGAGGTGGGTCGCGGTGTGATGGCGCATCAGCCGACGCCGGCGCTCGCGGTCTATCTTCCCGCGGACGATGTCGCCCTTCCCGACTTCGTCGTCGGTCCGGTGGAGGATGACGCCGTCCCGTACCTGCACGTCGCTGACCTTCACGCTGGCGTCGTCGGTGGTCAGGGTCCCGCGGTCGGCGGGTTGGCCGCCACCTTCGGGGTAGAACATCGTCTGGTCCAGCACCACGTCGTAGGCGGCGTCGCCGTCCTCGCCTTCGCCCTCGCGCTCGAACACGTCGAGGACCACGGCCTCGAAGTCGGTGCCGTACTGGTCCTCGTAGAACTGGCGCTCGGTCTTCGGCAGGTCGGCCAGACGGTCGTCCTCGTCCTCCTCCTCCTCGAAGGCCTGCCCGGAGTCGTGGCGCGAGGCGACGACGCTGTAGAAGTCGTCGGGCACGTCCACATCGGTCCCGAACTCCGCCGCGATTTCCTCGACCATGTCGGGTTGGATGCCGTGGGAGTCGTACAACTCGACCAGTTCGTCGGTCGGAATCGGCCGGCCTTTCTCGGCGTACTCCTTGGCGAGGCGTTCGACGCGGCGGCCGCCCTGTTCGAGCGTCTCGCGGTACTTCTCGACCTCGGTGCGGACGATGTCCCGAATCGTGTCGCGGTTCTCGTACTCCAGTCGCTCGGCCTGCATGTCCACGAGTTCGTCCAGCGGGGCGTCCACGCCCACGTTGTCGCAGAGCCGTTTCGTGCGCCGGAGGACCATCCGGGCGAGGTAGCCCGTGCCGACGTTGCTCGGGACGATGCCGTCGCCGAGCATGTACGCCAGCGTCCGGCAGTGGTCCGCGATGGCGTAGATGTCTTCGAGGGGTTCGAGCAGGGCTTCGAGGTCCGATTTGGACACGTCCAACTCGCGGGCGATGTTGTCGCGGGCGGCCTCCATGTCCTCGGCCTCGTCGATGTCCATGTGGCCAGCGAGCTTCGAGGCGCGGTGGACGAGTTCCTCTTCCTCGTCGGTGTGGTCGATGCCCGCGTTGTCCTTCAGGAAGCCTATCATCTCGGGGTAGACCGCCTCGTAGACCGTCGGCGTGCCCTGAGACATCCACGTCCAGCGTTCGAGACCGTACCCCGTGTCCACGATGTAGGTGTCCATCGGCGAGTACCGGTTGCCGTCCTTCATCTCGTACTCGCCGTCGGGGTCCTGCTCCATCGACATGAAGACCAGCGTCGCCAGTTCCGCGCCCTTGTAGATGACTTCGATGGCGGGTCCGGCGTTGCCGCCCCCGACCCACGGGTCCTCGATGTAGGTGATCTCCTCCAAGTCGGCCCCCATCGACTCGAAGAATTCGTCACAGTACTGGACCGTCTCGTCTTTCCAGTAGACTTCGCCCTGATAGGCGTACTGCTCGGGGTCCTCGATGTCTTCGCGGGCGTTGAACGCGTGGTGGGCCATCATCTCGAACGCCATCGTGTGGCGGCCCGTCTTGCCCACGTTGTCGATGTCCTGCATCCGGATGCAGGGCTGGCTGATGGTCAGGGGGTTGGCGGGCGGCGGCGTCTGGCCCGACGTCACGAGCGGCTGGAAGTCGTAGATGGACGCCTGCGTGAGCAGCACGTCGTCGCGCCACCGGTTCGCGGCGACCGGGTAGGGTTCGATTCGCTCGTGGTCGTTCCCCTCGAAGAACGAGAGGAACGCCTCGCGCATCTCTTCGAGGGTGTAGGCCTCGTCGAAGCCGGGGTCGTCGATGAACTGGTACTGCTCGCAGGGCGGTTCGCCGCAGGTCTCTCGGTCGGGGTCGCGCGTCCAGAAGAAGTCACCGCACTCGGTACACTCCTTCCTGACGAAGCCCTCTTCCTCGAAATAATCGAGGCGGTACTCCTCTTCGAGTTCGCTCATATTATCCGTATTTCGCCAACGAACGGGTAAAACAGTTCCGCAAGTCTGCCACTGCGTCAGCCTCGACCCGGACGTTCCGGGGGTCTCCCGGCGGCGATTTCGCTTCCCTCGACCGGTGTGGCGGCCCGACCGTCAGTCCAGCGCGTACGCCTCGAACCTCCGGGCGGCCCACCGGAACCCGACCGCTGGACCGACGACGCCGACCAGCACCGCGAGCGCACCGCCGACCGCCCGGACCGCGATACCCGGCACGCCGACCAGTCCGCCGACGAACCCCGCCAGCGGCGGGAGGAGCGCGACCATCGCGCCGACCGCGCCGCCCAACAGCGCGATGGAGTAGGCCGCGAACGCGCCCTTGCTCGGCATCGTGACCTCGCGGCTCCGGAACACCTCGACCGTGCCGAACCGCGGGAGGAGCGTGCCGACCGCGACCGCCAGCACCGTCCCGGCGACGACGAGCAGGGCGCTCGCGCCCGTCAGCGCCAGCCACCGGAGGGGTTCGAGCGGACTCAGCGCGCCCGTCGCGGCGGTCGCCAGCGCGACGACCGGCACCCCGACCAGCGCCGCCGAGAGGACGTGACCGACGACGAACTGCCTGCCGTCGATGCCCGACAGCAGCGTGGTCGGCAGGACCGACCCCTCGTCGCCGAGGGGATTCAGCACCAGCGCGCCCGCGGCCCACGTCCCGTAGAGCGCGACCATCAGCGGCAGGACGGTCGTCACGCCGCTCTCGAACGCGGTCCGGAGCGGCGCGTAGAGAAAGAACAGGGGGTAGGCGACGTAGAGAATCCGAATCGGCGCGCGCTTGGTCCGCCGCCAGACCGCCAGCGTCACGGTCCGCGTGGGTCGCGCGAGGAACGGCGAGAGGGGCGCGAGCGCGCGCTCGCCGAGGCTCTCGCTCGCCGCACCGACGCGGCCGCTCACGTCCGCGTCGCCGCGTTTCTCCGCGTCGGCGCGCTTCCGGTCGGACTCCTCGCCGGTCGCCTCCGACCGGTCGGTGTACCAGAGCGTCGTCGCCGAGCGAATCCCGACGACTCCGAGAGCCGGGAGGAGGACCGCCGCGAGCGCCGCCGCGGCGAGCGCGTGGACCGGGACCGCCCCGATGCCGGGGAGACCGAGCAGCGCGGCGTCGCCGAACCACGCCAGCGGCGTGTCCCGGAGCGCGCGCTGGAGGGCGGCGACGACCTCGTTGAGCGTTTCGGACGTGACCGCGAGGAAGTAGAGACCGAACGCGGCGAGCAGCAGCACGGTCTTGTGACGTGCGAGCCACGGCGTCCTGAGCGTCACCCACTTGACGCCGAGGCCGACCGGAAAGCCGACCGCGAGACCGACGCCGAGCAGGAGCGCGGCGGTCGCCGGAATCGCCAGTATCGGCGCGACGACGCCCGCACCGACCGCGAGCGCGACCGAAATCGTCACGACGGGAATCGCCGCGACCAGCGCCATCCAGACGTACTCGGCGAGCAGGAGACCGAGCGCGGCGTCCCGAGCGGGCACGGTCGTCAGGATTCCCTCCGGCGAATCGAGTTCGCCCTTCCTGCCGGCGGTCCGGGCCGCGGCGAGCGCCGCGAGACCGACCCACCCGACCGCGGTGCCGCCCCGGAGGAGGTCCAACACCGGAGCGTCGAAGGGGACGTTGGGGAGTTCCCGCCCGAGTCGGTAGGCCAGATAGCCGCCGCCGACGGTCGGCAGGGCGACCCAGAACAGGAGCGCGAACGCGAAAGCGAGGGTCCGGGTGCCGCTCGACCGGACCGTCCGGACGCTCCGGACGACCTCGACGCGGGCGATGCGGGTCGCGTGCGAGAGGTCTGGCGTCTTCATCGCGCGAACTCCGACCGCTCTTCGTCCGCGCCGACCTCGCCCTCCGGGTGCTCGCTCGTCACTTCGAGGAACACCTCTTCGAGCGTGGACTCCTCGCCCGACTCCGCCCGGTGGGTCAGCGACTCGGGCGACCCCTCGGCGACGAGGCGACCGTCGTGGAGGACGCCGACGCGGTCCGCGAGTTCCTCCACCACGGGGAGGATGTGCGTCGAGAGGAAGACGGTCATTCCCTCCTCGCGCAGTTCCGAAATCAGGTTCCTGACGGTCCGGGCCGCGCGCGGGTCCAGCCCCGAGGTCGGTTCGTCCAGAAAGAGGACCTGCGGGTCGTGGAGGAGCGCTTGAATCAGCGCGGTCTTCTGCTTCATCCCCTTCGAGTACGTCGAGATGCGGTCGTCGGCGTCCGCCGCGAGGTCGAACCTGCCGAGCAGGTCCCGAATCGTCCGGTCGGCCTCGCCGTCGGGCAGGTCCCGGAGGCCGGCGACGTACTCCAACTGCTCGCGCCCGGTGAGTTCGTCGTAGATTGGCGGCTCCTCGGGCATGTAGCCCAACCGTTCGACCACGGCGTCGCGGTCGGTGACGGGTTCGCCGGCGACCCACGCCTCGCCGGAACTGGGCCGGGTCAGCGTCGTCAGCATCTGCATCGTCGTGGTCTTGCCCGCACCGTTGGGTCCGAGGAACCCGAACACCTCGCCGCGCTCGACCTCGAAGGTGAGGTCCCGGACCGCGACCGTCTCGCCGTACCGCTTCGTCAGCGACTCGGTGCGTATCGGTGCGTTCGCGGTCATGCGTGCGACCGTCGGACGGTGCGGAGGGCGTCTATCGTCGGTTCGAGACGAGCGTAGCTCATACCTTCCGCTTCACCGACCAGTGACAAAAGTGTGGTTCGTATCGGCGGACCGACTCGCGTCAGTCGTCCGCCGGGGACCGCGCGTCGTCCGCGGCGGACGCCGTCGCGCTCGACCGGGCGCTGATCGGCGCGGCACCGCAGTCCACGCACGCGTAGCTTCCTTCGACCGTCTCGACGACGGGCGCGTTGCACTCGATGCACTTCAAGCGCGCGTCCCGCGCTTCTCTCGGATAACGTCCCATGTGTACTCCCGCGTCGCTACGCCGGACTGGGGGATAAGAGGGGTGGCCGTTTCGGACCGTTTTCCGACGCAACGCGGGCTTTCTCGCGGGGAACGCTCGTGCCATCGGGCGGGAGCGTCGAAACGGCCGATTGTGTCGCGGTCAGCCTCGCGCTAATTTCGCGGCTATTCGAGCGACAGCGACGCCAGCAGCGCCTCTAGCTGGACGCGCTCGTTCGCGCCCTCCGTGATGCGGTAATCGACCTCGCCCACGCGGTCCATCAGGCGGACGGTGGCCTCGTCGCTCAGGTCGAACTCCCAGACCGACCGGTGGAGTTGGTCGATGATGTCGCCGCCCGCCATCCCCTTGTTCGTGAGCAGGTCGTCCAGAATCGAGCGCGCCTTGCTGAAGTCGTCCTCGATGGCGTACGTGACCATCTCCTCGATTTCCTCCGGGCGGGCCGTGCTGGTGATGGTGAACACGGCCTCCTCGTCCACGACCTCGCCCATCACGGCCGCGGCCTGGAGCGCGTTGATGGCCTTGCGCATGTCGCCGTCGGCGGCGTAGACCAGCGCTTCGATGCCGTCTTCGGTCGTCTCGATGCCCTCCTGTTCGGCGACCTTCAGAATCTGCTCGGTGACGCCTTCCTCGGAGATGGGACCGAACCGGAACGTCGCGCACCGCGACTGAATCGGGTCGATGATCTTGCTGGAGTAGTTACACGAGAGGATGAACCGGGTGTTGTTCGAGAACTGCTCCATCGTCCGGCGGAGCGCGGACTGGGCGTCCGAAGTCAGCGAGTCGGCCTCGTCCAAGAAGATGATGCGGTAGTTGGCCCCGCCGAACGACGAGCGCGCGAAGTTCTTGATGCGGTCCCGGACCACGTCGATGCCCCGCTGGTCGGAGGCGTTGAGTTCGAGGAAGTTGCTCTCCCAGTCGTCGCCGTACAGTTCCTTGGCGATGGCGACCGCAGAAGTGGTCTTCCCGACGCCCGCCGGTCCGGAGAACAGGAGGTTCGGCAGGTCGTCGCGCTCGACGTACCGGCTCAGGCGCTCGGTGATGTCCTCGTGGCCCGCCACGTCGTCCAACCGCTCGGGGCGGTACTTCTCGATCCAGATCTCCCCGCGGGCCGCCTCGGTGGCGTCGGTCGCGTCGTCCGGCGCGACTCCCTCGTCCGATTCGGCCGCCTCGTCGGCCTCGCTCTCGGCTTCGCTCTCGACCTCGCTCATGTACGACCCGAGGTGCTTGCCGGTCTTAAACTCCCCGAGAACCGGGTCGCCGACGTGCCCGTCGAAACTTACGTCTCGCCGTGCGCGTCTCGCCGTGCCGAGGCGCGGGCCGACAGAGCCGCGAATCCTCGGCGGTAAATCCGACCGAGAACGAGATTTCTCGCCGGTAGGACCGGCTTAACTGTCGGTCTTGTCGATAACCGGGAAACTACTAATTCGGGGGCTATCGACGGATTCGATATGAAAACCCGACTCGCAGTCGTCCTCGCGGCGCTGGTCGTCCTCGCGGCAGTCCCCGCGCCGGTCGCGGCCGACGAGACCCGGAGCGGCGGGACCGTCGTCGTGGAGGCGGGCGAGACGGTCAACGAGGACCTGACCGCGTTCGGAGGCACGGTCGTCGTCCGCGGCACCGTGAACGGCGACGTGACGGCGTTCGGCGGCAACGTGTTCGTTGACGGGCGGGTGAACGGCGACCTCGAAGCGTTCGCCGGCAACGTCCGCGTCAACGGCACCGTCACCGGCAACGTTACCGCCGCTGGCGGGAACTTCCTGCTCGCGCAGGGCGGCGAAATCGGCGGCGAGTTGGAGACCGCGGCGGGCAACGTCGTGGTCGAGGGCGAAATCGGGCGGGACGCGCGGGTCGGCGCGGGCACCATCAGGCTCGGCCCGAGCGCGGTCGTCGGCGGCGACTTCGTGTACGACGGCGACCTCGACAGGGCATCCGGTGCCCGAATCGACGGCCGAGTCCGCGAGGAGCCGAACGTGAACCTCGGCGTGGGCGTCGGCGGTCCGCTGTTCCCCGACTGGCTCGGTGCGGTGTACGGCTTCCTCGTGAACTTCGTCCTCGGCGCGGTCGCACTGCTCGTCTTCCCGCGGTTCTCCGCGGGGGTCGCGTCGCGAGCTATCGCGGACCCGCTCCGGTCTGCGGGGGTCGGACTCCTGCTGTTCGTCGGCGTTCCGATACTGCTCGTGTTGCTGTTCGTCTCGCTCGTCGGGATTCCGCTCGGCCTCTTCGGCGTCCTGCTGTACGCCGTCGCGCTGTGGCTCGGGTACGTTTACGGCGCGTTCGCGCTCGGCGGCTGGCTGGCCGGGGTCGCCGACAACGACAGCAAGTGGGTCGCGCTCGCGGTCGGTCTCGTCGCGGTCTCGCTGGTCGGCTTCGTCCCGATTCTGGGCGGTCTGGTTCAATTCGTCGTCCTCCTGCTCGGTCTCGGCGCGCTCGCACTCGGCGGTCGGCGGCGGTACGGCGGCCGCGACGAGACGGCGGCCGACTCGACGCTGTAGGAGCCGGTAAACCATCTATGGCTATACAGAATCGGCGGGTGCGAAACCCTACTCGGCGTCGGCGGTGGCTGGCTGTCCTCGGACTTCGTCTCCGATGGGTCCGCCGTCCGAGTCCGTCGGCTTTCGGCCTCCCGCACCTTCGTAGCCCGACACGCTTACCACGCGCGCCCCGAAACTCCTACTCCATGAACGTGACCGTCGAAGTCGTCGGCGAGGGGACTCACGACTTCGAAGTCGAGGACGCGACCTACGCCGACCTGCTGGCGAAAGTGGACCTCAGCCCCCACGAGGTCTCGGTGATGGTGGACGGCCGCCCGGTCCCCGAGGACCAGCCCGTCGAGACCGACCGCGTGAAGGTGCTTCGACTCATCAAGGGCGGAAGCGCGGCGGCCGGGCTGGAGCGAGAACGCGACGACCTCGGCGTCTCGGAACTCGACTTCGAGTCGCCCAACGCCGGCACCGGATCCGACCCGCTCGTCCTCTCGGACCTCGCGGCCGACCCCGAGATGGCCGCGCGGCGACCGAACCGCACGCGGACGCCGCCCGAGGACAACGCCGCTATCGTCCTGCTGTTCCAGCGCGATTACTACAGTCGGGCGTGCCGCGAGCAGGTCCGGGCGGTCGCCGACCGCTACGGCGAGTTCCGCGAGCGCGACGCCGCGGTCGTCTCGGTTCTGCCGGAGTCCGAGGAGAAGGCCACCAAGTGGCAGACGAAGACCCACTCGCCGTTCCCGGTCGTCGCCGACGCCGACAAGTCGGTCGCCGAGCAGTACGGCCAGCCGACCAGATTCGGCAAGTTGGGCGGTCTCCACGACCTCCTCGGGCGACTACCCCAGACCGCGATTCTGGACGCCCGCGACGGGGACCTGCGACTGTTCGCGGTCCACCGCGGCGAGGGCACCGACGACCGGCCGCCAGTGGACGACGTGCTGGCGATGGTGGACCGGATGTTACGGTAGTGTCACCGCATTTCGCCTGAAACGTCGCTCACGCCCTCAGTATTCTCCACTAAACGTCAGAAAACTATAATCAAAGAGGTTGTATGTTTCTTTACATGGTTGAGAAAACCATGAAATAAACCGACGAGGCGTACTTCAGAAGATGGGTATTGCCGCCGGTGCGACCGCAATTGCGCCGGGCGTAACTAGTGCAAACGAACTGACTGCGTCGGGCGAGATAGGTGTCGATATAGAGGAAATGAGTAGTTCAGAGCGGAAAGCCCTAGTTAAGGCCGCGCGGGAATCAGAGCAGGTCCAGTTCGTCGTGGACCAGTTCGGGAGCGCACCGTCAGTGAGGACCGCTGGCAAGTACACTATCAGCGACGACGATGGGACTAGTCAGGGCAAGGTCGTCGTACTAGAGAACGAGGAAAAAGAGTTTACCGTCAAGTACTACGAATCGGCCGACTTCGAGGGTACAGCTGCCAAGGCGATAGGAGAGAAGAAGGTTGGTGACGGAGTGCGGAAGATCGACGGAGAACACGGGAGCGTAGTAGACGTTGGCCACACCCCAAAGGTAGAGCAGACAGGACGGAAGATGATTGTCGAAGTGCTGTCAAACGGAGGGGCAGAGTCGATCGGCGACGGTCCGGCTGACCGAGTGGAAGTTGTTCGGGCACTGAAGCGCGTTCTGGCCAAGTCCGACAAGCAGGCTCCGAATCCCATGCTCGTTCAAATGCCGGAGAAAGACGCAAGTCGAGCATGGCTTCGGGTTCCAATAACACGAGAGGACGGCGAACCGCTTGTACGTCAACGTAGAGGGTACTGTCAATAGCGATGAGGGGCTTTCATTCACGGTCTCTGAGAGTCAGTCTCGGGGCATACTCTCGTACGGGTCGTCGGACAGGGTCGGAATCCAGAACCACATCCAATGTGGCGGATTCTACTGCGTCGACGCCTGCAAGGTATTCTGCGGTACACTCTCCGCGGCCACAGGAACGTCGTGCGGCTCGCTGTGCGCGGCGTCAGTCGTCGCTTCGTCGTTGACCGTAGGCTGTGGTGTCTTCTGCGGTGCTGTCACGGCCGCCGTGTGCTATCCAACATGTAAACGTTATTCAGGACACTAACGGTACTATCGAAGATGGAGTGGAACGTCAATTCGACCGAGGCCGGACTCATCTTCGGCATCACCCTAGTCGTCGCCATTTTCAGTTGGTTCGACTCCGAACTCGTTGGCCTCCAGAACATGACGTCGGTCGCGTTCACGACCCTGACGACTGCGATAGTAGCGTACACGTTCACGAGACTCCGACGAAAGGCCGCTTCGTAGATCAACTGCATACATGGTCCGAATCACCCGTGCCACCGCCGACGATCGACTGGGCGTCCGGCGCGTCCTCGACGCCGCGATGCTGGACGTCCGCGACGACCTCCGCGAGCGCGTCGCCGCCGGGGACGTGTTGGTGGCGAGCGAGGGCGACGAGGACTCCGGCGAGCGCGAGACGCCGGTTCTCGGTGCGCTGGTTCTCGTGCCTCTGAGCGACGACGCGCCGGACGCGTCCGGCGACGAGGCCGCGCACATCGACGCCGTGGCGGTCAGGCGCGCCCGCCGGGGCCGGGGCGTCGGGACCGCACTGGTCCGCGCCGCGGCCGCGCACCGCGCCCGTCTGACCGCCGAGTTCGACCCCGGCGTCCGCCCGTTCTACGACGCGCTCGGCTTCGAGATTTCGCCGGTCGAGGGGGATGACGATAGGCTTCGCGGGCGCTACGACGCCGACGGGGCCGACTGACCGGGAGTGACGCGACGCCGACTGTTGCCAGTCGCGTCCGGCGGCCGGTATCGAAGTCTCAGACGATGGTGTATAATTGTGAAAGGAATACGGATGATTGTCAAGCGCGTCTGTGTCAACGTCTGTGCGCCGAAACGCGCCGAACGAGTCCAACAGACCCAACTTCCCCGACGCCCCCAGACTCGGTATGGACGAGCAACGACGCCGACGAGTCGCCGTCGTCTGGACCGCGTTCGCGGCCGTGATGGCCTACGTCACGCTCGCCGGCGGGTTCGCGGCCGACGCGAGCGACCTGCTCGGAGCGGTCGCGGTGCTGATGGGTCTCGGACTGGCCTACGTCTACTACGCGAATCCCAATGGAGTGTTGAACTTCGGCGAGAGCGACGCTTAGACTAACGGTTCGACCAACTCGCGTCCCGCGTTCAGCAACGCCTCGACGCGTTCCTCGCTCGCGGCCTCGGCGTAGACGCGCATCTTCGGTTCCGTCCCGCTCGGGCGCACCAGCAGCCACGACCCGTCTTCGAGCAGAATCTTGAACCCGTCGGTGTCGTTGACCTCCTCGACGCGCTCGCCCGCCACTTCCTCGGGGAGTTGGGCTTCGAGGTCGGCCAGCACGTCCTGCTTGCGGTCATCGGGGCAGTCCACGCTGATTTTACTCTGGTGAATCTCGCCGAACTCCGAGAGAAGCGCGTCCACGCGGTCGTCGTAGGAGCGCTCGCTCTCGACCGCGCCTGCGAGCAGCGCCATCAGCACGCCGTCCTTCTCGCGGACGTGGCCCCGAATCGAGAACCCGCCCGACTCCTCGCCGCCGATGAGCGCGTCGTGTTCGCCCATCGCCTCGGCGACCCACTTGTAGCCGACCGCGGTCTCGACTATCTCCTCGCCGTGGGCCTCGGCCACGCGGTCCACGAGGAAGGTAGTCGAGACGGTCCGGACCGCCGGGCCGGAGTCGTCTTCGAGCAGGTAGTCGTACGTCGCCGCGAAGAAGAGGTTCTCGTCGAGGAAACCGCGGTCGGGCGTCACGACGGCGATTCGGTCCGAATCGCCGTCGTTGGCGATGCCGAGGTCGGCGTCGCGCTCGCGGACCTCCTCGACGAGGCCCTGCAGGTTCTCGGCGCTGGGTTCGGGGTTCGTGCCGCCGAACTCGGCGTCCTGCTCGCAGCGCCGCCGGTGGACGGTCGCGCCGGCACGTTCGAGCAGTTCGTCGGTGAACCCGCGGCCCGACCCGTGCATCGCGTCGTAGACGACTTCGAGGTCGTCCAGCGTCTCGTCCTCGTCGGGACCGACGCCCACCACGTCGAAGGCGTGGTCGGCGTAGGGTTCCAGCAGGTCCTCCTCGCGGACGCTCCCCTGCTCGTCGTCGGGGAGCGCGCGGGGTTCGGCGATGCGGGCCATGATTTCGTCGGTCACTTCGGGCAGGGCGGGCGCGGCGTCGTGGGGGAAGAACTTCACGCCGTTGTAGTTCGGCGGGTTGTGACTCGCCGAGACGACGAGTGCGCCCGCCAACTCGCGGTCCGCGATAGTCCAGACCGCCAGCGGCGTCGGGCAGTCCCGCGGCGGAATCAGCGCGTCGAACCCGTTGGCCGCCAGCACGCGACACAGCTCCTCGGCGAACCCGCGCGAGGTCTCGCGGGCGTCGTAGCCGACCGCGACCGTGCCGCCGTCGCGGTCCTCGACCTCTCGCAGGTAATCGGCGACTGCCTGCCCGACCATCCGGACGCGCGGTGCGGTGAACTCGTCGAGCGTCGCTCGCCAGCCGTCGGTTCCGAACGAAATCGGCGTCTCCATACCCGACACGTCGCCTCCCCCGCCGAAAAAACCTCCGCGTGGCAGGGTCGCACGAACGTGAAACCGAGGCTACAAAAAAGAGTTTCTGCCGACAGTTTTGTACGCCGGGTCTGTAGGGCGACCAGTGAGACTCGCGGAGACCCTCCCGACGGGCAACGTCGCCAAGTACTACCTCTATCGCGCGTCGATGGCCGCGGGGTTCACGACGCCCATCTGGTACTATTACATCGAGGTCAACGTCGAGTCCTACGCGCTCGTGGGCGCTGTGGACGCCGTCTGGTGGGCCGGTCTCCTCCTGTTCGAGATTCCCACCGGCATCGTCGGCGACCGCATCGGTCGCCGGAACGGCCTCCTGCTCGCCAGCGGACTCGTCACCGTCGCGCAGGTGGCGATGGCCGCCTCCAGCGAGTTCGTCCACTTCGCGGTCGTGATGGGGTTCTGGGCGTTCGCCTCGACGTTCCGGTCCGGAACCGCCGACGCGTGGCTCTACGACACGCTGAAAGCCCGGACGAACGAGGACGAGTTCGCGGCGGTCCGGGGACGGGGCAACGCCGTGATGTACGTCGTGACGGGCGCGACCGGCATCCTCGGGGGGTACATCGCCGACGCGTGGATGCCCGCCGCCTACCTCGTTTCGGCTTGCGTGACCGCGCTGAGCGTCCCCGTCCTGTTGTCGTTCCCCGAATCGACGCCCGGACGCGAAGGGGCCGACGAGGGCGACGCCGACGACGCCGAGCAGTTCACCGTCGTGGACGCGCTCCCGATCGTCCGCGAGGAGTTCTCGAAGCCGCCGCTCCGGTCGTTCGTCCCCTATCTCGGTCTCTTCGTCGGCGTCTACTGGGGCGTCAACTTCTTCGTCCAACCGTTCAGCGTCGAGACGCTCGGGCTGTCGGTCAGTTCGGTCGGGTGGCTCTACGGCGGGTTCACCGCGGTCGCCGCGGCGGTCAGCTACCGGACCGACGCGATTCGGTCGGTCGTCGGCATCCGGCGGTGGTTCCTCCTCGCGCCGCCGCTCCTCGGCGCGCTGTTCGTCGGGGTCGCGCTCGTTCCGGCGACGGCGATTCCCGTCTTCCTCCTCATGCGCGCCTCCCGCGGCGTGACGATGCCGCTGGCCAACCAGTACGTCAACGACCACGTCGAATCGGTCGGGCGGGCGACGGTGCTGAGCGCCGCGGGGATGGTCTACAACGTCGTCACCATCCCCTTCGAACTCGGCGCGGGCCACCTCGCCGACGCGCTCGGCATCGTCCCGACCATCGGTCTCTTCGGGGGGATTTTGGTGGTCGGGTCGGCGGCGTTCCTCGCCGCCGGGTCGCCGCTCGCCGACCGACGGGCGGCTCCCGAGGAGTCGGCGGGCTGATTCGCCGGTCACACCGTCTCCGTCGCCTCCGTCACCGCTCGCGGGCGAACTGCGCGAACACCCGCGACTCTATCTTCCGGAGGTGTTCGCCCGCGGTACTCGGCGAGATGCCGAGTTCGTCGGCCACCTCGTCGTGGGTCGCCCGCCGGGGGTCCTCGTAGTAACCCAGTTCGAGCGCGACCGACAGCACCTCGCGCTGGCGCTGGGTGAGACGGGCGAACAGGTCGTCGGCCCGCGGCGGGCGCTCGCCGGTCTCCAGCAGTTCGACCTCGTAGTAGTCGGTGTCGGTCGGTACCGCGTCGGCGAACGCGGCCTCGTCGCCGACGAAGGTTATCTCTCGCGCGCCGTCGGGGAGCGCCTCGATGGGCATCTCTATCATCAGTTCGGAGTCGCGGAACGCCGCCAGCGTCTCCTCGACGCGCTCGTTCGGTTCGAAGTGGACGTAGGCGTACCAGTTGCCTTCGGCCCCGGTGACGGCGTAGTCGTCGACGAACTCGCTCTCGGCGAGGAGTCGCTCGTAGCGGTCCCGGTCGCCGCTCGCCTCGGCCAGCAACACGCCGGTGCCGTCTCCCAGCAGTTCGATGCGGTGGACTCGCTCGCGCTCGACGCCCTTGACCTCGGCGAGGCGCGCGCCGAGCGGATGGTCCCCCGCTCCTTCGGTCGGCGTCACTCGAACTCGGGCGTACCGCATTGGTGCGTCCGCCTACGCCGGTCGCTTATAAAGAAGCCGCGGATTCACGGCAGCAGAGTCAGGGCCGACCGGGACCTCTCTTCGAACGTGACGACGAAACCACCGCCGGGACCGCGCGGCCTGCCAGTGGTCGGCAACACCCATCAGTGGGCGCGCGACCCCTGCGACTTCCGCGAGCGGTGCGCCGAGGAGTACGGTCGGGTGGTCAACTACGAGATAATCGGCTGGGACGCCTACATGTTGACCGACCCCGACGACGTGAAGCGAGTGCTGGAGGACACCGACACGTTCCCGAAGCACGACAGCAGCACCGACAAACTCCGGGAAATCGTCGGCGACGGACTGCTCACCAGTGGCGGCGACCTGTGGGAGCGCCAGCGCGAGGCCATCCAACCGGCGTTCTTCCTGAGCCACATCGAGAACTACGCCGAAATCATGGTCGAACGAACCGCGGACACCACCGACCGCTGGCGCGACGGCGGGACGGTGGACCTTCGCGACGAGATGATGCGCACGACCCTCGAAATCCTGGTCGAGGCGATGTTCGGCGAGGACATCGACCTCCAAGCGCGCGGCATCTACGACGCGGTCGAGGCGATGCAGCGACCGCTGAAGCCGCAGAATCAACCGGTCACCTTTCTCGCGCCCGACTGGGCACCCGTGCCCTTCCTGCGGCGGGCGAACCGTGCGCGCGACCACCTCGACGCGCAGGTGTACGACGTCCTCGACGCGCGCCGGCGCGCCGACGCCGACCGCGACGACCTGCTGGCGATGTTGCTGGACGCGGACGCCGAGATGGACGCCGAGCAGATACGCGACGAGATGCTGACGTTCCTGTTCGCCGGCCACGAGACCACCGCGCTCACGCTGACCTACGTCTGGGACCTCCTGTCGCGCAACCCCGACGCGGAGGCCAGACTCCACGACGAACTCGCCGAGGTCGTGGACGGCCGTCCGACCATCGAAGACGTGTTCGAGTTCGAGTACGCCGAGGCTGTCGTGAAAGAGGCGATGCGCCTCTACCCGCCCGCCCACGAGATTCGGCGCGAACCCGCCGAGGCCGTGACGTTCGGCGAGTACGAGGTGCCCGAAGGCTCGATGGTCCTCCTGCCGACGTGGGTCCTCCACCGCGACGACAGATTCTGGGACGACCCCGAGACGTTCCGGCCGGAGCGATTTCTGGACGGCGAGGGACGGGCCGACCGCCCCGAGTACGCCTTCTTCCCGTTCGGCGGCGGACCGCGCCGGTGCATCGGCCAGCAGTTCGCCATGGTGGAGGCCCAACTCGTGCTGGCGACGATGGCCCGCGAGTGGACGCTCGATAGGAACTACGGCGACCTCGAACTCTCGGCGGCGGTCACGCTCCAACCCAAAGGCGACGTGCCGGTGACGACCGAGCGTCGGTGACCCCGGTATTCTCTCCGAATAATTACAAAAACCGCCTTCCGGAAACTGTTTTTCCGTCCGGACCCGTAGAACGGGCAAGATGAACGGAACACCCGTCGTCGTCGCGCTCGCCGGGAGCATGCGCGACGGAAGCTACACCCGCGCCGCCCTGCGACACGCCCTCGACGCGGCGGCCGAGCGCGGTGCCGACACCGAACTGCTGGACGTGCGCGAGTACGACCTCCCCGTCTTCGACCCCGACGAGGAGGAACCCGAGGCCGCGACCGAACTCAAGCGCGAGATTCGGGAGGCCGACGCGGTCCTCTGGGGGAGTCCGGTCTACCACGGGTCGTACTCCGCGGCCTTCCGGAACGTCCACGACTACTGCGGATTCGACGAGTACGAGGACACCACGGTCGGCCTGCTGGCCTCGGCCGGCGGCGGGTCGTTCGCCAGCACGCTCGACCACATGCGCGTGACAGCCCGCGGGGTCCACGCGTGGGTCCTGCCACATCAGGTCGGCATCCGGAACGCCCGGAACAAGTTCGAGGACGGCGAAATCACCGACGAGGACATCGAGGAGCGCGTCCGGAAACTCGGCCAACAGGCCGTCGAGTACGCCTTCATCCACCCCGACGTGACCGCGCCCGACGCGGGCGTGGACGAGACCACGAGCGCGGAGACCGACGGCGGACGGACCGAAGCCGACGACTGACCCGCCGTGAACCGAGTCGCCCTCCTGACCGGAGCCACGAGCGGTATCGGCCGCGAGGCCGCCCTCCGACTCGCCGACCGCGGCTGGACCGTCCTGTTCACCGGCCGGGACCGCGAGGCCGGACGGGAGGTCCGCTCGGCGGTCCGGGACGCCCACCCCGACGGCGACGGCGAGTTCTACCGCGCGGACTTCGCGGAGTTCGACGCGGTCCGGGAGTTGGCCCGCGAGGTCCGGGCCGACTACGACCGCCTCGACGCGCTGGTGAACAACGCCGGGACCTCCCGGAGCGAGCGCTGGACCACGGCGGAGGGAATCGAACTCACGTTCGCCGTCAACCACCTCGCACCCTTTCTGTTGACGAACCTCCTCGCGTCACGCCTGCGCGAGAGCGCGCCCGCACGAGTCGTCACCACGAGCAGCGCGCTCCACGAGGGCGGGTCGCTCGCGGACCTCGAATCGGTCGTCCGCGGCGAGAACTTCGACGGACTCGACGCTTACGCCGACTCGAAGCTGGCGAACGTCCTGTTCACTCGCGAGTTGGCCGCCCGACTCGACGGCACCGGCGTCACCGCCAACTGCGTCCATCCGGGGTGGATTCCTCACACCGACCTCGTTCGGAACGCCACGGGCTTCTCCCGGTTGTTCACGAGCGCGGCCGCCCTCGTCGCCACCGTCGCGCCCGTCGGCCCCTTCGAGAGCGTCGAGGGGGCCGCCGAGGCGCTGGTCTATCTGACGACGAGCGACGCGGTGGCCGACGTGTCTGGCGCGTACTTCGACCGAAAAGAGCGGTCGTCGGCCGCGTCCGCGGCCGACGACCCGGACCTCCGGCGACGACTCTGGGAGCGAAGCGCGGAACTGGTCGGCCTTCCGGCGTCGGTGCCGGAAGGCGACGTACTGCGCGACTGAAATTCACTCGCCGTCCGCGTCCTCCTCGACCAACTCCTCTTTCTGTCGCCGCGACAACTGCTTGACCTCGTACTCGCGGGACATCGCCGCCGACTTCGAGTCGAAGCGCTCGGTGTGGACCAACTCGACCGGGGTGCGTCCGCGGGTGTACTTCGCGCCCTCGCCGCGGTCGTGTTCGCGGACGCGTCGCTCGACGTCCGTCGTGTAACCCGTGTAAAAACTGCCGTCAGCGCACTCGACGACGTACACCCAGTGGTGGACCGTCACGCCCTACAGGCTTCGCGTGGTGGTTCTTATCTGTTTGGTTCCCGCCCGTTCGGCGGGCTATGCTCTCGCCTCTCTGGCGCGTTGACGCGCGACTT
Source organism: Halorussus gelatinilyticus (assembly GCF_023238445.1). Classification (GTDB taxonomy): domain Archaea; phylum Halobacteriota; class Halobacteria; order Halobacteriales; family Haladaptataceae; genus Halorussus; species Halorussus gelatinilyticus. Next base: position 1,046,702 of record NZ_CP096658.1, on the reverse strand, counting down.
CGGCGATTCCGGCGTTCGCCGAGCACGAGACGCACGCTCGGACTTGGCCGTCCTCGTCGGCGAACACTCGAACGAATCGCTCGGAGATGTGCGCGCCGCAGTGGTCACACTTTGGCATTGGGTTTCATCTGGCAGGGTCACTGCCAGTACTCCACTCTTCGCGCCCGACCATCAAAAATCCTTCCCAAGTCGAAATCTCTTTTTCGGAAACGCAAAGAACGTTTCCGGTAATTGTGGTTCAATTTCGCGAGAGTAACTGAAAAACGCCGGTTGTAACAACCCGTTGTATCGCGGTAAGGCAACGTGTCGGCGGAAATTACTCGTCGTCGTCCTCGCCTCTAGCGCTACCCACCGCTCGGGCGATCAACCCGGCTTGCGCGCCCGCGACGAATCCGGCGTCCACGTTGACCACCGACAGGACCGAGCAGGACTGGAGCATCCCCGCCAGCGCGGCCTCCCCCTCGCCGCCGTAGCCGTAGCCGGTCGAGACCGGCAGGCCGATGACCGGCGTGTTCACCAGTCCCGCGACCACGGTCGGGAGCGCGCCCTCCCGGCCCGCCGCGACGACCAGCACGTCGGTCTCGCGCAGGCGGTCGAGCTGGTCCACGATGCGGGTCAGTGCCGCGACGCCGACGTCCTCGACTCGCTCGACGGTCGCGCCCATCTCCCCGGCGACGACGGCGGCCTCGCCCGCGGGAATCGCGTCGCTCGTGCCCGCGGTGACGACGCCGACGGTCGCGGCCACGTCCGGCGGTTCGAAGTCGGCGTCGTGGGCGACGACGACGCCCGACCGCTCGTGGACCGTCACCTCGGCCGCGGGGTGGTCGTCGGCGAGTCGCGTCCGGACCGCGCGCTGCTGGTCATCGTCGGTTCGCGTCACGATGGCCCGGCCCGTCGTCTCGACCGCCGTCGCGGCGAGCGACGCGGTCTCCGCGGCCGTCTTGCCGTCGCCCAGAATCGCCTCTGGGACGCCTCTCCGGGTCTCTCGCGCGGCGTCGAACCGCCCCGCGTCGTCGGTCGCGTAGCCGGCGAGTCGCGCCTCGGCGTCGGCCGGACTCACTTCGCCCGCCGCAACTGCTTCGAGTAGTTCGCGCATGTCCGACTCTGGGCACTCTACGTACTCCTATCCTCCGACCCGCGGAACCGGCGGCACACAACCCGATAGTATTTATACTTTTTGGCCCTCCTGATAGATGACCGGGAATTGAACGACAGCGGGCCGTTCGCCCGTAGATTTGAGAAGCTTTATTAGGAGTGGCAGGAAAGGAAAGTTCGTATGGCAGACCTCATCGTCAAAGCAGCTGTCAAGGACGCACTGGACGACAAGAACGTGGCGTCGGACTTCTACGACGCCCTCGACGACCGCGTCGACGAACTCCTCGACGAGGCCGCCCGCCGTGCCGAGGCCAACGACCGAAAGACCGTCCAGCCCCGCGACCTGTAAACCGGGAACCCGCCACGTTTCTTTTATCGCGTCCGATACCTCGTAGCTCGTAGCTTCTGATACGGTTCGAGGTGGAGAGTAGACGGCGTAACTCCGAGTGCGAACTACGGAGTTGGCGCGGACGCGCTCAGAACTCCTCGACCTCGACGCCGTCCTCGCGGCCGACGTGAATCTCGTCGGCCATCCCGACGAACAGGCCGTGTTCGACCGCGCCGGGGAGCGCGGCGAGGTCCGTCGCTAGCTCCGCCGGATTCGGAATTTCGCCGAAGTCGCAGTCAAGCACCAGATTCCCGTTGTCGGTCACGACCGGGCCGTCCTTGCGCTCGGCGCTCCGGAGCGTCGGCGACCCGCCGAGCGCCCGAATCTCGGCCGCGACGGTCGTCCGCGCGTCCGGCAGGACCTCGACGGGGACCGGGTGGTCGAGTCGCTCGGCCTCCTTGCTCGGGTCCGCGACCACCAGCAGGCGGTCGGCCGCCGCGTCTACGATCTTCTCGCGGGCGTGGGCCGCGCCGCCGCCCTTCACGAGGTGCGGGCCGGAGAACTGGTCGGCCCCGTCGATGGCGAGGTCCACGGCGTCGGTCTCGTCCAGCGTCGTGAGCGGCATCCCGGCCTCCTTCGCCAACTCCCGCGACTGGAACGAGGTCGGGATTCCGCGCGCGTCGAGACCGCTATCGACCTTCCGGCCGATGGCTCGAATCGCGTGAGCCGCGGTCGAACCCGTGCCGAGACCGACGACCGCGCCGTCCTCGACCGCCTCGGCCGCGCTCTCGCCCGCGGCACGCTTCTCCGCGTCGCTTCCGCCCGTCGATTTCATGCTCGCACGTCGGTCGCCGCGGGTAAAAAGTCTGGTCGAAGGCCGTCGCCCTCCGGAGGCGGTCCGAACAACGGAACGTTTCCCGCCGCAACGGGCGCTAGTGTTTTGACACGCCCGACCGTACTACACTCGACAATGGCTGCCAGCGACTCGGACGCCGAGTCCGACGCGGAGGAGGGGCCGGAGACGGGGGACGCCGACGCCGAGACCCGAGGGACGCCCGAGGCGGCGGTGGAACTCCGAGACGTGCGCAAGACCTACTTCCTCGGCGAACCGGTCCACGCGCTCGACGGGGTGGACATCTCGATTCCCCGCGGCTCGTACACGTCCGTCATGGGACCGAGCGGGTCGGGCAAGAGTACTCTGCTCAACCTCATCGGTTGCCTCGACACGCCGACCGAGGGCGAGGTCTGGGTCAACGGTCGGGAGACCTCCGAACTCAGCCAGCGCGACCGCACGACGGCACGGGGCGAGGAGATCGGCTTCGTCTTCCAGACGTTCAACCTGATGCCGAAACTCACAGCCGCGGAGAACGTCGCGCTCCCGCTGGTCTTTCAGGGCGTCTCGAAGAGCGAGCGCATCGACCTCGCCGAGGAGTTGCTCGACGAGGTCGGACTCGGCGACCGGGGCGACCACCGCCCGAACGAACTGTCGGGCGGCCAGCGCCAGCGGGTCGCCATCGCCCGCGCGCTGGCGGCCGACCCCGCCATCATCCTCGCGGACGAGCCGACCGGGAACTTGGACAGCGAGACGGGTAAGCAGATTATGGGCCTGTTCCAGCGGCTCCACGACGAGGGCAACACCATCCTGATGGTGACTCACGAGCGGCCCATCGCGGAACACTCCGAGCGCGTGATTCACGTCCTCGACGGGACCGTCGAGAAGGTCGAGGAGATAGAGTCGCCCCGGCGCGTCGAGTCGGAACTGCCCTGATGGAGTTCGCAGAGAGCCTCCGCTTCAGTTGGCGGTCCATCAAGAGCCACAAACTCCGCTCGACGCTGACGACGCTCGGCATCGTCATCGGCGTCGCGGCGGTCATCACCTTCGTCACGCTCGGCACCAGCCTCCGGGCCGACGTTCTGGGACAGGTCGGCGCGGACCGCACGCCCAACGTCTACGTCTGGGCCGGTCCCGAGGGCCAAGAGGGCGGGCCGGGTGCCGGCTCACAACCGGTCTTCACGACGAGCGACGTGGACGCGCTCCGGAACGTCTCGGGCGTCGAATCGGTGATTCCGAGGGGCGTGGTACCCACCGCGGCCGTCTCGGCGGGCGGCGAGACGGTCGCCCAGCGACAGGTCGTCGCCACCTCGCCGAGCTACTTCGACGACGGCGCGTTCGTCGAGGGCCGAGCCTTCCGGCAGGGGTCGCGCGAGGTCGTGTTGAACCAGCAGGCCGCGAATCTCTTCGACCCCGCACTCGGCGTCGGCCAGAACGTCACGCTGCGGCTGGCCTCGGGCGACTCCATCGAGGCGGAGGTCGTCGGCCTGCTCAACGGCTCGTCGGGCGGCGGGGCCTTCGAGGGACTCGGCAGCTCTCAGCCGCTCGTCTTCGTGCCGACCGACCCGTTCTACCGGACGACCATCGAGAGTCCGACGACCGGCGAGAGCCAGCGCGTCTACCCCACGCTCACGGTCGTCGCCGAGGACTTCGAGGCGGTCCCGCGAGTAAAGACGGGCGTACGGTCGTACCTCGAAAACCGCTCGGACGCGGCCCGGCTCGTGCCCGACGACTACGCCTTCTCGGTCGAGACCGACCAAGACCTCGTGGACCGGATAAAGGAACTGCTCACGACGCTCACGAACTTCATCACCGGCATCGCGGTCATCTCGCTCGTCGTCGGCTCCATCGGCATCGCCAACATTATGCTCGTCTCGGTCACCGAGCGCACCAAGGAGATCGGCATCATGAAATCGGTGGGCGCGCAGAACCGCGACATCCTCCAACTGTTCCTGCTGGAGGCCGTGATGCTCGGCCTGTTCGGTGCCCTACTCGGCATCCCGGTCGGCATCGGCGGAGCCTACGCCGCGGGTGAGTACATCGGCCTGAGCCTCGTCCTGCCCTACGAGTGGTTCGCCGTCGCTGTGGCGGTCGGGATTCTCGTCGGCGTGGTCGCGGGACTCTACCCCGCGTGGAGCGCCGCGAAGACCGACCCCATCGACGCGCTCCGGTACGAGTGAGCGGGCGTGCGAGCGGACGAGCCGACGATTTCCTCACTCCACGCTCAACTCCTCGCCGCCCCGGGGTTCGGTGAACTCCAACTCGACTTCCAACTCGGACTCGCGCCCCCCGGCGAACTCGACCTCGATTTCGACCGGTTCGCGGTACTCGAAGGGAATCTCCCACTCTTGGGAGGAGAGCGTCAGGCTCGTGTCGTTCTCTATCTGGTCGGCCAAATCCCGCAGGAAGTCGGCGGTCGCCGCCCGAGAGAGGTGAATCTCGCGCTCGAAGAAGCCGTCGGTAACGGTGGTTCGCTGTCGGTCCCTGTCGTCCGGAAGCTCGACCCTGTCGTCCATGCCGGCGTCTTCGCTCCGGCGCGCCTAATGCCGTCCGGCCGCCAGCGCCCTTCACTCGCCCGGTCACTTTTCCCGACCGACGCCGAATTGAGTGTCGTGTCGCTCATCGACCTGCTCGGGAGCAAGGCCCGAATCGAAATAATCCGGGAACTCTCGCGGGAACCGCAGTACGTCTCGCAACTCGCGGAGACGGTCGGGATGGACGGCAAGACCGCGGTCCACCACCTCTCGAAGATGGAGGACGCCGGACTCGTCGCGCACTACGAGCGGGGCAACCGGAAGTACTACTATCTCGCCAAGACCGTCGAGTTGCGGGCCGCACCGCCGCCGGAGCGGACCTTCGTCCTCCAGACCGGCGAGCGTCGCGACGACCCCACCGCCGCCGGGTCCGCGACCGACGATTGACGTGTCCGAAAACCCGAACGAACGGCCGAATTGCGTCGCTTCGCGCTATCTAACGGCTACCCTAACGACAGACCGCTTACTGTAACAAGCTGTTATCGACCGAATACAACCGGTCGGACGCGGACGGTTTCGAACCGTCCCGTCGCGGGGTGTTTTCGATTGCCGAGCGGGAAAACCCGGCTTATTTGCGTGAACGGTCCGAACGGTATCTCCGATTTATTCCAGTGTCCGGATTAGAACTGCGGCGTGAGAAGCATGAAACGGCGTCAGTTCGGCGCGATGCTCGCAACCGCAACGTTCTCGATCGGAGGCGTATCGAGCGCGGCGGCCGACGCATCGGCACAGGAGACGGAACCGTTGCAGATCGAAGACGTGTCCGTGGACCTCGGCGAGGCGACCGCGTCGGTCGGCCGCGCTACGTTCCGCTATCAGAACGGCACGATGCGGTTGCAGTTGAACGACTGGTCGATGGAGACCGGGAGCAAGTCGCTGTCGATAGCCCGCGCACGCGTCGACGTGAGCGACGTGTCGGCCGAGACCTACGCGACGGTCAGGGCGGCGATGGTCGAGGCCTACGAGGGGCAGTCGCTGTCGCCGTTGCTCTCCGCGCTCGCGGAGGCCGACGTCGATCCGGAGAGCGGTATTCAGGTCACGCTCGGCCCGGTCCGGACCGACGGTACGCTCCTCGCGAACAAGGTCGTCGCGACCGGCACGGTCGGGAACGTCGTCCCCTCGGGGACCCGCGACCTCTTGACGGGCGGCGCATCGCTGTCGGCGCTCGCGTCGCTCGGCGCCTCGAAGTGGAGCGAACTCAGTATCAAGCGTCGCAACGCCACGCTCACGGCCAATGACGTGACGATGCAACTCGACGGCACGACGTTCGCCATCTCCTCGCCCAGCGGCACTGCGAAGGTCTCTAGCCGGACGTTCGAGTTCAGCGACCTGACGCTGAACATCATGCCGCCCGAGACGATTCCCGCGCCGCACGTCCAGTTCCTCTCGCAGGTGCGCCAGTTGGGTGCCGATGGGAACCTCACCCTCTCGGCCATCAAGTCGGCCGCGGCCGACGCCGGCGTCACCGTCGCCAACACGCTCGACGCGATTCGGAGCGCGATGTACGAACTGTCGTTCGGTCAGGTCACGGAGAACGGCGAGGAGATCGCCTCGAACTTCCAGACCAGCGGCACGGTCGCCGAACTGATGCAGACGGTGCGCAAGCAGGCCGGGATGGACCAGCAGACCGGGGACCAGCAGGACGACCAACAGGACGACGACCAGCAGGACGACGACCAAGCGCAGGACGGCCAACTGTCGAAGGTGGCCGTCGTCTCCAGTCCGAACACCGACGAGCAGATGAACTACGTCTTCGAGGTGACGGGCGACCTCGAGAACCTCGAACCGAACGAGGACGGCGGCGCGGCGGTCGATCTCATCTCCGAGACCGACGGCCGAGTCCGCGTCGAGGGGACCGTCGGCGAGGGCGACGACCGGTTCGCTTTCTCCGGCGACCTCATCGAGGTCGACGTACCGGACGCGGTGCAGATAGAGACCTCCGAGCGGTAAGTCGCTCGCTACCGATACACTCGTTTTTCTTTCGACCGAGCGAACTCGTCGGCGGTGCTGGTTCCTCGTAGAATCCCGTAACGCCGAATTCAGTCACGCCGAGTCGCTTCAGTTCCCTTCCAGCCGATTCAGCACGGCCTCGGGCTCGTAGCGCAGGGAGAGCTGGCGCGAACGTCCGCGGCCCTCGACGTTGGTGTAGGTCGCGTCGATGATGTCGAGTTGGTCGAGCTTGTTGATAATCTCGGAGTAGCGCGTGTAACCCAGCCCGGTCTGCTCGTGGAAGGCGTCGTACACGTCGCCGGCGCGCTCGCCGTCGTGCCGGGCGATGACTTCGAGGAGTTCGATTTCGCTGTCCGAGAGCGCCTGTAGGCTGTGGCTCAGGTGGACGTACTTGGACTTCTCGTAGGCCTCTTCCACGTCCTCGATGCTGACGGTTCGACTCGCGCGCATCTCGGCGTTCAGCCCCGCGCGCCGGAGCAAGTCGATGCCGACCCGCAAATCGCCGCTCTCGGCGGTGAGTTCGGCCACCTCGTCCAGCACCTCGGTCGAGACGACGCCCTCGTGGAAGCCGCGCTCGACGCGCTCGCGGAGGATGTCCGCGATCTCCTCGTTGTCGTACACCGGGAAGTAGACCTCTTCGGGTCGGAAGACGCTCTGGACGCGGCCGTCCAGGTCCTCGATGACGTCCAAGTTAAGGTCCGAGGAGACGACGATGACGCCGATTTTCGCGCCGGAGTGGGCCTCGTGCGCCCGGAGCAAGGAGTAGAGCGTGTCGGAGGCCTCGCCCTCGTAGAAGAGGTAGTTCACGTCGTCGAGCGCGACCACAAGCACCTCGTCCTCTTCGACCAGTTTCTCGGTAATCTGGCGGAACAGCTTCTTGAACGAGATGCCCGACGAGGGCGGTTCGTACTCGAAGATGCCCTCGAAGACCCGCGAGAACACCGAGTAGCGCGTCGAATCGACCTGACAGTTCACGCGGACGGTCCGCACGTCGGTCTGGGCCCCGAGTTCGCCGAACACCTTCTGGACCGCCGTGGTCTTGCCGGTTCCGGGCGGGCCGCGGGCGATGACGTTGAGGGGGCGCGAACCGCGGGCGGCGGGGCGGAGCGCGTACTTCAGGCTCCGCATCTCGCTTTCGCGGTGGGCGAACGTCTCGGGGACGTAATCTATCTCGAAGACGTGTTCGTCCCGGAACACGGACTCGTCCCACGAGAGCATCCCCTCCTCGGGGTCGTCTGCCATCACTTTCACCTCGCTGTCCCAGCTACTTAACCTTTCGGCAGCCGAAAATATTAAACGGAAGAGGGGTCCAACGCGCCGATTCGCGGCCTCTCGGTGCACCCCCGACGACTTCGGCCGACGGTGTATCAGACGGCGGACCTCTCCGGCCGCGAGGAAGTCGTCGGCTCGACGGTCGGCGTCTCGTCTCCTTTCGGCCCTCCGTTTCCGGTGGAGCGGCGCACACCTCGTTTCCAGTGAAGCGACGCATCTCGTTTCCAGGAAAATCGGCAACGAAATATCGACTGCTACGGCGTATCCGTCTCTAAAACTTCTCTAGGAGTCTGTCGTAGAACTCCCCGTCCGAGTCCCCGGCCAGCTTTTCCACGATGAGTTCCGGTGTCGAACGAGCGAGGTGATTCTTCACCGGCGAGCGGTTCACGACCAACTCGCCGTTCTCCAACCCCTTCGCCTCGATGCCGTCCACCGGCACGTCGTAGTCGGCCATCTCCCGAATCTCGGCGGCGAGGTGCGAGACGAACACGCCGGTCACGTCGCGGCCGCGCAGTTCTTCGAGGATTCCGGCGATAATCTTGGCGCTCGCGCCGGGTTCGGTGATGCTCTCCAGTTCGTCCACGAGGACGAGGCGGTCCGCGCCGCCCGACCCGTCCGCGCGACTCGCCGACCCGCCGCCGGACGACCGACCGCCGGTCGCCAGCCCCGCGAACTCTCGGAGGGTGGACTCGAAGGCCCCGGCGTCCAGCGTCCCCTGCGTCTTGGCGTGGTAGTGGAGTTCGCCGAAGCGCTCGATGCGGACCGACTCCGCGGGCACCGGCAGGCCCATGTGAGCCAAGATCGCGACGAGCGCGACCAGGTCCAGCGTCGAGGTCTTCCCGCCGCTGTTGACCCCCGAGAGGAGCGCGACGCCCGACACGTCGTAGTCCACCGGTTCGACCGCCGCGAACTCCACGTCCAGCAGAGGCGACCGGCCGCCGACGATTTCGAAGCCCGAGTCGCTCGACTCCGCCGCGTCGTCTCCGACGAACTCGGGCATCACGCAGTCGAAGTCCTCGGCGAAGCGCTCCACGGCCAACTCCACGTCGAGTTCGAGCGCGGTCCGGACCAACTTCTCGGCGTCTTCGCGGCGGTCCGCGAGGTCGGCGGCGAGTTCGCGCTTCCGGCTGGCGGCCCGACGGTCCTTCGCGGCCTGCAAGTCGTCGCGCAGGCGCGAGACGACCTCCTCGTCGCGCTCGACCGGGAAGGTCGGCTCCTCGGGGAACGCTCGGCGTGCGACCTCTGCCTCGCCCGTGTCCAAGTCCAGCGAGTCGATGAGTTCCTCGCGGGCCTGCTCGACCGCGGCGGCGTACTCGTCGCTCAGTTCCCGCGAGAGCAGCGAATCGACGCCCGCGCCCTGTTCGACCAGCGAGAGCAGATCCGAGCCTTCGACCGTCACGTCCTGCTCCTCGATGGCCTCGCGAAGCGCGTCGTTGGCGACGCTCTCGGCGGTCGAGACCGCGGCGTCGAGGTCGTCCACGGCGCGCGAGAGGCGGTCCAGTTCCTCGTCGCCGACGACGGTGCCCTCCGAATCGACGCGCGCCAGCGTCTCCTCCAAGGCGTCCAAGTCCAGCGGCGGGTCGATGTCCGCGGCGCGGTGGACTCGCGCGGCCGCCTGCAAGCACTCGCGGTTCGCGGCGTAGAACGCCAGCACGCGCTCGGGCACGACCTCGGCGGGCCGGTCGAGCGCGTCGGGTTCGACGCGCACGTCGCCCTCGACGGCCACGCCCGCGAACTCCTCGTCCAGCGCGACCACGGTCGAGTAGCCCCGCGCGAGGTCCGCGAGGTCCCGAGCGTCCTCGACCACTTCGACGCTCAACTCCGGCATCGCCTCCTTCGCCTCGCTGTAGCGCTCGGCGTCGGTCGTCGCCAGACAGCGGTCCCGAACCGACACGTCGCGGGGCGGCGAGAGCGGTTCCACGTCGGCGAGCGCGTCCAGTACCTCGGGGTCGGGCGTCCGTTCGAGCGCCGACTCTGTGAACTCGCGGGCCTCCTCGACGCGCGAGGCGACGCCGCTGGGGTAGAGCGTTTCGAGGCGCTTCTCGCCGTAGCTCGTGACCGTCCGGGCTTTGAGCAGGCCGAGCGCGTCGCGGTATATCTCCTTCGCGCGGTCGGTCGCCAGAAAGCCGCCGGGGTCGTCGTGACGCCGACGGACGGCACCGCGCGCGATGGCCGCCGCTCGGCCCTCGGTGATGCCGGGGGCGCTGGCGAGTTCGGCCACGTCGCCGGTCTCCAGCGCGCGCTCGGGGTCGTCCAACTCCGAGAGCGCCGCCGCCGTCTTCGACCCGACGCCCGGTATCGCCTCCAACTCCATCGAGCGCGACTTCTCGCGTCGAGGATAAAAAACGTTCGCGGAACGACCCCGGACGAATCTCGGCAGATGGGGTAGGGTCTCCCGGACGCGCACGGCGCTCGTCGGTCGAGCGCGACCGCAACGCCGCCGAGAAACGCCGGGACGCGCTCCCGGCTTACGCACAGGAGAACGAACCGCAGTCTCCCGCACAGCAACCGGACTTCTCCCATCCGCTACAACTGCCGTCGGCGCAGTAGCGTCGGTACTCCTGACAGTCGCTTCCCGAGCAGCAGGCGAAGTCCTCGCACTTGTACTCCCAACCGCCCTCGGGAGAGACTCCGTCGCTCTGGGTCGGGGCCTCGGACCGGTCCGCCGGAACTTCGGTCGGGTCGGCGTCGGCCCCGCTCGCGGCCACGACGCCGCTCGCGCCCAGCGCGAGACCGGTCGCACCGATGCTCTTTAGCATTCGACGCTTGCTCGTGCTGTCGTTATCGGGTGACATGCGTGAAATAATCACGCAGGTTCAGGAATAAAAATAGTTATCGAAGCGAATGTAATGAAAATCCAACCTGTCTGCGAGTTCCCGCGTTCCATCGGACGGTTCCGGAAGGTCCGGCGGCGTCCAACGCCCTTTTTGCTCACAGGCACCAACTGCCGGAACATGGCTTCTATCGAGGAGAAAGCGGAGGCGGTCCGCGAGGACCTCGCGGACCGGGAGGGCGTACTCGTCGCGTTCTCCGGCGGAGTGGACTCGTCGGTCGTCGCGGCGCTGGCCCGCGACGCGCTCGGCGACGACGCGGTGGCTTGCACCGCCAAGAGCGAGACCCTGCCGGAGGCGGAACTCGACGACGCGAAGCGCGTCGCCGACGAGATCGGCGTCCGACACGAAATCGTGACCTTCTCGGAGTTGGACGACCCCGACTTCGTGGCGAACGACGGCGACCGGTGCTATCACTGCCGGACGATGCGTCTCGGCAAGATGTTCGAAGCCGCCGACGAGTTGGGGATTCCGGTGGTCTGCGACGGGACGAACGCCAGCGACGCCGACGGCGGCCATCGGCCCGGTCTGCAGGCCGTGGACGAACTCGACGCCTACTCCCCGCTGTTGGCTCACGACATCGACAAAGACGAGGTCCGGGAACTGGCCGACGCCTACGACCTCTCGGTCGCCGACAAACCCTCGATGGCGTGTCTCTCCTCGCGGATTCCGACCGGTCTCGAAGTCACCGAGCAGAAGCTCTCGCGCGTCGAACAGGCCGAGGAACTGGTCCGCCAGTGGGGGTTCTCGCAGTTCCGCGTCCGGGACCACGACGGACTCGCCCGCATCGAGGTCGGCCGCGACGAACTCGACGCGGCGCTGAACGAAGACTTCGTGGCGGCCGCACGCGACCGCCTGACCGACCTCGGATTCGACCACGTGACGCTGGACCTCCACGGTTATCAGACCGGGAGCGTGAGTCCCGAAAGCGACGAGAGCGAAGGCGATGAGAGCGAGGAGGTTCCGGACGCGGTGGCCGGGAACGAGGCGACGGGTGACAGCGACGCGGACGAACCGCTGGTCGAAGACGTGTTCGCCTCGGAGTATCCGACCGCGGAGTAGCGGCGGTCCCGGTCGGCGACGACTACGCGCTGGTCGTCACTCGCCAGTCCGGTTCGAGAAAGTGGCATGGGCGTTCGCACCCAGGGTGGCAGTTTGCTGGCACGCGAACTGCGGTGTGTAGCTGCTGGCACGCGAGCTATGTGGCAGGCGCGAACGCTACGAATTTGTTGGGACTACTACTCCTTAGTTATAAGCCGATTACGCGAGCGGAAACGAGTCGTTGGCGGCGCGAAAACGACGTGAGACCGTCAGTTCCCGGTCCACTTGAGGAGGAACAGCGTCCCTTCGAACAGCGTGATCATCGTCAGCGTGACGAGGATGGGAGCCATCCCGGTCGGGTCGGGGGTGAACAGGAACGAGATGCCGAGGAACGCGCCCCAGAACAACAGGCGGCGGTCCGCGAGCCACCGGCGGGTCGTCAGGCCCATCATGATGGCGAGCATGATGAACAGCGGAATCTGGAACACGACCGCCAGATACCCCATCAGCATCAGGATGAGGTTGAACGTCTTCGTCAGGCCGAACGCCAACTGCGCCGCGCCCTCGGTGTAGGAGATGAAGTACGTGAACACCGCGGGCAAGACGAGGAAGAACGCGAAACTGACGCCGACGACGGCCAACACGAGGCTCGTCGGCACTGCTGCGAGGTAGTAGCGTCGTTCGTGGGGGTAGAGACCGGGCCGCATGAAAAGGTACGTCTCGTAGACGAACACGGGGAGCGCGACGATGACGCCCGCGAGGCTGGCGACTTTCAGTTTCGTCAGGACCAGCGCGAGCGGGTGGTAGAGGCGGGGTCGCGCCTGCGGACCGAGCTGGTCGAACGGGATGATGTTGTACCACAGGTGGTTGATGACTTGCTCGGAGAACGGGAGCGCGACCGCAGTGATCATCCCTGCGATGGCGACGACGACCGCCAACCGTTTCACCATCTCCTCGATGTGATCGGCCAGCGGCATCTCCTCGTCTTCCAGCGGCTCCTCCGGCCTCGCGGCCGGGTCGTTCAGCGCCTCCGTCTCCCGCGGTGGAGCACCCGTATCCTCCGCGGGCGATAGATTGCTGGCCGTCGCCTCCGATTCGTCAGCCATTCAGTGGCTCTACGTCCTGCCGTTCTTATAGGTCTTCTGTGACCGTCTGTACGAGAAGATTGATAACTACGACACGGCTACCCTTTCCAAAGAATGTCCGGGACTGGAAGTAGCGTCGTCGACGAGGACACCGCCCGCGCCGTCAACAGCGGCCGAGAGACCATCGGAGCGATGCTCTCGACGGCGCAGGAACATCTTCAGAAGGTCTTCATCGTCTTCCTCGTCGGTTTCGTCGCGTCTTTCTACGCGCTTCGTTCCGCCGGCTGGCCGTTCCTCAAGGCCGTTACCAAGGCCCAGATGCCGCCGTCGCTCGCCGAGGAGGTCACCGTCATCGCGGTGACGCCGTTCGACGTAATCCTGTTGCAGGCGAAGATAGGGGCCATCGCAGGCGGCGTCATCGCGCTTCCCGTCCTGCTGTACTACTCGCGCGATTCGCTCCGCCAGCGGTCGTGGTATCCCGGTGCGCCCATCGCCCGCTGGAAAATCGCGATGCTCGTTCTCCTCGCGTTGGTGCTGTTCACCGCCGGGATGCTGTACGGATACGGCGTCTTCTTCCCGCTGATGTTCAAGTTCCTCGCCAACAACGCCGTCACCGCGGGCTTCGAGACGCGCTACTCCATCGTCAAGTGGACGGAGTTCATCGCGTTCCTCTCGCTGTCGTTCGGTCTCGCCGCGGAACTCCCGCTGGCGATGAGCGGGCTGGCCTACACCGGCATCGTCCCGTACGAGACGTTCCGCGACAAGTGGCGCTACGCCATCCTCGGCATCTTCGTGTTCGGCGCGGTCGCCTCGCCACCCGACCCGTTCACGCAGATCATGTGGGCGACGCCGCTCATCCTGCTGTACGCCTTCAGTCTCTATCTCACCAAAATCGTCGTGACGCTCAAGCGGGGGAGCGAGCGCCTGAGCTTCTTCGGCGTCGCCAGAGACAACGCGATTCAGATGCTCGGCGTCCCCGCGCTGGCGTTCCTGCTAGCTCGGTTCTTCTTCACCCGTGCGGGAGTCGAGGCCATCAACGCCGAACTCCCCACGAAGTACGCGCTCCCGGCCGTCCAGTCGGTCGTCGGGCTTCCCCGCGAGGAGTCGGTCCTCGTCGCCTCGGGGGCCGTCGCGCTGGTCGCGCTCGTCGTCACGTTCTTCTACTACCTGACGCAGGAACTCAACGAGGTCGCCGCGAACGTCGCCGCGCCCGCCGCCGGCGCGCCCGGCGACATCGACCTCGAAAACCTCGACGCGAGCGCGGTCCGCGCGGCCCCGCCGGAGGTCTTCGCCGACATGAACGAGGAGGACGCGGTCGGCCACGCTCGCGAGGCGATGGACGCCAACGACGCCGAGAAGGCCCAAGCCATCCTCGACCGCTACGACGAGTTGCACCCCGAGGACGAGGCGGAGGGCGACGAGGCGGACGCCGACGAGACCGGAGTCGACGAAGCGGCTGCCGCGGGTGCAGATGCCGCCGCGGGTGCGGACGCCGCGGACGCGGAGACGGGAGAGACCACCGAAGCCAGTTTCCCCCGCGAGCAGGACCAGCCCCAGTCGTCGGGCAACGTCTTCGAGAGTACGGCCGCGGGCATGGCCGACGCCTTCACCGAGGACGAGACCACCGAAGACGACATCGGCGGGTGGTTCTACGACCTGCGGTTCATCTTCGAGAGCCTCACGTCCAAGATGTTCCGCATCGTCGGCCTGTTCATGATAGTCCTCGCCGGCGTGTTCACGTTCCTCTACCGGGGCGGCATCGGCACCATCCGCAAGGACTTCCTCAGGCGACTCCCCGCCGAGGTCCGTCCGGAGATGGGGTCGGGCGAGACGGTGCTGAACATCGTGACGCTCCACCCCGTCGAGGCGCTCGTCTTCGAGGTCAAGATTTCGACGCTGCTGGGCGCTGTGGCCGTCGTTCCGCTGGTCCTCTACTACGCGTGGCCCGCGATGAAAGAGCGGGGACTCGCCGCCGGCGACCGGCGCGTCTTCGGACTCTGGTCGGTGACCATCGCGGTCGGACTCGTCGCCGGGAGTGCGCTCGGCTACACCGTCGTCGCGCCGAGCGTCATCTCGTGGCTGGTCGCCGACGCGCTTCGGGCCGACATGATAATCTCCTACCGGGTCAGCAACTTCTTCTGGCTCGTGTTCTTCACCACCGCGGGCATCGGCCTGCTGGCGGACGTGCCGCTGACGATGTGGCTGTTCGAGCGCGGCGGCATCGTCTCGTTCGACGCGATGAAGGACCGCTGGCGCGAGGTCGTCATCGCCATCTTCGCGGTCGCGGGACTGGCGACGCCCGACAGCATCTACACGATGTTCCTCGTCGCCATCCCGCTCTCTATCGCCTACCTCATCGGACTGGGCGGCCTGTTCGTCGTGACGCTGGGCGGACGGCGGTAGGATTCGGATTCAGATTTCGTCGTCGTTTCTGCAGCTAGTTCCCTCGATTCGGTCACCTCCGGGTGTCTTCAGGACTCGAAGAGCGCGCGTCTCGGAATCTCGAACAGTTTAAACCGTCGAAGGATAATATCCCAGTATGAGCAAGATAAGCGTCGAAGTACCGGACGAACTGCTCGAAGACCTCGACGGCCACGTCGGCGAGGACGGCAAGTTCGTCAACCGGAGCGAGGCCATCCGCGCGTCGGTCCGGAAGATGCTGGACGTACTGGACGAGATAGACGAGCGCCACGGCCGACTGGAAGACGACTGAGAGAGGACTCGAAGATGACCGACCACTACCGCGACACCACGCCCCTTCCGACCGGTCGCATCGCGCTCGTCGCGCTGTTCGTCACCGCGCTGGTGACGGCCCAACTCACCGCGTCGAAACTACTCGGCTTCTCCATCCCCTTCGAACTCCCGTTCACGGGTGCCCTGCTCGTCATGCCCGGCGCGGCGCTGGCCTACGCGGTGACGTTCTTCGCGTCGGACTGCTACTCCGAACTCTACGGTCCCGAGGAGGCGCACAAGATGGTCAACGTCGGCTTCGCCATGAACTTCGTCCTGCTGGCGCTGGTGTACTCGACCATCGCCGCGCCCGCCGCGCCGTTCAGCACGGTGGACCCTGCCACGTTCGAGCGCGTCCTCGGCGCGAGCCTGAACATCGTCGTCGCCAGCCTGCTGGCGTACGTCGTGAGCCAGCACTGGGACGTGCGCGTCTTCCACGCCATTCGGGAGGCGACGGACGGCGACTCGCTCTGGATTCGGAACGTCGGTTCCACCGCGAGCAGTCAGCTCATCGACACGCTCATCTTCGTGTTCGTCGGGTTCGCCGCGATGCCCGCACTCCGGGGCGGCGACCCGATGACGACGAACGCGCTGCTCGGTCTGGTCGTCGGCCAGTACGTCCTCAAACTGCTCATCGCGGTCGCGGACACGCCGTTCGTCTACGCCGTCGTCGGCTACTTCCGCTCTCGCGGGTCTGCCGCGCCCGCGCCCCGGACCGCCGACTGACGCCGCCACTCCTGTCGAAAAACCGACCGACGGGGCGGGGTTTCCGCCGGACACCGACAGTTCTTTCCTGCCGCCCTGCAACCGACGAGTCACATGCGACGCAAAGCCCTCCAGTTGCTCGTCGTCTGTTGCCTCGTGGCCCTCGCCGGTTGTTCCGGCGCGCTCCCAGGCGGCGACGGCGCACAGAGCGTAGACGACGTAACGTACCCCGCGGGCGTCTCGGAGAACGGGACCAACCTGACGGCCCTCGCCGACGCCCACCAGAACCAGCTACAGAACCAGAGCCTCACGCTCGAAGTCGCCTCCACGGTCAACTCCTCGATGGGTAACCAGTCGGTCGCGCTCGACGCCGCGGTCGGCGCGGACCGCGAGCAGATTCGCGTGAACGGCTCCGCCATGGGACAGAACGTGTCGGTCTTCGTAACCGAGGAGAAGCGATACACGCGATTGAACGTCGGCGACGGCGAAGCGCGGTATCAGATCGCCGACCGCTCCCCCGATTCGAACCAGATAATCCCGGCGTCGTACACCGGCCGGAGCTATCTCGACCGGTTCGCCGGGTCGGGTAACTTCACGCCGACCGGCGTCCGCACCGTCGATGGAACGACGCTCGTCGTCCTCGAAGCCGACGGGAGCAACGCGACCCAGAGTTCGCAGGCGAACGTCACCGACTACAACGCGACCATGCTGGTGGACCAGCAGGGCGTCGTCCACTCGGTGTCGGTCGAGGCCTCGGTCACTCGACAGGGCCAGCGGGTCCGGACCGACTTCACGATGAACGTCTCGGACGTGGGCGAGACGACCGTCGCGGAACCGACGTGGCTCGACGAAGCCCGGAACTCGACGAACTCGTAGTCCGGGACCGACGACCCCGACGATACGATAATTTTCTCGCCATTTTGGCCGTAAACGTTTCTTCGCTGGGGTAGAGTGACCCAGACGGATATGCGAAAACTACTCGGTGGCGCGACGGCGCTGTTCGGTCTCGTCGTCGCCCTCCTCGGCGGTTGGATGCTCGTTCGCGGCCCGTTTCTCGGCGGCCCGGCGCTCGAAGCGATGCCGATGCTCGCGGCGCTGACCGCGTTTCTGGTCGGCGTCGTCATCTTCTTCCGCGGCGTCGTCAGGTGGGCGGGCGTCGGCGCACGGATTTGACGCCGGTCCGGGCGTTCCCGTCCGAGTGTCTCCCCGTTCGGGCGAACTGCCCGTCCGGCTTTTCAGCCTGCATCGCGTTCGTCCGGCATGGGCAGCGACGGTCTCATCGAACTCGACGAGTCCTGTTGGTCGGCGCTGGCGAAGTACAACCTCGTGCTGGCGACGGTGTTCGCGCTCTTGTTGCTCGTGGTCCGTCAGGTGGAACCGGGACAGGCGCAACTCCTCCTGGTCGTCGAAAACGGCGTTCTCGCCCTCGTATTCGGGGGGATTCAGACCTACTGCTGGATTTCGCGATGAGACGAAACCGACGACCGACCGAAGCGAGAAATCGGCCGTCATCGAGTCGATTATCGAAAAAGCGCGAGCCGAGGGGTACGACCCCGATTTCTGACTGCCGCGCCGCGTCCGCTACCCGTCGGTCCGCTCCGCGAACCCGAACCGCGGCTTGACCTCGGTGACCTCGACTTCGACCGTCTCGCCCTCGCTGGTGCCGGGGACGAACAGCGTGTAGCTCTCGACTTTGGCCACGCCGTCGCCCTCCGACCCCTCGTCCGCGATTTCGACCTCGATGACGTCGCCCTCGGCGACCGGCGCGGTCATGCGCCCCTTGGCGACGAGGTAGACCTCCGAGGACGAGTCTCGGGAGGCGTCCGGGCGGAGCGTCCGCACGTACTGGAACTCCTCGTCGAGGTCCTCGCGGAAGTCGTCGAGGTCCTGCCCCTCGAACACCTTCACCGCGAAGTCGCCGCCGGTGTCCAACACGTCGAGCGCCGTCTCGAACGCCTGCCGCGCGAGGTGGACCGACCGGGCGTGGTCCACGCTGTACTCGCCGGTCATGTTGGGTGCCATGTCGGAGACGACCACGTCCACGGCGTCGCCCGCGAGGTCGCGGACCTCCTCCTTCGTGGACTCGTCGGTCATGTCGCCCCGGACCGTCTCGACGCCGTCCACGTCCTTGATTCGCTGGAGGTCCACGCCGATGACGGTGCCCGATTCGCCGACCTCCTCGCTGGCGACCTGCAGCCACCCGCCGGGCGCGGCCCCGAGGTCCACGACGGTCTTGCCCTCGTGGAGCAGGTCCTCCTCGCGGTCGAGTTGCTTGAGTTTGTAGGCGGCGCGCGACCGGTAGCCCTCCTGCTTGGACTTGTTGTAGTAGTGGTCTTTGTGGCTCATTCAGTTGCCACACGGTAGTTCTCGGAGGGGTTTACGCGCTTCGCTTGGCAGAACGCGTCACTTCTCGAATCCTTCGGGCTTCCACGCGCACGCGCCCGAACGAGTGACTTTTTATGCTGGGGGTTCGTACCGCTTAGCAAGATGTTTAAGGCTATCGTGAGCGCCGACACGCTCAAGGACACTATCGACTCCGTGGGCGTGCTGGTGGACGAGTGCAAAATCCACCTCGAAGAGGACGGTCTCGCTATTCGTGCGGTAGACCCCGCGAACGTCGGGATGGTGGACCTCGAACTCGACGCGGCGGCTTTCGAATCCTACGAAGCGGACGGCGGCATCATCGGCGTGAACCTCGACCGACTCGAAGACATCGCCGGCATGGCCAGCGGCGACCAGCCGGTCCACCTCGAACTCGACGAGGAGACCCGCAAGCTCCACATCCAGATCGACGGGCTGGAGTACACCCTCGCGCTCATCGACCCCGACTCCATCCGACAGGAACCCGACATTCCGGACCTCGACCTCCCGGCGGAAATCGTCGTCGAGGGCGCGGACATCGACCGCTCGGTCACGGCTGCCGACATGGTGTCGGACCACATCGCGCTCGCGGTGGACCCCGACGACGAGACCTTCGTCGTGGAGGCGGAGGGCGACACCGACGACGTGCGACTCGAGTTGGACCGCGATGACCTCGTGGACCTACAGGCCGGTCCCGCTCGCTCGCTCTTTAGCCTCGACTACCTCAAGGACATGAACAAGGCCATCCCGAAGGACGCCGAGGTCACCATCGAACTCGGCGAGGAGTTCCCCGTCAAACTCCACTTCGACATCGCGGAGGGGCAGGGCAACGTCACGTTCATGCTCGCGCCGCGCATCCAGAGCGACTGACTCCGGTCTCGCTTCTTCGATTTTCACCGTCCGACTCGACTAACGGAGACACTCGCGAGGCGACGGCCGTCCGTCCAGCGTCTCCACGACTGTCTGAGCAATAGAACTATCACGATTTCCTCCGTCCGGGGCGGTAGCAATGGACGAGAGCGAGTTCGACGAACTGATTTCGTCGTTGACGCCGTACGAATCGGCGGACACGGTGAAGACGTACCGTAACACGGTCAGTATCGCGTGCCCGGCCTGCGAGGAGCCGTTCGACGACCTGGTCGTCTGCCGGGGGGACTACGACAGCCTCGAACTGAGCAGAGTCCTCGACCTCTGCGTGACGACCGTCGAGGATAACGTGTTGTTGTTCACCCACCAGCACTGATTCGCAGAACCGGCGTAACCGCGACTCCTGCGGAGGACACAGCGTGCGTCGGGGTAGGCCGGCCGTCAGAGGCTCCGGTCGATGACCGCTTTCGCGGCCTCGGCCTTCTCCTTCCAGCCGTAGCCCGACTCGTAGACGTGGCGCTTCTTGTTCACGAGTTCTTGGGGCGAGGCCTCCTCGAACCCGCCGCGGGTCCACGTCCCGGTGTCCCGGAGCCAGTCCACGACGCGCTCGCGGGTCTCGTTCCAGGAGAGACCGACCATCTCGTACCAGGCTATCATGGCGAAGACGGCGTTGTCGTGGGCACCCGGCACCGACCCCTTCCGGGCGACGGTCTTGATGGGTTCGACGTTCGGGTCCGTGACGTGTTCCTTGTACTGCTCCGCGGTGAGAAGCTTGAGATGTCCCTCCTCGTTCTCCATCACGCGCTGTTCGTGGACCAGTCGGTCCAGCGCGGCCTTGTGGAGGCTGCTCCATCGCCCGTGGACCGCCTCGCGGAGCGCCTCTTCGGGGAGCGCGTTGGCCGACAGGACCGCCACGAGGTCCGTGTAGGCCTTCTCGATGTCGGACCACGACGCACCCTCGTACTCGCAGTCGGGACCGTGGAGGTTGCTCGTCGTCCGGCAGTCCGGACAGGGGTAGTCGAACCGCGGCACGACTGGGAGTGTCGCTTTCGGGGTACAAAACTGGTCTGATTCGCGCTCGGAGTCGCTATCGTGGCAGGTGCGATTCTCGACGGAGAGGAGCGACCGTCGGCGTCGGCGACCGAATCGGTTCTCCGAGTGCGACGCCGAGGCCCGTGGCGAGTCGAGCATCCAAACATTCAAGTCACTGGTGAGATAGGTTCGACCCGTCCTCTTCTCGGTCGTAGCTGCGGGACTCTCCCGCGCTCCGACCGGTCGTCGCACGTAACGCGGCGCAGAACATGACTGACTCAGCCGACGTACGCGACGCACTCGCATCGATTTCGAACGACTACGAGGTTCGCCGACGACTCCACGCCGTGCCGCCGCACGCGGTCTACGAGGTCTCGGTCGAAGGCACCCGCGCGGTCTGCAAGGTGGCCCGCGGCGCACGCGCCGACCCCTCGACCGAGGCCCGCGTGATGTCCTTCGTCGGCCGGGAGACCGTCGTTCCCGTCCCGCGAATCCTCGCGGTCGGCGGCGACTGGTTCGTCGCCGAGTGGCGTGCCGGCCTGCCGGACGACGACCTCCCGCTCGACGCCGAGCGCGCCCGGACGCTCGGTGCGGGACTGGCGACGCTCCACGACGAGACCGCGGGCGCGTTCGAGAAGACCGGCTTCCCCCGCGCCGAGGGCGGTCGTCTCGTGGTAGACGCCCGCGACGCGTGGACCGAGACCGTCTCGGACCTCCTCGAGGACCTGCGCGATTACCTCGCCGACTTCGGCTACGCAGATGTCGCCGAGGAGGCCCGCGCTCTCCTCGAAGAACGCCCCGACCTGCTGGCTGGCTCCGACGACCCCGTGCTGGCCCACGGCAACTACCTCCCGTCCCACGTCGCGGTCCGCGACGGCGAGGTGACCTGCGTCATCGACTGGGAACACGCGCTGGTCGCGCCGGCCGAGTACGACTACTGGCGGACCGCGATGCCGCTTCTCGGCGACTCGGGCGACCCCGACGAGAGCGGCGAGTTCGCGGCGTTCCGCGAGGGCTACACGTCGGTCCGACCGCTGCCCACCGACTCCGACCGCCGAAGCGAGTGCTTCCGACTCGTCAACGCGGTCTCGTACCTGAAGTCGCTTCACCTCCAGCGCCAGCGGACCGGACAGGCGAAGGCGCGGTTCGCGGCTCACATTCGGGAATCGGTCTACGAAACTGTCCGGCAGTTCCGCGCGGAGACCGAGCGATGACGACGACCGAGGTCCGGATGCGAGACGCGCTGGCGACGCACGCGGACGACTTCGCAGTCCGCGACGAGTTACTGACGACCGACAACCACGTCGTTCACGAAGTCGAGTTCGAGGGCCAGCGCGCGGTCTGCAAACTCGCCCGTGGCGACGCCACTGGGCTGCACCGCGACGCGCTGGTCCTCCGGCGACTCGCCGACACCGATGCGGTCCCGGTCCCCCGACTGCTCGCCCGCGGCGACGACTACTACGTCTCGTCGTTCGCGCCCGGCGGTGCCTACGACGGGGACGCACCCCGTGAACTCCGCAAGCGCCGCCTCAGAGACGCCGGCGCGACCCTTGCGCGAGTCCACGGGACTGCAGCGCTCCAGTTCGAGACCTACGGCGAACTCCGACCCGCGGGCGACCGACTGATTCCCGACCGTCTCGAACTCGACGCCGCCGAGTCGTGGCCCGACCTGTTCGTCGGGTGGGTCGCAGACTGGCGCGACGACCTTGCCGGGACGCGCTACGCCGACCTCGGCGACGAGGTGCTGGCGTTCGTCCGGGACCACCGGGAGGCGTTCGCCGACGCGGGCGACCCGGTCCTCGTCCACAGTGACTACGAGGACGACAACCTACACTTCGCCGGAGACGGCGTCTCGTCGGTCCTCGACTGGGAGGTCGCCCGGTCCGCGCCCGGCGAGTTCGACCTCGCGCGGGCCGAACTCGGCTGGTTCGAGAAGCCCGTCTCTCCCGAAAACGACGGCGACCTGCGGAGCGCGCTACTCGCTGGTTACGAGTCGGCTCGGGGCCTTCCCGACGGATTCGACGCTCGCCGGGCGACCTACCGGGCCGCGCTGACTCTGAAACCTTTCCGGAGGGTCGGCGACATCGGCGACCGAGCCGACGTGCCCGCCGACGAACTCGCCGCGACGATGGAGTCGTTCGTCCGCGACCGACTCGACGCCGCGCACGACGAGTGGCGTTGAAACCGAGACCCTCGCGAGTGTGGCGACTCAGGCCCGGATTAGCGCCCGCGCCAGTTCGAACCCCTCCGAGAGCGGCAGGGCCGTCGTCGGCGCGTCGGTTCGGTCGTTCCACCGTCGGTAGGCGTCCTCGTCGGGGAACGCGTGGACGTAGGGACACAGCGACTCGTAGGTCCGCCGCGGCGTCGGGTCTGCGTCGGAATCGACGGACGCGACTCCGAACGACAGCACGGCGTCCTCGGGGTCGGTCTCGATGTCCGAGCGCGAGACGCGCGAGGTGACCGTCTCGCCCGTCTCCGGCCCCTCCGAGCGTACCTCGACCGACTCGCCGGTGAGGAACGGGAGCATGACGGCGTCGAGGACGCAGACGAACCGGTAGCTCCGGTCGTCCGTTTCGGCGCGGTGGCGGCCCTCGTCGTCGTGACAGAGGTCGGCGACGGCCGGCGGCCAGTCGTCGTCGAAGGCCGCGGCCACCGCCTCGACCCACGCCCCGACCGTCTCCGGGCGCTCGTCGGTGCCGAACAGTGCTTCGATATTCTCGCCGATTCCGGGTGGGAGCGGACGCTCCTCGACCGATTCGACGGCGCTCGATTCGTCGTTCGCTTCGTCGCGGACGGCGTTGCGTTCCGGCATCGACATCACTTTGCATCCCAAAGTGTTATACTGTCGAGTCCGAAGTAATGGAGTAACTTCGAGTTCCCGAAGCCATGACCGACGACGCCACCCCGGACGATTTCGCTGCGGACGACATCGCCTGCTACTGTCGACTCGACGGCGTGCTGGACCTCCTGAGTCGGAAATATGCGATGCAGGTCCTCTGCGTCGTGGCCGCGACCGACCCCACCCGCTTCGGCGAACTGGAGGAGTTCCTCCCGGACGCCAGCACGTCCACGCTGTCCGCGCGACTGGACGAACTCGCTGGGGCGGACCTCCTGACTCGGACCCAGTACGACGAGATTCCGCCGCGCGTCGAGTACGAACTCACGGACGACGGCCGCGAGTTGGCGACCCGACTCGAACCGGTGCTGGAGTGGGCCGAGGAGCGCGACGGCCGGGACCCCGACGGCCGGGACCCCGACGGGAGTGCGGCCGACGCTCCGGAGCCCGCGGCGTCGGGAGAGAACTAAGTGGCTCCGACGGGAGTCCAACGTATGGACGGAACTGGACGCGTCGAGGCCATCCACCTCGCGCCCGAGTCGGGCGCGGCGACCGAACCTGCCGAGGCGGTCGAGGTCGTCGCGGGCGAGGGCGTGCGCGGCGACCGTCACTTCGGGAAGGACAAAGCCGACCTGACGCTCGTCGAGAGCGAGGCGTTGGACGCCGCGGCAGACGAGGGCATCGACCTCACGGACGGCGAGCATCGCCGGAACCTGACCACCAGCGACGCCGCGCTGAACCACCTCGCCGGCGAGCGCTTCCGCGTCGGCGAGGCGGTCTGCGAGGGGAACGACCTCTGCGAACCCTGCGGCCACCTCGAATCCCTGACCGAGGACGGCGCGATATCGGCGCTGGTCCACCGCGGCGGCCTCGAAGCCGACGTCATCGAGTCGGGGGAGATTTCGGTCGGCGACGAGATAGAACCGCTGTAGTCCGTCTCGTCCCGTCACCCTCCCGGTCGATGAACGGCGGAAGCGCGGGAGTGGCGCGTCAGTTCCACGCCGCGTCGTCGGGGTCCACCAACCGCTCGCGCTCCTCGACGGCGTCGATGCGCGCCACCTCGTCGGACGAGAGGTCGGGCGTCTCGAAGTTCGCCCGGAGGTGGTCCTCGCCGGTGGCCTTCGGAATCGGGACCACGCCGTCGCGCTGGCGGAGCCACGCGAGGCTGACGGATTCGGGAGTCGTGTCGTGTGTCGCCGCAATCTCGGCCAGCGCGTCCACGTCGCCCGCCTCGCCCTGCATCAGCGGCGAGTACGCGACGACCGTCACGTCGCGCTCTCGGCAGTGCGCCAGCAGGTCGTCCTGCGGGAGCAAAGGGTGCATCTCGACCTGATTCGCGGCGACCGGCGCGTCCAGAATCTCGCGCGCCTCGTCCAGCAGGTCGGGCGTGAAGTTGCTGACCGCGACGTTCTCGGCTCTCCCCTCGTCGTACAGGTCGTCGAGGGCCGGCAGGGTCGCCTCGGCGTCGTAGGCCCCCATCGGCCAGTGGACGTACAGCAGGTCCACGTAGTCGGTGCCGAGGCGGTCCAGACTCGCTTCCGTCGTCTCGCGAACGTCCTCGGGCGCGAGGTTCGAGGGGTGGACCTTCGTGGCGAGGAACACCTCCTCGCGCGGGACTTCGCTCGCGGCGATACCCTCGCCGACCGCGGCCTCGTTGTCGTACATCTGGGCCGTGTCGATGTGGCGGTACCCCACGTCGAGCGCGTTTCGGACGGTCTCGGCGCACTGGTCCGCGTCGTCGTTGCCGGACGTACCGAGGCCCGGACTCGGGATGGTCGTCATGGTCGTTCGGTGTCCGGCCGCGGGGAAAAAGCTACGCGCGTCGGCAACCGCCTCGGTCTCCCGTTCAGTCTCGATTTCCCGCCACGCCGACGGGCGAGCGCGGTCCGACACGGGACCCGAGAGGTGTCGTCCGTCCTCCGAGAACGCTCGCGGAAGCGAGCCACGGTTCCGTTCTCGACGAACGTGCGTCCGCGTAGAGACAAAAGAGCGAAAGGACGCGAGCGCGAAGTCGCGGGCATGGCCGACGGCGGCGTCCCGTGGCGACTGCTCGGAATCGGCGGACTGGCGAGTCTCTGCTGCGTCGGTACGTCGGCGGTCGGCGGGGCCGCGCTGGCGTCCGGCGCGGTCGCGGGCGGTCTGGGCGCGAACGTCGCGCAGGTGCTGGTGACGGTGCTGACGGTTGGACTGCTGGGACTGGCGTGGGCGCTGCTCGGGCCGGACCCGACGTGCGAGCGCGAATAGCCGGCGTTCGCCGAGGAACGCACCTACGAGAACTGCCCGGTCTCCGCGCCGCAGTCCTCGCAGACCGTGACGAGCGCGCTCTCCGCGGCGTCGTCGGCGCGCTCGATGCGGTTCGGCGTCCGCTCGCCGCAGTCGGGGCAGTCCCGGCGCAGGTCGAGGTCGCCGCTCTCCTTCGGTGCGCCGAGCGCGAGCGCGACGACGCGCTCGTCGCCCTCGTTCACGCCGCGCTGGAACTCGCCGGGCGCGAACCGGACCGCCTCGTCGGGACCGGCCGCGACCGGTCCGTCCGCCGTCTCGAAGGTGACGGTGCCCGACGCGACGTAGAACACCTCTTCTTGGTCGCCGTGAGCGTGGTAGCCGAACGCGAAGCTATCGCCCGGTGCGAGTTCGTAGTAGTTCACCGCGAGGTCGGTCGCGCCGAGAGCGCGTGTGAGCGGTCGCTTCACGTCTGCGGGACCGGCGCTCGACTCGACCTCCTCGATGCGGACTTTCTCCACGTCCGAGCATCGACGCCTACGAGTATTTAAATTACCGCGTCCTCGCGCGGAGACCTGTCAGACGGTCGGCGTTGTCCCCGACGGCGTACTGCGGTTTTAGCCCGGCCTAAACCCCTGACGCGGCCGTTTAGGGGGTTGTTTTAAGTACTTGGTCGCCCTGTGTTGGAACAGGTGAACTTCCGATGGCTATCGACCCGCAATTCCACGAGAACCGCGAAAAGGTAGACGAACACGAGGGCCACGACGTGTGGGGTCCCGTCGAGGAACCGGAGAAACTGGGCATCCACGGCACCCACGTCGCCGTGGACTTCGACCTCTGCATCGCCGACGGCGCGTGTCTGGAGGACTGTCCGGTGGACGTGTTCGAGTGGGTAGACACCCCCGACCACCCCGAGAGCGGGAAGAAAGCCGACCCCGCCAACGAGGCCCAGTGCATCGACTGCATGCTCTGCGTGGACGTGTGCCCCGTGGACGCCATCGACGTGGACGCAGGTCGGGCCTAAGCTAAAAGTTCTTTTCCGCCGCTCACCGACCGAGAGTCGCTACTCCGGCCGGTCTACGTCCAACTCCTGTCGCAGGTAGGCCAGCGCGTCGGTCTCCGCGAGGTACTCGAACTGTTCGCGGAAGTGCGCGTCGCAGAGACCGACTCGGACGCCGTTCAACTCGGGCGCGAACGCCGCGTCCCGGTCGCAGTAGTGACACCGCATATCACGGAGTAGTCGCCGACCGGATTTAATCCCTGCGTTCGGCCCATCGGACCTGTCGAATCGGTGAGAGCGCTCGCGATTCCGCGCGGCCGAGCGCGGTCACAGCGTCGGCGTGGTCCGCTGCTGCGGTCCGGGACCCGTCTACAGATTCACCGACGACCGGAAGTGTCTGTACTCTGGTTTCGACAGTCCGGCCTTCCCGAGTTCGTGACCGTGGGCGTCGCTCCCGCCGGTCGGAATCAGGTCGTGTTCGGCGATGGCGCGCTCGACCGGTCGCGAGTCAACCTCCTCGTCGTAGGGGTAGTATCGCTCTACGGCGTCCAGTTCGCGGGTCAGTTCCAGCGCGGCCGCCGGGTCGTCGTAGCGGTAGGGGTGCGCGAGACCGACCAGTCCGCAGGCCTCCGACAGCAGTTCGACGCCGCGCTCGAACGAGGTCACGTCGCGCGCGACGAAGCAGGGGCAGTCGTCGCCGATGAGGTCGTCGAACACGTCTCCGATCTCCTCGTAGTCGCTGTCGGGGTGGTCCACGACGGCGCGGGCGACGTGCGGTCGCCCGAGACCTTCGCGGGGTTCGAGGTCGAGGTCGATGTCGAGGTGGTCCTCGACGTTCTCGATGAGTTTCCGCCCGCGCTCCTTGCGGTCGGTCTGGACGCGGTCGAGTTCGTCGATGAGGTCGGTGGTCGGCGTGACGCCGTAGCCCAGTAGGTCCACGCGCTCGCCGACCGCGTCGCCGTACGCCTCGCCGCGGGGTTCGACGCGCAACTCGATGCCGTGGACGACGGTCACGCCCTCGAAGGCGGTGACCGGCGTCGGCAGTTCGGGGTGGAGGCGGTCGTGGTCGGTGACGGCCACGACCGAGACGCCCGCGTCGCGGGCCGCCTCGGGAACCTCCGACAGGCGCATTTCGCCGTCGGAGTTGGTCGTGTGGACGTGAAGGTCCGCGAAGACGCTCATACCTCCAAAACGAGCGGGGTGTCCGAAAGCGCTTCGCTACGCCGCGCCGAGGTTTTCCGTGTTACTGACTCTCCCTTAGACACCTTAAATTCTCCAATGCCCTCCCGCAGGAAGCTTTATCATTAACTTTGATGTACAACTTGTCGATGCCACTGCAACAGGCGACCCAACTGCTCCGCGACCACGACTATCCCGCGACAACCGACCAACTCGCCGACTCGTACGGCGACTACGAACTCGACCTCCCGAACGGCACCGAGACGCTGGCCGACGTGTTCCGGCGCGTCGAGTCCGAGACGTTCGGCACGTCCGGCGAGGCCGAGGAGATGCTCTACTCGGCGGTCAGCGCGAAGGCCATCGGCAGGAAGGGGTACAGCGACCGCGACCCGACGACGCTCGGCACGACCGGTCCCGAGCAGGTCAGTTTCTGACCCCGAGGGGTCCTAACGCGCTCTCAGGAAGGACCGCATCTCCGCCGATATTCGCTCCGGAACCTCCGCCGGGCCGCCGTGACTGACGCCGTCGAACTCGACGAACCGACTGCGGGGGAGCGCATCGTGGACCCCACGGGCGCTCGCGCGCAGGAAGTCGGGTCCTTCGGTCCCGGCGAGGACGAGCGCGGGCGCATCGACGTCGAGGCGCTCCGGGAGTTCGTACGCCTCGACGGCGCGGTTCATTCTGACGACCTCCTCGGCGAGGTCCACGCAGTCGGGCCACGCTGGCCACTCCGCCAGCCACGCGTCGAGGTCGTCGATTCCGTCGGGGTGCAGGACCTGCTCGACGTAGCGTTTCACCGCCTCGCGGCGCTCGCCGTCCTCGACCAGCGACGCCATGCGGTCGGCGAGGTCTGCCCGTTCGCGGAACTCCTCGGGGAGGACCGCGGGTTCGTAGGCGACGACTGCTCGGACCGTCGCGTCGGTCGCGGCCTCGATTGCGGTGAGCGCGCCGAACGAGTGGCCGAACAGCACCGGGGCACCGTCGAGGTCGTCGACCAGTGCCCGCACGTACTCGACCTCGCGGTCGAGTACCTCGTCCGCGCTCGTCTCGTCGAGGTCGTCGAGGCAGGTCCCGAACCCCGGTCGCCGGGGGACGACCGCGGCGTACTCCTCGAAGTGAGGGATGACCGGGTCCCAGTACTCCCGCGGGGCCATCCCTCCGTGAAGCAGGACGACGGGCCGACCGTCGCCTCGCCGCTCGTAAGCTATCTCCGTACCGTCCGTAGACTGTGTCGTCTGCATGCCCCCGTTCGTTCGGGAGCCTGCGGACTAAGCCGTTCTCTCAGCCGTGCGGCCCTTTAAGAGAGGGCGCGAGTGGACGGTGCGGCGACGCCGGTCGAAGCGAGCGTTTCGACGCCGTGAAAAGCGTTCGCGGGAACGACGACGCATGGGACTGTTCGCCGAGTTCGAGATACGCTGTGACGCCCTCCCGCTGGTCGGGGTCGCGGCCGCGGTACCCGACGCGTCGCTGACCCTCGAACTCCAGTTCAACCACGGCGACCGACCGCTGTTTCTCGTCACCGCGACCGGCGGTTCCCCGGCCGCGTTCGAGAGCGCCCTCGACGACGCGTTCGACGTCGGCGAGTGGTTCCGCATCGGGCGTGCCGGGGACACCCGCCGGTATCAGGCGATTCCGGCGCTCAGTCTGGAGGAGCAACTCGGGGACCGCCTCGACGACCTCGCGGACCTCGAAGCGCTGGCCACGGCCGAGGCCATCGTCGAACGCATCGAGGTCGAGACCGACGGGTGGCGACAGACCGGGTGGTTCGCCGACCGGGCGGCGTTCGACGAGTTCGCAACGCTCTGGCGGCGCAACGCGGGGTTCGAACTGCACCGTCTCGCGCGCGACGGCGACCCGGAACCGCCGGGCGACGGGCTGACCGACCGCCAGCACGAGGCGCTCCGGACGGCCTACGAACTGGGGTACTTCGAGATTCCACGGCGAACGTCGCTCCGTGAGGTCGCCGAGGAACTTGGCGTCTCGGCCTCCTCGACGTCCGAGCGCCTCCGGCGCGCACAGACCGAAATCATCGAGAAAACTGTCGCGACGACGTGGCCGCCCCTTCCGGAGTAGCGTGAGCGCCGTCGCCGAACGCGGCGGCGCGGTTCACACCCACTCGACGGCACCGTCGAGGTCCAGCGGTACCGAGCCTTTTCGGTAGGCCTCGACCTCGCCAGAAGGTCGCGCCCGGAAGACCACCGCGGGGCGGTGGCGAACGCCGGGTTGCTCGCCGCGGACCGCGTTCCACTCGTCGTCGCGGAACCCCGAGCAGTCCACGAACAGCACCGCGCCGCCGCCGTGCTTCTGGAGTTGGCCCGAGGTCTTGGTCTCGGCCGTCTCGCGCACCGCGGCGACCGGCGTGTCGGCGTGACGGCGCGTCGGGGGCCGGGGCCGGGTCACTTCGACCAGCGGCGACTCGCCGCCGTCGGGCGACTCCGCGCGGAAGTCCAGCGAGTGGCCGGTCGTGACTTCGATTTCGGGCGTCACGTCGTAGCCGGCGTCGGTCAACAGTTTCGCCGCGGTGAACTCGCTCATCGCCGACGCCATCCGCACGGGGTCCACCTGCGGACTGGTGCCGAGTTTCGACGCCATCTCGTAGCGGTGGTCGTCCAGTGCGCCCGTCGTCAGGAACTCCTCGTAGAACGCCAGCGCGTCGTCGCGGGTCGCGTCCGGGAACCCGGCGGCGTGGTCCCGGAAGAACGCTCTGGACGACTGGCGGCCGTCCTTCGAGAACAGCACCGGGAGGAAGAACCACGAGAGGTGGTCGTAGTCGGCCAGCCACGGGTCCTCTGTCCGGAGGTCGCCGAGCAGTTCGCGCTGTGCCCACCGAGCGACCGGGTAGGGAATCTCCTCGAAGGTGTACTTCTCGGTGCGCCAGAGCGCGGAGGGCGTCTCGGTGTTGCCGAGCCAGAAGGCTTCGTCGTCGTTCCAGCAGAACAGCGCGAGGTCGCCGTTGTCCATCTCGATGCGCCGGGTCTCGTACCCCGACGGCCCGGCGTAGTGGGGCGTCGGCATCTCGGCGCCGAACTTCTCGTCTAGGGGGGCGTACAGGTCGCGTTCGACCTTCTCGTCGGTCCACCGCTCCGTAGAGCGGCGAAAGCGGAGCGGGCTTGCCACGAGCGGATGTAGCCGCGCGAGGGATTTACGCTTTGTGTCACGACGGCCGTTCCGCGTCCGGACGCGCCGGACGAACGGCGAGCGACGGCGGGACGGACCGGGGACCGCTGCCGGACGAACGACGAATCGCCACTGGACGACCGAGAGTCGCGCTACGTAGAAGCCGGGCAGAGCGATAACTGAATCTGGATATCAGACGAAATGAAAGTCCAAACGCGCGAGAGAGCCGTTTTAGGCCCGGTTCCCGTCCGACGGTCACCAGTCCGACGCCCGCGACTTCGACGCACTCCGAACCTCGTCCGGTAGATTTCGACCTGTTTGCAAGGAGCGAAAAGAATGTGATTATCCGTTACATTCATTACCTGGCGAAGCTTACCCATGAGTGTGGTTGTCATGTCAATGGGTGCCTATGACGAAGACGAACACGAGCGCCGTGAGCGCAAGAACAATACAGTTGACGTCAGCGAAGACGACGACAGAACGACGTATCACGGCTCCGTAGAATACGATTCGGGAGACTCCGCGGAAGCGCTCCTCGACAAGTTCGAGGAGATAAAATCCGGTAAGTAGCCTATCTACTTATACTGCTATTCGACCCGCGTAGCCCCGGCTATTCCGGTCGTTCTCCCGCGCGCTACTCGGCGTCCCA
Organism: Halorussus gelatinilyticus; assembly: GCF_023238445.1. GTDB lineage: Archaea > Halobacteriota > Halobacteria > Halobacteriales > Haladaptataceae > Halorussus > Halorussus gelatinilyticus. The sequence goes on along the minus strand of NZ_CP096658.1, from coordinate 1,015,038 downwards.
TCCCGGCGTCTCGGGCGCGCCGCGCGCGACTTCGACTGCCTCGGCCAGTCGCGGGTCGGCGGCCGGAGACCGGTCTCCGGCCGCCGACTCGCCGTCTTCGGCCGCTGGCCTCTCGCCTCCGGCGCGCGCTTCCCAGTCGGCGATGGCCCGCCCGGCCCACGAGTCGGCCTCGCGGGCCGTCGAGAGCGCGCTCTCGAATCGCTCGCGGTTCACCGCCGTCGTGCCGGGCGCGGCGGCGACCGCGGCCGCGACGAACAGCGCGCGGTCCCCGGCGGTCGATTCCCCGTCCGCGAGTCGCCCGACGACGCCGGACAGTCGCTCCGGGTCCGGGAAGACGAACACCTTCTGGCCGACGGCCTGCGGGCCGAGCAGGAACCCCGGAAGGTCCTCGGGCGGGTCGTCGTCCGCGAGTCGCGTCCCGCCGAAGGCGTCCTCGACGCGCTCGCACTCGGTCTCTTGGTCCAGTTTCAGGTTGTGGCCGGGATAGTCGGCGCACTCCTCGGGGTACGTCTCGTCGTCGTGAATCCGACACTGGAGCGTCGTCGGGTCGAGGAAGACGCAGGTCGGGAGCCACGCCGGTTCGGTGTCGAACGGAGCGACCGGTTTCGGCGGCTTCCGGAGGCCGAGGAAGAAGGCGGGCTTGCCGTCGATGGCCGAGACGGACACGCCGTCGATTTCGACGCCCGACTCGTCGCGCCAGAGTCGCGGCGTCAGCGCGTCGGCCAACCCGGCGTCGAGGAACGCGCGGGCGTCGTCGCGGGTCAGCGGGACGAGGTTGTACGCGTCGTCCAGCGGTTCGCGCGGGCCGCGTCGCTCGTGGTCGCTCGCGGCGGGCGCGACGGCCCGCCAGTCGATGCAACACCCGGCGCACCCCTCGCAGTTCACGTCCATCGTTCCCCCGCGTAGTTTGGGACGGAGTAGCATAAACCGTCGGACGAGTCGATAGTCTCGACCCGCACGGGTTCGACACAGGAACTATCCCGGCCGACCGAAAACCGCCGACATGGAGCGAGCGCCGACCGAGACGGCCGAGGACGAGTCGGTCCGCGTCTGGATGGTCGAACGGACCTACGCACGGGACGAGCAGAACGTCGTCGTCACGTACGCCACGCCCGACGGCGAACGCTTCGTCCGCAAGCACCGCAACAGACGGGTCCTCCTCGACCCGGTAACCGCCGCGCTCGACGTGTCCCCCGACCGACTCGAAGCGGTCGAAGAGACCGAGCGCCGACAGCGGTACGCCGCGGAGGCCGCCCGGATGGCGGACAGACGCGACCCCGACGACGAGGTGTAGCACGTCTTCTGCGGGGATTCAGCAGGGCCTCTGGAGTCCAGCGTTTTCTGCGGAGATTTAGCACGTCCTGCGGGGAGTTCAACAGGTCTTCCGGACGAAGACGTTGCCGCTGGCGTGCAGTTCCACGACGAACTCGCCGAGGGTGAACGCGACCCGGCCGCCGTCGCGGGCCGGTCCGCTCCGGGTCGGCCGGAAGAGGTCGTTCAGCGCGTCGGGGTCCACCACGTCGTAGAGGCGAACGCTCAGTTCGTCCACGGGGCGGTCGGACGCTTCCGCCAGCGCGTCGAGAATCGTCCGGGCGAGCGGTTCGTCGTCGTCCGGGTCGTTGGACGCGCTGTGGACGGTCTGGGAGCGATCGCCGAGGTCTACGGCAGTCGCTGCGAGGGAGTCTGGTTCGTGCATTGGTCCACCCACGTCGGCCGAAGCCGACTTTGATACCCATTCTCACGACGAACTCGGATATATACGATTCGATTCCGTCGGCAGGGCTTTGTCGGTGGGGGCGCTGGATTCGACATGGCCAAGCAACCCTGCGACGGATGCGGCGAGCAGGTCAAAATCGCGGGCGGCATCGCCAACCTCTGGACCTTGGAACACGACGCGACCGGCGGGATGACCTTGGAGTTCGACTCCGACGGGACCGAACACTTCCTCTGTTTCGACTGCATCGACCGACTCCCCGACGACCCGCGAGTCGAGGACGTGCGAGCCCTCCGCGACTCGTAGCAGCCGAGGGGCCGGAAATCGTCGCCCGTCTCCCTCCCCGCTTCCGAACCGCCGCGACCGACAGCCTTTATTCCCGATACCGCCGTGACTTCGAACAGTGAACCCCGACCGGATTTTCGACGAGTTCCCCGCGCCCTCCTATCGGGGCAACCAGCGTGCGGCCCTCGAAGACGTCAGGGACGCCTTCGAAGAGGGCAACGACGTCGTGTTGGTACGCGCGCCGACCGGGAGCGGCAAGTCGCTGCTGGCGCGCGCCATCGCGGGGTGCGCCCGGACGCCCGACGACGCCGCGCCGAGCGACGCGACCGGTGCCTACTACACCACGCCGCAGGTCTCGCAACTGGACGACGTGGCCGAGGACGACCTGCTGGACGACCTCAAAATCATCCGGGGCAAGCGAAACTACTCGTGCATCCTGCCGGGCGAGACGGACACGCCGGTCGATAGGGCGCCCTGCGCCCGCGAGAAGGGCTACGACTGCTCGGTGAAACACCGCTGTCCGTACTTCTCGGACCGCGCTATCGCGAGCAACCGCGAAATCGCGGCGATGACGCTGGCGTACTTCATGCGCACCGCCGGGTCGGAGGTGTTCCGCAAGCGCGACTGCGTGGTGATAGACGAGGCCCACGGTCTCGCGGAGTGGGCCGAGATGTACGCGGCCATCGACCTGAACCCCCGGACGGTGCCCATCTGGGACGACCTGAACGTGCCCGATATTTCGGACGTGGACCGCGCCGTCGAGTACGCCGACCGGCTCCAGAACCGGTGTCGCAGGGAGAAAGACGAACTCATCGCCCGGCAGGAACTCGACCCCCACGAGGCCGCCGAGCGCGACCGATTGCAGGAACTCATCGGCGAGTTGGACTGGTTCGTGGAGGACTACCGCGACTCGGAGAGCGCGACGACGTGGGTCGTGGACCAGCCGGACGGTCAGGGGAGCGGGATTACGATAAAGCCGATGAACCCCGAGCGCTACCTCAGCCACACCGTCTGGGAGCGGGGCAACAAGTTCGCGCTCCTCTCGGCGACTATCCTGAACAAGGCGGCGTTCTGCCGGCAGGTCGGTCTCGACCCCGCGAACGTCGCGCTGGTGGACGTGGGCCACACCTTCCCGGTCGAGAACCGGCCGCTCTACGACGTGACGCAGGGGAAGATGACCTACGAACACCGCGACGAGACCCTGCCGAAAATCGCCCGCACGGTGGTCCGGGTGATGCAGGAACACCGCGGCGAGAAGGGCATCGTCCACGCTCACTCCTACGCGATTCAGGAGCGACTCGCCGACCGACTCGACGACTTCGGCGTCGGCGACCGAATCCGGACCCACGACAAGGACGACCGCGACGCCCAACTCGAATCGTGGAAAGCGACCGACGGCGAGGAGGTGTTCCTCTCGGTCAAGATGGAGGAGGCCCTCGACCTGAAGGGCGACCTCGCGCGCTGGCAGGTCGTCTGCAAGGCGCCGTTCCTCAACACCAACGACTCCAGAGTCGCCCATCGCCTCGAAGAGGGCCAGTGGGCGTGGTACTACCGGGCCGCGCTCCGGACCGTGATTCAGGCCTGCGGGCGAGTAGTTCGGTCGCCGGACGACTACGGCGCGACCTACCTCGCGGATTCGAGTCTCCTCCAGGTGTTCGACCGCGCAGAGACCGACACCCCCGACTGGTTCCGCGAGCAGGTCGAACGCGTGTCTCGCCCGGACCTGCCGGAGTTCGACCCCCGGAGAGCCAGCGAGTCGGCGGCCGGGGCGGGTACGACCGGACGACGCGCTCGCTCGCGCTCCTGCGGTCGTTCGGAGTCGTCGTCGGGCGGTAGCCCCGCTTCCGGCGGTACTTCTTCGGGCGGCCAGTCGGCGAGCGGTCGGTCCTCGGGGGAGTCGTCGGGGACCGAAACGGAGTCCTCGACCGGCCGAAAGAGTCCGATGGCGGACGTGTGGGACGACAGCGTGTAAGCGCTCGATTGCAGGACTCGGACGGACCCTCTCCCGGACCAGTTAGCTATCGTAGAGTAACTTTATCCAGAATCGCGGTGAACCCCAGTCGAATCATGGGGGATTCCGGACGCGAGACACCGGCGACCGACGAATCGACCGACCGAACGACGTCAAATCCGAGTGCGAACCGCCGGAGCGTCCTGCGCGCGCTGGGCGGTGCGGGCGCGCTCGCGGCGTTCTCGGGCACGAGCGCGGCCAGCGAGCTCGCGGCGTCCGTCGCGGACGCGACGGACGCGCGCAGTCCCGCGGAGGCCCGCGAGCGAGCGCAACAGGACGGCGAAATCGACCCGGTCTGGGGGTTCCCGGCGCTGTCCGAGGACGCCGACCCGCCGACCAGCCCCGACCACGAGGTGCAACTCCAGATTCGGCCGCGCGACGCGCCGATTCCGGAGTTCGTCTTCGAACCGACCGGGCTGTACGTCGAGCCGGGCGACACGGTGCGGTTTAGCTACGAGTCGCCCCACCACACCGTGACGGCGTACCACCCGGCGTTCGGCTACCTCCAGCGCGTGCCCGACGAGGTGCCGCCGTTCTCGGCCCCGGCGCTCCCGCAGGACGGCTACTGGCTCTACACGTTCGACCGGAGCGGGGTCTACGACCTCCACTGCGCGCCCCACGAGATATTCGGTCACGCGATGCGCATCGTCGTCGGGTCGCCGAGCGGCCCGGCGGCAGACCCGCTCCCGGACCTCTGCGCCGGAGGAGAGACCACGACCGGAACCGCGGTGACGACGGTCCCGGAGGGCGAAGCGGAAGGCGGGCAGACGGCCACCGAGACCGGCGGCGAGGGCGGCGGCGAACCGGAACTCGAACCGCCGCGACTCACGGCCTACACGGTGCTGTCGGACCCGGCGCTCGACCCCGACGCCATCGTGGACGAGAATCGCGTCTCGTGGGACGACCTCGCGCCCGAGAGCAAGCAGTTGTTCGTCCAGATTCAGGGCTTCCCGCCGTGCTGACCCGCGGTGCTCCGCGGCGTCCCGCCCGGTAGTCGCGTCGGCGGGTCGCCGGTTCGCGTCGGCGGTCGGCGGGTCGGTTGGCGGCCTGCGTCGCCTGTCGGTCTTCGACGTTCGGGCGGCGGTCGATTCCGCCGCTCAGAGTATCGAAACCGTGTACGCGATGCCCGAACTGAGCATCAGCAGTACGAAGAACACCGAGATTATCTTCTGCCTCGTATCGTCGTCCATATCTCACGGGAGCGACGGGGCCGAAATAACGTTTTGGGTCCGGACGCGGCTGACGTGACTCTGGGTTGTCTAAGCGTATCTAAATACAGTTCGAAGAACGGCAGAGATACCCGATTATCGGTCGTCCTCGACGGTCCCCAGCACCGCGTCGCAGTGGGGACACACCACCATCCAGTAGCGTTGGCTCGTCGTGGCGGTCACGGTCACGCCGTCGCGGTCGGCCTTCGGTTCGATTCGCTTCTGGCTGTAGTTCGGATCGGCGGCGTCGCCGCCGCAGGACGGACAACTGGGCATACGCCGACGTTCGTCAGCCGATACTTAACGGTACGGGACGTCCGGGAGCGCGACTCGCGAGTTCGCGCTCGTCATCGACTCTGCACGAGGAGATAGCACGCCGCGACGACGACGCAACCGACGCCCGAGAAGAACGTGGTCGCGCCCCACGCGAGCGGTGCGAGCGACGCGCCCCGCGAGTGCGCCACGCTGCGTCGTCTGCGCGCGTCGGCGTACACCAGCGACGCGAGGACCAGCGGGACGAGGACGGCCACGGCGGCGAGCGAGAGCGTCTCGAATCCGACGGCCAGCGACGAGGTAGGTAGGGGCATGGACCGCTTTCTTTCGTCGGCCGACCCATTGTTATTGACTCGTTACTGGCGGTTTTCGATGTAGCGAGTCGAGACGAAACCGTTTCGAACCGTGCGTCAGAAGTCGCCGAGTTGCGACTGACCGCCCGAGTCCTCGCCGGCCATCGCGGCCGCCTTGTCGAGGGCGGCGTCCAGCGTCTCCTCTTGGCTGCGGTCGTAGAGCGTCGCCGCGGGGTGGACGCAGACGAGCACGTCCCGGACCGCGCCGCCGAGTTCGGCGGTTCGGACCGACCCGGCCTCCTTCGTGACCGCGACGTCGGCGTCCAGCAGGTGTTCGCTCGGTACTTTCCCGAGCGTGATTATCACCTCGGGGTCCACCTGCTCGATCTCCGATTCGAGGTAGGGCCAGCAGTTGTCCAACTCCTCGCTGGTCGGGTCGCGGTTCTCCGGCGGGCGACACCGCACGCAGTTGGTGATGCGCACGTCCTCGCGGGCGAGTCCCCGGTCGCGCAGCTTGTCGTCCAGAATCGTGCCGCTCCGCCCGACGAACGGTTCGCCCTGCTGGTCTTCCTGCTCGCCGGGTCCCTCGCCGACGAACAGGAGGTCGGCGTCGGCGGGACCCGTGCCGTTGACGATTCGGCTCCGGCAGTCCACGAGTTCGGGACAGCGCGTGCAGTCGGTCACTTCGAGGCCGTCCATTTCTCCCATAGCGGTGCGTTCGGGGTTCGGATACTAAGAGTCGGTGGCATCGGGTCGAAACGTAATTTGGAGCGGACGGCGCAGAGTCGATACTGTAGATCGAGAGACGAACGTTCAGAAAGCCCCCGCGCGGTCGCTGGGCAGGATAGTGGCCGTGTTCAGACGACCGAGCCTTTCAGTCGCGACCGGGCGGCCCCTTTCAGTCCACCCAGACGAGAATCCGTCTCACAGAGCGCTCGCTGTGCTGAAAGCGTCATCGAGCGCATCCTCGGCGGTCGGTCCGCTCCCGCGGATCGTCACTCCCGCTCGCTCTCCCGTCGCAGGTCGTCGCCTGCGCGCGCTGCGAGTCTGGCGACGCGGAGCGGTTCGGGCCGACCACCCTCCGGTGTGAATGCTCGGACCACATCGCGGGCCTCGCTCGCGTCGATGCCCACCGGGCGCACGAACACGGTCTGGTCGTTGACGCCCAATCGCTCTCGGGGCGGTTGGCGCTCGAAGGTCTCCCTGCGTCGCTCCAGCGCGTCGCCCTCGAACTCGGCTTCGAGGGCGTCGAGAAGTCCCGGACTCTCCTCGAACGTGACCGAAATCACCGGGCGGTCGATTTCCGCGGCGAGACGGCGTAGGTCCACGACGTTGTACCACGCCAGCGCGATACCGGCGACGAAGACGTAGCGCACGTCCTCGCGGCCGAGGCTCGAAAACAGGTCGGCGACGGCGGCGGTGGCGTCCGTCCCGCCGACGGTGCAGGTCTCGAAGGCGAACCCGTCGGTGACGCGGCTCGCGCGAGTGACGGCGCCCGCGAGCGTGCTGTAGCGTTCTCGGTAGGACTCGGCGACGCCGAGCGCACGGACGCCCGGTTTCACGGGTCGTCGCTCGCGGGGTTGGGTGCCACGCTACGTCTCGCTCTGGCCGTCGTCTTTGATGTCTTGAAGCCGGTCGAGAAGTTCGTCGTTCGAAGCTCCGATTTCGAAGTCTACACTGCCTTCGTGGGAGTTCTCTTCGGTGTTCACGCCATTATCGTCGTCGAGGTCGGCATCGTAGTCCTGACTCTCCTGTTCGGACTCGTCGTAGCTCCCAAATCCCATGTGTAAATGTATGTAGGTGCTTGGACCACTAAAGTCTCCTGCCGCCCGTCAAGGTTTTGAGGGGTGCGGCCAAATAGCCCAGCATGCAAGTACACAACGTCACCGCCGACGCGGAGACGTTCACCTGTAACGCCTATCTCGTGGAGGGCGACAGGACGGTGCTGGTGGACGCCGGCAGCATGCCGGGCGTCGTGGACGCCGTCGCCGACCGCGTCGAGACCATCGACGCCGTCGTCCTGACTCACCAGCACGGCGACCACGTCGCGGAACTCGACACCGTGCTGGACGCCTACGACCCCGAACTGCTCTGCTACGGCGATCACCCGCGCCGAACCGAAGAACTCGCGGACGGCGACACCCTCCGCATCGGCGACGAGGAGTTCGAAGCTATCTACTCGCCGGGCCACGCCGACGACCACCTCGCGTTCGTCTCGGCTTCGACCCTTTTCAGCGGCGACGTGGTGGTGTACAACGACGGGGCCTTCGACGACGGGAGTTTCGGCCGGACCGACATGGCCGGCCAGTCCCGCGACCGGGAGATAGAGAGCATCCGGACGATTCTGGACCGCACGCCCGAGACGGTCGAATCGATGTACGCCGGCCACGGCGACGAGTTCCACGGCGACGTGCGCGAGGTCGTGGAGCGCGCGCTGGAGCGCGCCGAGCGCCGCGAACCGAAGTACCCCGAGGAGTAGCGCAACCGTTTTCTTCCCCGCGCGTCCCGTTTCGACTCCGAAGATGAATTCTCAGCAGAAAGTCGCAACCTTCCTCGCGGACCACGAGATGGACGCCGACCCGGCCTACCGCGTCTTGGACCTCGCATCGGAGGTCGGCGAACTGGCCAAGGACGCCAACGAGTCCACCGACTACGGCGCCGACCCCGACGCCCTGGACGTGAAGTCGGACGAACTCGGCGACGCGCTCTTCGCGCTGCTGGCACTCGCCGAGTCGCTCGACGTGGACGCCGAGGACGCGCTCGACGAGGCGCTGGCGAAGTACGAGGCCCGAATCGAAGAGCGCGGCGACCCCGGTTCGGGCGAGTAGCGCCGCTCGAAAACCGGCGACGTGACTATCCGAACGCGAGTGACGGAGAACGGAACGGCGCGGCGCTCAGGCGTTGCGCGGTTCCTTGCTCTTCGGTCGGAGATTGCCGTAGCCGCACTTACGGCAGTTCTCGGCTCCGTGGGGGTTGCGAGCGTTACATCGCATGCAGATCATCTTGTCGAGGATTCGCGCTTCCGCTTTCTCGAAACTGGCCATACCGACCGGTTGGCCGTCACGGCATTTAAATGTTGCAGAGTCGGCCGGACGCCCCAGTCCTGTAACGCCGGCGACGCGACCCGGCCGAACCGTCCGCGAGCGGTCCGTCGGGGCGTTGCGACCGACGGCGACAAGTCCTAACTTCGCGTCCGGTGACTCCTTCGTCATGCCGGACCGACAGACGGTCGCGCTCCTCGCGCTGGCTAGTCTCCTCGTCGTCGCACCCGCGGGCACGGCGACGACCGCCGCGACAGCCGAGACCGGCGCGGACGCGACCGCACCGACCCGGATTTCGAGTTGCACCACCATCACCGAGTCGGGCGAGTACGTCCTCGCCGCCGACGTGGCGAACGCGACCCCGACCCGGCCGCGGACAGGTCTCGGAGGCTGTATCGAGATTCGGGCCGACGACGTACTCGTCCGGGGCGGAAACCACACCGTCGCGGCCGGACCCGGCGGTCGCCCCGGCGTCGTCGGCGTCCTCGTTCGCGGCCCGGAATCGCGCTCGAACGTCACGGTCCGGAACCTCACGACGACGCGGTGGGGCGCGGGCGCGGCAGTTCTCGGCGCGAGCGGGGTGACGCTCCGGAACGTCTCGGCGGTGAACAACCTCGGTGACGGGTTCTTCGTGGAGAACGCGCCCGACCTGCGAATCCGTGGCGGGGCGGTCCGCGGGAGCAACACCGGGATCTTCCTCCGGCGCTCGCCGAACGCCAGCCTCGCGGGTCTCTCGGTCGCGGACAACCTCGCGGGCGTCTCGGTCAGACGCTCGCCGGACCTCTCGCTCCGGAACCTCTCGGTCGCCGACCACTCGCAGTTCGGCGTCGCGCTCTTCCGGTCGGCGAACGCGACGGTCACGGATTCGACGTTCCGGGACGACGGGTTCGCCGAAATCGCCCTCGCGCGCTCGTCGGACGCCCGACTCGTCGGCGTCTCGGTAGCGAACTCGTCGGGATGGGAGGTCTACGCCGCTCGGAACTCGTCGGCGGTCGGCGAGCGCGTCCGCCTCGGCGGGACCCACCTCGCCTCGTTCGAGGCCGGCGACGTGGCGCTCGACGCGAACGCCGACGTGCCGCCGATTCCGCTGACCGACCGGCAGGTCGTCGGGCAGGGGCTGTTCGTACTGCCGACCGACGACGAGGGGACCGCCTCGCGCGGTTCGAACGGCTCACATCTCTCGCTGACGGTGGGCTACGACGCCGCCGCGGTCGAGCGCGCCCGGACGACCGAGGCGTCGCTGGCGCTCTGGCGCTTCGACGCGGGCGAGGGGTGGACGCGAGTCGAGACGACGGTGGGCGCCGGGCGAAACGTCGCGTCGGCGACCGTCGAGAATCCGAGCAGGAACGGTACCGTCGTCGCGCTCGTCGGCGAGGGACTGGCGGAGGCCGGCAACGAGAGCCGCGCGGACTACTGATCGGCGTCGGCCTGCGCCTCCCCGGCGTCGAGGTACTCCTGCTGGACTGCGACCACTTCGGTCGAGTCCTCGCAGTCGGCGTACCGGCGGAGCGGTTCGGCGTTGAGTTCGAGGAACGTCTCGCCCCACGTGAACTTGCCCAGTATCCGCTCGGCCTGCTCGCGCTCGCCCAGAATCGTCAGGGCGGCGGCGAACGCCTCGACGGTGTTTAACCGGAAGGGCTTGCCGTAGCTGACGGGATTGGCCGCCACGAGGAACGGAAGCGCGCGGTGGACGCCGGGCATCTCGAAGAGGGCCTGCTCGGCGGTCTCCCACGAGCAGTCGAGCGCGACGAGTCGGTCGGTCTCGGCGCGGTCGGCGGGCGAGAGCGCCTGCTCGGCGTGGGGGTTCAGCACGATGCCGTAGGGCGTCGCCGACGCGCTCCGATGGAGCGTCGCGAGGTCGAAGCGCGCCAGCTTTCGCGCGGTACACTTGTCGGGGTCGTCGTCGCCCTCGTAGCGGACGTGGAGATTCACCGATTAGAGGTAGGCAAGTCGCGTTCAAAAGTTGCTCGGAGCGTCGAAAGACGCACGTCCGCCGTCAGTGACGTTGCTATCGACGAGAAGATGTCTTCCGAAGCCCCCGGTCGCTCGCGGTCGCAATCACTTCTCGAAGTCGGTAGTAGCAACCTTTACCACGGTCTCGTCCCCGTCTCACCGGGTCCAAATCGAAAGATGCCGAGAGCGCTTCAGATTACTCGTACGCCGCAATCCCGGTGAGGTCCTCCCCCAGAATCAGGGTGTGGATGTCGTGGGTGCCCTCGTAAGTGTAGACCGTCTCCATGTTCGCCATGTGGCGCATCGGCGAGTAGTCGGTCGTGATGCCGTTGCCGCCGAGCATCTCGCGGGCCACGCGCGACTGGTCGCGGGCCATCCGGACGTTGTTGCGCTTGGCCATCGAGACGTGCTGGGGGCGCAGGTCGCCGCGCTCCTTCAACTCCGCCAGCCTGTGAGCCAGCAGTTGGCTCGTCGTAATCTCGGTCGCCATCTCCGCGAGCTTCTGCTGCTGAATCTGGAAGCGCGCGATGGGACCGCCGAACTGGTCGCGCTCGGTGGCGTACTCGCGGGCCGTCTCGAAGGCGTCGCGGGCCGCGCCGACCGCGCCCCACGCGATGCCGTACCGGGCCTGCGTGAGACACGAGAGCGGTCCCTTCATGCCTTCGACGCCGGGGAGTACGGCGTCCTCCGGGACGTACACGTCGTTCAGGCCGATTTCGCCCGTGACCGACGCGCGCATCGAGAGCTTCTCGTCTATCTTGTTCGTGGTCACGCCGTCGCGGTCGGGCTCCACGAGGAAGCCCCGGACCGGATTATCCTCGGCCGAGCGGTCCCGCGCCCAGACGACCGCCACGTCCGAGATGGGGGAGTTGGTAATCCACGTCTTCGAGCCGTTGAGGACGTACTCGCCCGCGTCCTTCTCGGCGTACGTCTCCATGCCGGAGGGGTTCGAGCCGTGTTCGGGTTCGGTCAGGCCGAAACAGCCGACCAACTCGCCGCGGCCGAGTCCGGGGAGCCAGCGCTCCTTCTGCTCCTCGGAGCCGAAGGCGTGGATGGGGTACATCACGAGCGCGCCCTGTACGCTCGCCATCGAGCGGATGCCCGAATCGCCGGCTTCCAGTTCCTGCATCAGGAGACCGTAGGCCGTTTCGCTGACGTTCGGCGAGCCGTAGCCCTCCAGATTCGGCGCGTAGAAACCGAGTTCGCCCATCTCGGGGATGAGGTCGGTCGGGAAGGTTCCGGCCTCGAAGTGGTCGGCGATGTCCGGCTTGACCTGCTCCTCGACGAACTGACGAGCGGTGTCCCGAATCATCTGCTCTTCCTCGTCGAGGTCGTCCTCCAGTGAGACGTAATCGAGCATGACGACTACTGAGTCCGGAACTGTAAAAAACGCTCCTACTCGCTCGCAATTGTTGCCGAAGAAAACGGGGGTCGTCGCGTCGAGTCGCGGCGTCAGAGGTCCACGTTCTCGTCCCGACTCGCCGCGATGTCGAGGTAGGCGTCGGCCTGCTCGGCGTAGGGACCGCGCTCGACCACCTCGTCGGTCTCGTCGTACTCCACCAGACCCATCATCGCCAGCTTCGGCAACTGGGAGTGGCGAAGCGAGGTGAACACGCGCTTGCAGTGTTCCTCCGAGACGAGGTCGATGGGCTTGTTCGTCTCCCACGCGGCGACCGTATCGACCAGTTCGCGCAGGTCGATAGGCCCCTCGGCTTCCCGAAGCGCGACGAGCACGTATCGGCTCCGCTTGGAGGACAGCGCGTCGAAGATGTTGTCCTGCGAGAGCGGCGGTGCCTCGAAGCTCGGCTCGCGCGGGGACGGTGTCGGCGACGCGGGAGTTTCGTTACCCTCGGCTAGGTCGTCTCTCATATTCCTAAGATAAGTCCCGAACGAGCGTGGCTCTACTGGTTCACAGGTAATGGTGTTTAAAAGTACCGAGCCGAGAAACCGACGGAAAGCGTCGGGTGAAGCGGGCGACGCTGGCGGTGAAGTAGCCGACCTACGCGGTCGCGTTTCTCGCCTCGGCGACCCACGCCGGGCGCTCGACGCTCGTCTCGCCGAGCGCGACGAACCGAGTCGTCCGCTCGATTCGCGTCGTCCGGTCGCCGTGCGTGGCCGTGTACGCGACGCGATACTCGTGGACCACCCCGCGCTCGTCCACCAGCGCGGTCAGCGAGACGTTCCGCACCGAATCGGCGTTGAGTTCGCTCGCCAGCGCCTCGGGGTTGAGAACGCCCGTGGCGTTCACACGGTGGAGCGTCGTTCCGTTCTCGGTCAGAGTGCCCGCGAGTTCGGTGTCGAGCGCGCTGAAGAGGACGAACAGGGTGTCGCGGTCGGTCCGCGACCCGTAGGTAGGCCGGACGACCTCCGCGACCTTCCGATAGTTCGTCCCGTTCGCGCGCTCGACGGCGTACCACGTTCCGTTCTCGGTGGCCCAGACCGCCATATCCTGTCCGAACAGTCCGATGGACCGGGCGTCGCCGCTCACGTTCGACCGCCGGACGAGTCGCGTCGGGTCGTGCGTGACTCTCGTCGTCGCGTCCGCGGTCGCCTCGCGGTCGTCGTCGAGACCGCGGGCGGTCAGGTTCGAGACGACGGTGTACGACCGGTTCCGGAGCGTGTCGGCGTGGACCTCCGCGAGGGTCCACGCGTCGGTCACGCCCGACTCGTTCAGGCCGGGCGCGAGCGCGTCGGCGAGCGCCGTCTCGGTCGCGTTGCCCGTTCGGTTCGCGTGGACGGCCTTCGCCTCGGCGACCCACGCCGGGACTTCGACGGTCGTCTCGCCGACGCCGGAGTACCGGACCGTCATCGTTCGGTGGCCGGAGACGTTCCCGCGCTCGAAGTCGTACTCGTAGGTGACGTTCCGGACGAACCCGGAGGGCGCGACCAGCGCGGTGGCGGTGACGTTCGTCGCGTTCACCTCGGCCGTGCCGTTCGGAGTCCGATAGGTGAACGTCCGACTCTCGCCCGAGGCCCGGACTCGGTACCACTGCCCGTCGCTGGAGACGCCGCCGGTCTCCTCCGGGGCCGCGACCGGCGTGACGCTCGTCTCGGAGGCGTTCAGCGCGTCGGCAAGCAGTTGCTCGCTACTAAAGGTGGTCGCGGCGAACCCCCTGCCGGACGCCACGCGGTAGCCGTCGCGGTAGGCGCTGGCGCTCGTGTACGTGACCGACCCGTTCGTGTAGACGCGGCTGTCCTCGATGGTGACGCCCGCGACGCTGACGCCGTCGCCGGTCTGCGTGTGGTTGAACCGCAGGCGCTCGGCCCCGACCTGCGTGTGCTGGCCCCACCGACCGAGTCGGGTGCCGTTGGCGGCGACGACGCGGACGTCCCGGTCGTAGGTGTACGACCGGTTTTCTAGCGCTCGTTCGTGGGCGGCCGCGAGCGCGGCGGCGTCCGTCACCCCGTCGGTAGAGAGGCCGGGCGGTAGCGCGGCCTCGGCCGATTCGGTCGTCGTCGAGTCGTCCGCGGACGCGTCGGCTTCGGTTCCCGACCGGTCGCCCGCGGTCGTCTCCGCGGAGATCGTCCCGTCGGCGTGCGTCGTGGCCCGCGTCGTCGGTTCCGCCTCGCCGCCGGGGAAGGCGTTGCATCCCGAGAGGACGACGAGGAGACCGACCGCGAGGACTATCGAGCGGCGCATACCCGCGCTTCGACGTTTCCGCGTAAAGGTTTACGGGTTGACCTGTTTCGGGACGGACGGGCGGGAGTGCGATTCGACGGCGCGGCGGCCGCTCGGAAGCGGCCGCCGCCGAATCACTGCGGAGAGTCCGACCGACGGGGACGCGAGTCGGCGTGTGCCGACTCGCGTCCGTGCCCTGACTAACCCTCTCTGCTAGAAGTGGAGATTTCTCGAACCTCTCGCCGGATTTACGAACTCGGTGCGGGCCGCGCTCGGCGTCGGCCGTCGAAGGACGGCGCGGCGGGACCGGTCAGCGGTTGCTACCGGTGCCGAGCCACTTGTTGCCGTCTCCGAGGTCCTTGATGGCGTCCCAGAGCGACTTGCTCTCGTGTTCGTCCGGCCGGAGTCGCGCGCGGATGCGCGAGGACAGCAGTTCGACCGAGATGACGATGATGAACACCATGATGATGCCCGCGGCGGCCTTCTGGTACTTGAAGAGGTCCTGTCGCAGGCGGATGTACCGACCGATACCGCCCGCGCCCACGACGCCGAGGCTGATGGCGATGCGGGTGTTGATTTCGAGGATGTAGAGCGTCCACGCGACGTAGGAGGTCGAGACCTGACTCAGCATGCCGAAGCTGATGACCTGCGGGCGCGAGGCCCCGGTCGATTGGATGGCCTCGATTGGTCCGTCCTCGATCTCCTCCAGTTCGTCGGTGAACAGTCGCCCGAGGTTCCCGATGGTGTCGGTGGCGATGGCCAGCACTGCGCTGACCTCGTTGATGCCCGCCAGCGGCACGTAGATGAGAATCCAGACCAGCGCCGGGATGGCCCGAATCGCGCTCATCGCGCCGCGGAAGATGAAGTTGAACGGGAACGGCGTGACCTGCTCGGAACCCAGCACGCCGAAGAACAGCGCGAGCGGGAATCCGAGGACCGTACCGGTGAATCCGAGGATGATGGTCACCATGCTGAGCCGCACGAGCGACGCGCTGTCGCTGGTCAGGCTCTCGATGATGGGCGCGCCGAAGTTCCGGAAACTCGCCGGAATCGCCTTCAGGCCCGTGATGTTGTTCTGCTCGGTGTAGATGGTGAAGTCCACGAAGTTCGGCGGCACGAAGCTCCTTATGAACTCTATCTCTTGGGGCACCTGCGCCCAGAGTTCCTTCGGCTCGAAGCCGATGAAGTTCAGCCCGAAGTACGTCGCCGCGAGGACGACGGCCACCAGTCCGACGCCGAACAGTTGCCGGATGCGCCGTCGCCGCTCCAGCATCTGAAGCGTCTCGTCGATTCGGGAGTTACTCATCGGCGTCACCTCGCTCGGGTGCCGTGGTGGCGAGGTTCTGGCCCTCTTCGTTGCCCTCCTCGCCGTAGTAAATCCGGTCTACGACGTCCATCGTGAGGTCCTCGCGATCGCCGTCGAAGATGAGTTCGCCGTCCCGGACGCCGAGGAATCGGTCGCCGAACTCGCGGGCGATGTTCACCTGATGGAGGCTGGCGACGGTCGTGAGGTCGCGCTCCTTCGCGGCCTCCTTCATGTAGCGCATCACGTCCTTGGCGGCCTTGGGGTCGAGACTCGACACCGGTTCGTCGGCCAGCAACAGGTCGGGTTGCTGGACGAGCGCGCGAGCGATGCCGACGCGCTGTTTCTGTCCGCCGCTCATCGACCCGGCGCGCTGGCCCGCCTCGTCCAAGAGACCGACCGTGTCGAGCGCCTCCAGCGCCGCGCGCTTGTCCTCCTCGGAGTTCATCGTGAGGAGGCTCTGAGCGACGTTCGACCGAGAGAGTCCGCCGGTGAGCGCGTTCTTGAACGCGCTCATGCTCTCGATGAGGTAGTGCATCTGGAACACCATCCCGACCTCGCTGCGCTCGCCGCGCACGGGCTTCTCGTTGATGATGACCTCGCCTTCCGTGGGCTGTGTCAACCCGTTGAGAACCCGGAGCATGGTCGATTTGCCCGCGCCGGACGGACCGAGGAGGACGACGAACTCGCCTTCGGGAATCTCGAAGCTCACGTCGTCTAGGGCGACCGTGTCTCCCCCGTAGACCTTGGTTACGTTTTCGAGTGAGACTGCTGGCATCGGTAAAAATACAAGTATAACGGTTTATTTATCTACTTATTTTGCGACGTTACTTGAAGTAGTCCGTGCCGACGCCGAGTTCTTTGGCGGCGTCGATGACGGGCTGGTACTTCTCGACGCCGACCTTGCGGACGCCGTTGAACCAGAGGTCGTCGTCGGTGTCCTGCTTGCCGTCCTTCCCGTAGTAGATCTTGTCGGGCGCGCCGGTGAACGAGTCGACGAGCGCCTTTCGCTCCTCGTCGGTGAGCTTGGGACTGACCACGATGGGCGCACGCGGCAGGCCCTTGTGCTCGTTGATGATGGTCGCGTTCTTGTCGAAGTTGTCCTGCAGACCGGGCACGAACCCACCGAAGCCGGCGAAGTCGGCCTGTCCGTTCTTGAGCGTCTCGTACGCGCCGGTGTGACTCGAGAAGTTCGGCGTGAACGCGGCGTCGCTTCCGCCGCCCTCGGGGAGATTGCCGATTTTGATGCCCGCCTTCTTGAGGTCGTACAGCGGGAACAGGCAGCCACTCGCCGAGAGTCGGTCGGCGAACGCGATGGTGGTGTCGTTGTTCTCGATGTACGTCTTCATCTCGTCGAGGTTCGACACGTCCACCTCGTCGGCCGCGACGATGATGCTCTTGTACTCCCAGCTACCGTACCCCTTCCGCTGGAGCGCGATTTCGGCCTTCCCCGCCTCGACGCCCAGCGCGGCCGCGAACGGACCGGTCTCGGCCATGTCGGACGTGCCGGCACCGAGCGCCTGAATGACGGCGCTGTAGTTGTTCGCCAGCTTGAGCTTCGCGGGTACGCTGAACTCGTTTTCGAGGTGCTCCTTGATGGGCTGGTACTGGGCCTGAAGCCGCTCCTGTGCGACGGACGGCGAGACGTTGAAGTTTATCTCGCCGTTCTGGAAGTCCATCTTCTCCTTCGTCGTGGTCGTCTCCGTCGCTTCCGTGGTCGTCTCGCTACCGTCCGTCTCGGACGTGGTGTCTGAGGAGGTCGTGGTCGTCTCTCCGTCGGAGCTGCCGCCACCCATGCAGCCCGCGAGTCCGACCGTGCCGATTACGCCAGTCGTCTTGAGGAATTTTCGTCGGTTTGCCATGACCGAATCAGATTAACGGTCAGACAGACGCCGGTTAAGTCTTCCTATTTTACCTATATAATATCACGCTTCTCGGGCGGTAATACTCGCGCGAGCGGCCGAATTGCACGGGTCTAGTTAACACGTCCAGCGCGACGACCGCCGGTTGCGGCCGAACGAGCGGCCGAGAAAAGACGTTAGAATAGGGCCGATGCCGCGAGGGAAAGGGACTTTGCCGTGCCAGCAGTACGCTCGGGCATGAGTCTCACCGAGAAACGGGAGGACGACCGCGAACGGACCGATGCGTCGGTCGTCGTGGTCGATTACGGACTGGGGAACCTCCGGAGCGTCACCCGGGGCCTCGAACGCGCCGGTGCGACCGTCGAGGTCAGCGACGACCCCGAGACGTTCGCGTCGGCCGACGGCGTCGTCCTGCCGGGCGTCGGCGCGTTCCGGGAGGGTGTCGAGAACGCGGGACCCTACCGGGAGGCACTCCTCGACGCCGCCGAGCGCGGGACGCCCGTCTTCGGCATCTGTCTCGGGATGCAGATGCTCCTCACGACCAGCGAGGAGGCCGAGCGCGTGGGTCAGGGAGAGGTTCGCGGACTCGACCTCATTTCGGGCACCAACGTCCGGTTCGCGGAGGGCCAGAAGGTCCCGCACATGGGCTGGAACGAACTCGACGTGACCCGCGACCATCCGCTCGTGGACGGCGTCGATGGCGAGTACGCCTACTTCGTCCACTCCTACTACGCCGTCCCCGACGACGAGGACGCCGTCGTCGCCACGAGCGACTACGGTACGGCGTTCCCGGCAGTCGTCGCCGACGACGACGGTACCGTCTTCGGGACGCAGTTTCACCCCGAGAAGAGCGGCGAGACCGGTCTTCGAATCCTCCGGAACTTCGTGGACATCTGCACGGGTGACCGCTAGCACCCCACGACGCTCCCGAGCGGCGAATCCCGGTTTCCACGGCGCTCCCGCCGATACGACGGAGGTCGTCCCGCCGAACGGTCGTCGCCGAGAGGTCCCGTACTGGTACCAGGTTTGATTAATTACCAATCTTCGTAACTACGACGAACTAACTCGGATTTCTTGCGGTATTAGGACACCACGTAGAAAACTTTTAGAGCATCGGGAGTTTAATAGAAGTTGGCACCGCGCCAAGATAACTATGAATACACGCATACTCGGAATCCTCGTCGGATTCACGATGATAGGAATCGCGTTTACCGGCAGTGCAGCCGCCGCTCCGATTACTGCCGATGCGCCGATAACGGCCGAAGCACCGATCACGGCGACGCAGCCGATTACCCAGTCGCCGATTACGGGTCCGATTACCGAATCGCCGATTACTGCCGACGCGCCGATTACGAACTGACGCTTCCGTGTAGCGAGCATTTTCGGTCGCGTCGGTGCAACCGTTCGTCTGCCGGACAGCCGTCAGTCCGAGCGCTCCGACGACAGAGTTACCGGAGGAACCCCAATATATTACCAGATTTACTAGTAGTTAGTTTTAATACAATAGGATTATTTGTCCGGGTTACACCGTGCTATACCCTATCATCCAACGATACCGCTGCGGCGGTCCTATCTGGTGCTGAGTCGCCCAGACAGACGTATCGCCCGCGAACTACTCCGTTTTACAAGAAGTCGCGCACGTCCGAGTACCACATGTCGTGGTCGTCAACCTCACCGACCCGGCGCGCGATGGCGACGGCGATGACGTGCCAGCAGAGGTCGGTCGGGTCCTCGGGGTCTAAGTTGTACTCGCTGTCCCGACAGCCACAGCCCCGGCCCTCCACGACGTACTCGTCGTCGTGACCGACGACGACCGTGAAGTCCCGATACTCCTTGATTCGCCCCTCCGAGACGGCTTCGATGGCCTGCGCGCCGCGGTCGTCGTGGACCGACAGGATGGCGTTCGTGACCTCGGGGGTGAGTTCGCCCGCCGCGTCGAGGTCGTCCTGCCACGCCTCGACCTCGTTCACGGGGACCGCCTCCGGAGCGTGCGCTCGGGACCGTCGGACGCTGTGGCGTCGGGCGGGAACACGACAGACGCGTTCGGACGGCGGGCCTAAACAGGTTCCGGTGTCCCGGTCGGGGACCGCCACGCACGACCGCTCGACCACGCGAACTCTCGTACCGGAAGACGGGACCAACTCGGCCCGGACGCTTCGCGCGGTTCCGGGCGCGGGCGGGACGCGGGCAGCACGCAGGTGATGTCCGCGTGCCGCCGAACCGCCAGTCCGACTACCCCGAGAGGGCTGAGCCACTCCGAGGGATTAGCCGAGCGCGCATCGGTTCGCTTTTCGCCGGTGAGCGAAGACTACGGGTATGCGCGTCAGCGAAGGCGGAGTCGAGGTCGAAGTCCCCGAACAGGCCGACGAGGGCATCGGCGACGAGGTGTTCTTCAACCCGGTACAGGAGTTGAACCGCGACCTGACCGTGGCGACGCTCCGAGCCTATCGGGACCGAGAGCCGCGCGCGGAGTACTATCTCGACGCGATGGCCGCCAGCGGCGTCCGGGGCGTGCGCGCCGCGGCCGACGGCTGGAACGCCACGCTCGCGGACATCGACGAGTCGGCCGTCGAACTCTGTCGGGAGAACCTCGCCCGCAACGACCTCGACGGCGAGGTCGTCCAGCGTGACGCCAACGCCGTCATGCACGAGGAGGTCTTCGACGTGGTGGACATCGACCCCTTCGGCACGCCGATTCCCTTCGCGGACGCCGCCTTCGCCAACACCCGCGATTTGGTCTGCGTCACCGCGACCGACACCGCGCCGCTCTGTGGCGCGCACTTCCACAGCGGCGTCCGGAAGTACGGCGCGGTTCCGCGCAACACCGACTACCACGCCGAGATGGGCGTCCGCGTCCTGCTGTCGGCGATGGCCCGCACCGCCGCGCGCTACGACGCGGGCGTGACGCCGATTCTGACCCACGCCACGAACCACTACGTCCGGACCTACCTCGAACTCGACCACAGCGCGAGCGACGCCAACGCCGCGATAGACGAACTGGGCCACGTCTACCACTGCGAGGACTGCCTGCACCGCGAACACGACGAGGGGCTGATCGCCGACCCCATCGACACCTGCCCCGAGTGTGGCGGCGAGCGGATGCTGACCGCCGGACCGCTCTGGCTCGGTCCGACTCACGACGCCGAGTTCGTCGCCGCGGTCCGCGACGAGTTGGACGAGTCGATGGGGACAGCGAGCAAGGTCGAGCGACTGCTCGACACCCTCGAAGGCGAACTCCACCTGCCGACCCACTACGACCAGCACCGCCTCTGCAAGGAGTGGAGCCGAACAGCCTCTGGGATGGACGAGTTCCTCGAAAACCTCCGAGACGCCGGATTCGAGGCGTCTCGAACTCATTACGGCGGCACGACGTTCAAGACGCGCGCGACCGTCGAAGCTATCCGAGACGCGACACGCGACGCCTAACTCTGGAGTTCACGACCAGATACCCGTCCTCGTGCCAGTGAATATTTGTATCTCGTTGGCGAAATGAGTCGCGTGCCCAGTCTCGGAAACGCCGTGGACGTCGGTCGCTCGGTCGTCGAGGAGGCCCGAGAGCAGGAAATCACCTTCCTCGCGGCGAGTACGGCTTACTACGCCTTCGTCTCGCTCATTCCCCTGCTCCTGCTCGCCTTCGTCGTCGTCTCGTTCGTGGCCGGCGAGCAGTTCGCCACGCAGGTCGTCAACCGAGCGTCCGGCCTGCTGACGGCGACGGGCGAGGACCAACTGCGCCAGTTCATCCTCAACCCGCAGGGGCAGGGCGGGACGACCGCCATCGGACTGGTGTTGCTGGCGTGGAGCGCGATAAAGGTGTTCCGGGGGTTCGACGAGGCCTTCTCGGCAATCTACGCGACCGACGCCAAGACCGGAATCGCAGATCAGGTGAAAGACGCGCTGCTCGTGTTGGCCGCCATCGGCGCGGGCGTGGTGGTGGTGGTGCTGACCGGTGCCGCGACGGCGCTGTTCCCGCAGTTCCCGTTCGTCGGCGTCGTCACGACGCTGATTCAGTTGGTCGCGCTCGTTCCCGTCTTCCTCCCGCTGTACGTCGTCTTCCCGGACGCCGGCGTGTCGATTCGCGAGGCGCTTCCCGGCGCCGTGGTCGCGACCGTCGGTTGGACGATACTGCAGGTGCTGTTCCGAATCTACGCCGCGGCCTCCTCGACCGGCCCCTCGCAGTTTCTCGGCACCGCGCTCCTGCTGGTGACGTGGCTGTACTTCGCCAGCATCCTCGTCCTGCTCGGCGGCGTCGTGAACGTCGTCCTCGCCGACCGCGGCAGCTATGCGGAACGAACGAAGGAATCAGAGACCGACCGTATCGAACGCAAACAACGACTACTCTCCCGATACATGACCGACGACGAATCCGCTCCCGACATCGTGGAACTCCGCGACGAGTTGCGGGAGTTGCGAGCAGACGTCGAATCGTTCGAAGAAGACATCGAGACCCGGACCGTGGAGAAGCCCGAGGTCGAGTCGGAACTCAAGCAGTACGTCCGCAAGCGGATGCGTCGCGGCCACGCCCGCGGTTGGGGTCCGTATCTCGTGTTGCTGTACGGGACCGCGATGACGCTCGGAGCCTTCTTCTGGCTCGAAGAGTTCTGGGCGATCTTCGCCATGTCCGTCGTCTGGCTCTCGACGCTCGGGCTCTACGCCCTGATGGTGATGCTCGGGTTCGGCGTCGGCGTGCTGAGTCTCCCCGGCCGCGTCAGCGACCGCATCGGTAACTTCCGGTCGTAGCGCGGGGCCGGTCCCGCCGTCGGTTCGGCCGTTCCATCTCGGCGGGCGTAGCGTATATCTTTCTCCCGCGACTAGCCCCTGCTCATGCCCGGACGAGGAGTCGGCGTCACGCAGGCACTCGAACGACTGCTCGCGCCGTGGATGCGCGAGCTGTTCACGCTGATAACCCAACTCGGAGACGCGTGGTTCCTCTTCGCGGCGGTCGCGTTCGTCTACTGGTTCGGCAACCGGCGGCGCGGCGCGTTCGCGCTCTCGGCGGTCCTCGGCGCGCTGGCGCTGACCCTCGCGCTCAAGGGACTGTTCGCGCTCCCGCGCCCGCCGGTCGAGGTGCAGATCGGTCACGCCAGCGGCTACGGCTTCCCGAGCGGCCACGCCATCGGCGCGACGGTTCTCTGGGGACTGCTCGCGCTCATCCTCGAACGGGGTTCCCACCGCTGGCGGGCCATCGGGGCCGGAGCGGTCGTGGCCGTCGTGGCGACCTCGCGGCTCGTCATCGGCGTCCACTACGTCGCCGACGTGGTGGTCGGCATCGCCATCGGACTGGCGTACCTCGCGGCGCTCCTGTACGTCACCGACTGGAGTCCGTCCCGCGGATTCGTCGTCGCCGCCGGACTCGCGCTGGCGGGGGTCGCCACGAACGGGTTGACTCCGGATTCGGTCTCCGCGGTGGCCGGCGTCGTCGGTGGCGGCGTAACGTGGTCGATGCTCGACGCGCGACCGAGCGGGGCGGTCCACCTGCCCGCCGCCCTCGTCGGTCTCGCGGTACTCGGCGGAGTCGGCTACGTGGGCCACCGACTGTCGCTCCCGCTCCCCGCGGTGTTCGTGCTGAACGCGCTGGTTCCGGTGGGAATCCTGGTGCTACCGCTGGCGGTCGAGCGCGCGAAGAGCGGTCGGTCGGCGTCGCCGACCTGAGAAGGAATGCCGGGAGATGCGATTCGCGGAGCGGTTCAGAACTTTTCGAGGTACTTCTCCTTCTCCCACGACGAGACGTGGGTCTTGTAGTCGGCGTAGTCGGCGCGCTTGGCCTCCACGAACTTCTCGGTGACGTGGTCGCCGAGCGCCTCCCGAACCACGTCGTCCTCCTCGAGCGCTTCGAGCGCGGTGTCGAGACTGCCGGGGAGCGTCGTGATGCCGTACTCGTCGCGTTTCTCCTCGTCGAACTCGTAGATGTCCTCGCGGACGGGTTCGCCGGGGTCGGCGTCGTTCTCGATGCCGTCGAGTCCCGCCTTGATGACGACGGCGAGCGCGAGATAGGGGTTGCACGAGGGGTCGGGACTCCGAATCTCGAACCGGGAACTCGCGCCGGCGGCGTCGGGGACGCGCAGGAGCGCCGAGCGGTTCACGTCGGACCACGCGACGTAGACCGGGGCCTCGTAGCCGGGGACCAGACGCTTGTAGGAGTTGACCGTCGGGTTCGTGACGGCGGTGAACGCCTCGGCGTGGTCGAGGACGCCGCCCATGAACTTGTAGGCGGTCTCGCTCAGGTTGAACTCGTCGTCCTCGTCGGCGAAGGCGTTGCCGTCCTCGTCGAAGAGGCTGATGTGGCTGTGCATGCCCGAGCCGTTGATGGCGCTGATGGGCTTGGGCATGAACGTCGCGTGGATGTCGTTCTGCTCGGCGACGGCGCGAACGACCGCCCGGAAGGTCGCGATGTTGTCCGCGGCCGTGAGCGCGTCGTCGTACTTGAAGTTGATCTCGTGCTGGCCGTCGGCGACTTCGTGGTGGCTGGCCTCGACCTCGAAGCCCATCTGTTCGAGGGTGAAGATTATCTCGCGGCGCACGTCGCTGGCGAGGTCCTTGGGCGCGAGGTCGAAGTAGCCGCCCGAGTCGTGGGGGATGGTCGTCGCCTTCCCGTCCTCGTCCTTCTCGAACAGGAAGAACTCGGGTTCGGGGCCGATGCTGACCGTGTAGCCCATCTCCTCCGCCTCGGCGAGGACGCTCTTGAGGACTTGGCGGGGGCCGCCCTCGAACGGCGTCCCGTCGGTGTTCACCACGTCGCAGATGAGGCGGGCGCTCGCCGTGTCGCCGTCGGTGCGCCACGGGAGGATGGCGAACGTCTCGGGGTCGGGTTCGAGACGCATGTCGCTCTCTTGGATGCGCACGAATCCCTCGATAGAAGAGCCGTCGAACCAGATTCCCTCCTCGAAGGCCTTCTCGACCTGCGAGGCGGGGACGCTGACGTTCTTGACGGTCCCGGTGATGTCGGTAAACTGGAGGCGAACGAAATCGACGTTCTCCGCGTCTATCTTGTCGAGTACGTCCCGTTCGGCGTCGGTCAACTCCGATTCCTTGCTGGCTGCAATTTGTCCATCCGTCATCTTTGTCGTCGTTCTTCACGACTACGTGGATTACTAAAACGTTATTGGTCCGCGCAAGTCTGAGTTTCTTGCCTCAAAACTGGATATTCGTAAAATTCTAAAGGCCGGCTCCCGTCGTTGGACGTGATGACGTACGAAAACCTCGACGCGAAGTTGGTGAATGCGCTATTGGGCGACGGCCGAGCGAGTCTCCGGAGTCTCGCGGAGGACCTCGACGTGTCGGTCACGACCGTCTCGAACCACCTCAAGGACCTCGAAGACGAAGGTATCATCGACGGCTACACGCCGAAGGTGGACTACGACGCGCTCGGCTACGACGTGACCGCCATCATCCAACTCAAGGTCGAGGGCAACGCGCTCGCCGACGTGACCGAGAACCTCCGGAGCCACGACCAGATGATAAGCGTCTACGAGGTCACGGGCGACTACGACATCATCGCGGTCGGCAAGTTCGCCGACACCGACGGGATGAACCGCGGCATCAAGACCCTGCTCAACGACCCGGACATCAAAGAGAGCAACACCAGCGTCGTCCTGAACGCGGCCAGCGAACACGAGCAGTTCGAACTCGACATCGAGGAGAAGTGAGTTCGACTAGGGTATACGCGAAGTTGATTTAGTATCGACAGGCTTTCAAGCAATCGAGAGTAGTGGTCCCTAATGAGCCTTATTGCCGAGTTCTCCCTCCGGTCGTCGGAACTCGCGCTGTCGGCTGCGCTGGACGCGGCCCCGGACGTGACCGTCGAACTCGAACAGCAGATGGCCACCGAGTTCGACGTGCCCGTGATGATGCTCTGGGCGTTCGGCGGCGACTTCGGCCGACTCGAAACCGGGCTCGAGCGCGACGAGTCGGTCCGAGAGAGCGCCGCCATCGAAGCGCTCGGCGACCGGAAGCTCTACCGGATTCGTCTCGACCCCGACAACCTCCGCCCGATCTACCCCCTCTACCAACGGCTCGGCGCGTCGCCGATGGCCGCCACCGGGTCGGCCGACGGGTGGGAGCGACGGGTCCGATTTCCGGACCGGGACTCGGTGGTCGAGATGCGCAGATGCTGCGCCGAACGAGACGTGACCTTCCGACTCCGGCGACTCTACACGCCCGGCGACGGGGAACTCGAAGACGAGTTCGGCCTGAGCGCGGAACAGCGAGACGCGCTGACGACCGCCGAGCGCGAGGGCTACTTCGACGTGCCGCGAGCGATTCCGCTCGAAGCGTTGGGCGAGGAGTTGGGTATCAGCGGCCAGTCGGCCTCCGAGCGCATCCGACGGGGCGTCTCGAAACTCGTCTCGAACACGCTCTTGAGCGACTTCTAAGCTCGACGGACGCGCAGTTTACAAGTCTCAAACCCCAACTCCGGATGGACGATGGGGTGGGACCGGCGCGCCACGTGCTGGAACGTCGGCCGGGCGCTCGAGTACTTCAGTTGCATCACCGCATCGCTGGTCACCGTCTCGCTCGCCGCCGGCGAGTACTACGCCGTGCCCGGCGTTCTCGGGTCCGCCCTCGCGACGTTCCTCGCGGGCGTCGGGTTCAAACGGGCGGGCGCTCCCTCGGAGACCAGCGACAAGGCGCTGAGCTACGCGTCGGCCGCCGCCGTCTGGCTAGTCGTCGGGGCGTTCGGCGCGCTCCCCTTCCTCTCGCTGGCGTGG
Organism: Halorussus gelatinilyticus; assembly: GCF_023238445.1. Lineage (GTDB taxonomy): Archaea > Halobacteriota > Halobacteria > Halobacteriales > Haladaptataceae > Halorussus > Halorussus gelatinilyticus. Next base: position 988,771 of record NZ_CP096658.1, on the reverse strand, counting down.
ACGGTCGCGCTACGGCCGACGCTGGCGTCGGCCCCGCCGCTCTCTCCGACCCTCGCGGCGTTCCGCTCGCCGACCAACGCGCTGTTCGAGGCGGTCAGCGGACTCACCGGCACGGGTCTCACGGTGACGCGCCGCGAGAGTCGGCTCCCGGCGACGCTCCAGTTCTGGCGGTCGCTCCTCCAGTGGGTCGGCGGCGTGGGAATCGTCGTCTTGGTCGTGTCGGTGTTCGACTCGACCGGACCGCTCGCCGACTACTACGAGAACGAGATTCCCGTGGGCGAGATGGAGTTGCAACCGGCCGACCCCCGCGCGATGCTGCTCGCGTTCTCGGTCGTCACGCTCGCGTCGATAGCGGTCCTCTGGGCGGTCGGAATGTCGGCGTGGGCGGCGCTCAACCACGGCCTGTCCGCCATCTCGACCGGTGGGTTCACGATAACCGACGCGAGCGCGGCGGCCTACGGCGTTCCCGTGCAGGTCGCGCTGATGCCGATCATGATGGTCGGAGCGCTCCCGGTTCCGGTGTACTATCTCGCGCTCCGGGGCGACCTCCGGGAGTTCTACGTCGACCTCCAGTCGCGGTGGCTGTGGGTGTCGCTCGCCGTCGGGTCGGTCGCGGTCACGGGACTGCTCGCGTTCGACGCGACGTACCCGTCGGCCCAGTCGGCGGTCCTGTACGGGACGTTTCAGTTCGTGTCTGCGATGACGTGCGCCGGATTCGGGACCGCATCGGTGGGCTCGTGGCCGACCTCGGCGCTCGTCGTCGTCACTCTCGGGATGTTCGTCGGCGGCGCGATGGGTTCGACCACGGCGGGCATCAAGGTGATTCGGGGTCTCAGCCTCGTCGAGGGGACGTGGCACCGGGTGACGAACGTGTTCTTCCCCGGCGGTGACACCGGGTACCGAGACGCGGCGGCCAGCGAGTCGTCGTACATCGGTTCCATCGTCACCCGACACGCCACGACTAACTACGACGACGCGTCGTTCGTGACGGTCCTGTGGTTCGGGACGTTCGTCTTCGGCGTCCTCGCCCTCGCGATACTCATGCCGGACTCGGTTCCGTTCGTGCGAATCGTCTTCGACGTGGCCAGCGCCGTCAGTGCAGTCGGGCTTTCGACGGGCATCACGGACGCGGGAATGCCGGGGTCGGCGAAGCTGACGCTGGTGGTCGTCATGTGGGCGGGTCGGCTCGAAGTGTTCCCTGTCCTCGTCCTGCTCCGAAGTCTCCTCGTGGCGGACGACGACACGTTCGACGCCAACGGAGACCCCGACGACTGACCGGACGGCGTTCGAATTCGGCCGACGGTCGGTTCGTTCGGGTCGCCTGCGCTGGCCCCAGCGACCGCTGTTCGGTCGGCAGGTGCGAAGAAAGTAGAACGAAATGGGTTCCGAGACGCGATGTCGGACGACAGCGCAACTCGAATCGGATGGTCGGTCGGCCGGTGCGGACCGGGCGTCGGTTGGCAGTGAAGCGAGGCGGTGGGCCTAGCTTACATCGCGCCGCCCATACCGCCCATGCCGCCCATGCCGCCACCCATGCCGCCACCCATGCCGCCGCCGGGGCCGCCAGCGCCGGGGTCGCCGCCGTCGTCGCTGTCGACCTGACCGCCTTTCAGGTCGCCCGCGGCGATGACGTCGTCGATGCGCAGCAGCATGACGGCCGCCTCGGTAGCGGACTCGATGGCTTGGGTCTTGACTCGGAGCGGCTCGACGACGCCGTCCTCCTCCATGTCAACGACTTCGCCGGTGTAGGCGTCGAGACCCGACTCGAACTTACCGCCGTCGTGCTGACTGCGGAGGTCGACGAGCGAGTCGATGGGGTCGAGACCCGCGTTCTCGGCGAGGGTCCGCGGGATGACTTCGAGGGTGTCGGCGAACGCTTCGACCGCGAGCTGTTCGCGGCCGCCGACGGAGTCGGCGTAGTCGCGCAGTTCGAGCGCGAGTTCCGTCTCGGGCGCGCCGCCGCCGGGCACGACCTTGCCGTCTTCGAGGGTGACGCGCACGACGCCGAGGCTGTCCTCGATGGCGCGCTCGACTTCGTCCACGACGTGTTCCGTACCACCGCGGAGGATGAGGCTCACGGACTTGGCCTCTTCGACGTCCTCGACGAAGATGCGCTGGTCGCCGCCGACGTCCTTCTGGGCGACGGAGCCGGCGAAGCCGAGGTCGTCCTCTTCGATGTCGCTGACGTTGCTGACGACGCTCGCGCCGGTCGAGCGGGCGAGCTTGCTCAGGTCGTCGGACTTCGCGCGGCGGACCGCGATGATGCCCTTCTCCGCGAGGAAGTGCTGGGCCATGTCGTCGATGCCGCCGTCCACGAAGACGACGTCAGCGCCGACGTCGTCGAGCGTATCGACCATCTCGCGGAGCTGCTCCTCTTCCTGGTCGAGGAACTGCTGGAGCTGGTCGGGGTCGGTGACGTTGACTTCCGCGTCGATTTCGGTCTCCTTGATTTCGAGGGCGTCGTCGAGCAGGGCGATGTTCGCGTCCTCGACGAAGTAGGGCATGTTCTCGTGGACGCGCTCCTTGTCCACGATGACGCCCTCGACGAGTTCGGACTGGTCGATGGAACCGCCGACGACGGTCTCGACCTTGACGTTGTCCGTGTCCACGCCGTCCTCGTCGGCGACGTTCTGGACCGCACGGACGACGAGTTCCGCGAGGTACTCCTTGGAGTTCTCCGCGCCCTTGCCGGTCATCGCGGTGGACGCGATCTTTTCGAGGTACTCGGTGTCGTCGGCGTCCACGTCGATAGCCTTCTCTTCGAGGATGTCCTTGGCCTTCTCGGCGGCCTGTCGGTACCCCTGCGCGAGCGTGGTCGCGTGGATGTCCTGTTCGAGGAGGTCCTCGGCCTTCTCCAGGAGCTCACCGGCGACGACGACGGCGGTCGTCGTCCCGTCGCCGACCTCGTTCTCTTGGGTCTCGGAGACTTCCACGACCATGTTGGCCGCGGGGTGCTCGATGTCCATCTCCTTGAGGATGGTGACGCCGTCGTTCGTGACGACGACCTCGCCCGTGGAGTCCACGAGCATCTTGTCCATCCCTTTGGGACCGAGTGTCGTGCGTACGGCCTCGGCGACGGCGGTCCCGGCGGTGATGTTCATCGACTGCGCGTCCTTTCCGGAGGTGCGCTGGCTGTCCTCGGAAAGTACGATCATCGGCTGGTTGCCCATTCGTTGTGCCATGTTCGTTGCAATGATTGATTGCCATTCTACATAAACCTTTCCCTAAACGCCGCGAGAACGCCATGCACAGAAGCCGACACATGATATGGGAACGCCTCTCACAGTGGTTCTTATAAGGGATGATACGAACCGGCGGCTCGGCCAGAATTGCGGCCGATTCCGACCTCGCATACCGATACCTCCGGACGTATCGTTCCCTGACACGTCCAACCGGCGACAGGTCGCCGAGACCGTCCTCAAAAACCGCACTCGGGGATACCGACCATCGGCGAACGGTCAGTAGGCATTCAACCAACGAGCGCTCGACCGACCGGACTCCGTGGACTGTGACTGTCGAAGCGTTCCTCGCTACGTTTCCGATAATCGTCGTCGAAATCGTCCCGTCGGAGCCGTCCGTATCGACCGAAGCGCCAATAAAAGAACTAGAAGCCGCGCTTAGCCGGGGAACTGGTGGAACTCCATCCCCTCGCGCTTCATCTCGTTGCGCTTGCGTTCGAGGAACGAGTACACCGACCCGTGGGGCGCGCCGTCCAGAATCATCTCGGCGGCGCTCCGAACGACATCGACCTGCTTGGGACTGCCGATGACGCCCATGGTGGTGCCGTAGATGACGACGCTCGCGCCGGTCAACTCCTCCATGAGTTCCCGAGTCCGACCGTTCTCGCCGATGAGTCGCCCCTTCTGGCGTTCGAGGTCGTTCTTGTTCCGGGCGGCGGCGTCGATGTCGATGACGTCGAACATCATCATGTCGTCGTCCAGTAGCGTGAGGGCTTCGTCGGGCGCGAAGCCGCGGCCGATGGCCTTCACGATTTCCGGTCCCTTCAGGCCGCGGATGGGGTCGCCGGTCTTCTCGACTTCGACCTTCCCGTTCTCGGAGTCGATGTCGAGTCGCACCTCTGCGCGACTTTCGATTTCGCGCATCGTCTCACCTCCTTCGCCGATGAGAACACCGATTCGGTCCTGCGGAATCTTCACGTGTTGCATGCGATTACGTACTCGCTCCGGGTCTTTTAACTCTTCGTCCGCGCGTGAACGATTGTGTGACCTCGGACGGGAGAGATGCAAGCTCAGTCGGAATCGAGACGTTTCCCGGTCGCGTCACGAACAGCGACGAAAACACGACGTTCTCGAAAGCCCTCGGTCGGTGGACTCGCGCGCCTCGCCGCGCTCCTCGGTCGATCGCTTCGCTCCCTCCCTGCGGTGCTCGCTTCGTCGTGCTTCGTCCACCGACCTCGCCCTTTATCCGCCGAGGGGGTGGTCCGGTCGGTCGGCGCGAAATCGGTCGGCTGGTCAGTTGGCGCGAAATCGGTCGGCGACCGATTTCGCGCCGGTGGACCGTCACCCGAACTGTCCGACACCCTCCGGGAGAGCGCGCTCGCGTTCGTCGTCGGTCAGTCGGTACTTCGCCAACTCGGCGTCGAGGTCGGTGATTCGCTCGCGGCGCTCCCGGTGGGCGTCGAGGAAGTCGGCGATTCTCTCGGCGGCGTAGCCCTTGAGGTCGCCGCTGAGAAGGTCGCCCGCCCGGTACTCCCGAGCGAGTCGGTCGAGCGTCGCGTCGTCGTCCTCGAAGAAGAACGCGAGCAGTTGGTAGGCGACGTCCACCTCGGGGTCGCCGCCGTGTTCGCGGTGAGCGTCGAGGCTCGACTTCCCGCCCGAGTAGGCGTGTGTCTGGACCTTCCGCTCGACCGTCTCGCGGTCGTCGGTGAGCAGGACGGCGGGCGCATCGTCCGAACTGCTCATCTTGCCCGGCCCGTCGAGCGTCGGCAGGAACTTGCTCAGCAGGGCCGCGGGCTTGGCCACGTCGAACCGCTCTTTCCCGGCGACGTCGCGCGCGAGTCGGACGTGCGGGTCTTGGTCGGCCGCGATGGGGACGAGGCTGGCGTGTCGCCCGTGGACCAGTTGGGGCAGAAGCAGATGAGCGATTTGAACCGCGGGATAGAACGAACGCCCGACGTTGCCGGGGTCCCCGTAGGTCGCTTCCATCGTGGACTGGGTGACGTGTTTCCCGAACTGCACCGCGAGCGGGTAGACGACGTCCGCGTCCGCGGTGTCGATGACGACGCGAGTGCGCTCGGGGTCGAAGCCGACCGCGAGCAGGTCCCGCAGGTTCTCGCGGGCGTACTCGCCGATTTCGGCCAGCGAGAGGTCCTTCCCGAAGTACTTCTCGTCGTCCGAGAGCGGGACGTAGACGTGCGCGCCCGTCCGCTCTTGGAGGTGCTTGGCGTGGTAGAAGTGCATCGCGTGGCCGATGTGCATCGGTCCCGAGGGACCCACGCCGGTCACGAGCGAGACGGTCTCGCCCGACTCGGCCGCGCTCAAGAACCGGTCTACGTCCCGGCCAGCGTAGAACACCTTCCGGCGGACCATCGGGTGCGGGTCGGGAAATCTGGCGACCTGCTCGTCGGTCAGTTCGTCCGCGCCGAAGCGGTCCAAGAGGTCCTGATAGTCGATGTCGCCCTCGACGGTGTCGGGGGTGACGGTGAACTCTGACTGCTGGTCTGTCGAATCTGTTGGCATGTGTCTGAATCGGTGGCTGGCGCTCGGAAGTCGGTGCGCGAGAAAGCGAGTGAGCGCCGCCACGTCGGACGCCCGGTGAAGGCCGCGCGCCGTCGGTCACGACACTGTCCGCTCTCCGGGCGACTGCCAGCGCCAAGTCGAGAGAGCGGACTCCATCACGTCCACGTAGCGAGGCCCGCCGTATTAGCGTTTCGCCGTCACTTGTCGGGGTCCGAGTTCTCCCGAATCCACTCTTCTAACTCGTCGCCGTGGACGTCCATCCCCTGTCGCTGGAAGAAGGAGGCGACGTTCGCGCAGTCCCGCGTTAGGAAGTCGTCGCTGTTGGGGTGGTGAATCGTCACGGCCTGTCCGAGGTCGATGATGACGAGTTCGCCGTCGTGGACGACGATGTTGTACTCGCTCAGGTCGCCGTGGACCAGTCCGGCGTCGTAGAGCCGCCGCATGTACTCGCGGACCACCTCGAAGGTGGTCTCGGGATTTTCGAGGTGGGCGTCGTCGAGCGTCGGGGCGCGGTCGCCGTCCGACCCCAGAAACTCCATGACGAGGACGTTCCGCTGGACCGCGATGGGTTCGGGGACGCGCACGCCGGCCTTCCGGGCGCGCTTGAGGTTGGCGAACTCCTTGCGGGTCCACGCGAGGACGACCCGCTTCTTGTTGCCACCCAACTCCTCGAACCGGGGATCGCCGACGAGGTACTCGCGCATGTCCCGGAAGTCCGAGGCGTTGATGCGGTAGACCTTCACCGCGACCTCGCCGCGCTCCTCGCTCCCGAGCGCGGTGTAGACGTTCGCCTCCTTCCCCGAGGAGATGGGGCCGCCGAACGCCTGCACGTAGCCGTCCTGAACCAGTTTGTAGAGGGCCGCCAGGGTGGCGTCGTCGAACACCGACTGCTCGACTTTGAACTGCTCGGTGTTCTTCAACCGCTCGCGGAACTCGTTGAACTCCCGGTCGCGCTGGCGCTGGACTTTGTCGGCCTCGGTGTCGGATACGTCTATCTCCTCCCACTCGTCCCCGACGCCCTCGACGTTCTCGGGTTCGAGCAGGCTGTACTCCTCCGTCATCTGTCCGGACTTAACGCGTCCAGCGATAAAAGGGTGGGCTTCGGTACGAGAGAGTAGACGTCAGTACGTCTCGCGGTGGAGAATCTCCTCGACGTCGCGTCGGGGGAGTCGCGCGGGTTCCTCGCCGCCGCTCGGTCCGACGGCGACGAGCATCACCGGAATCTTGTCCTCGGGCAGGTCGAGGAACTCGGCCATCCCCTCGAAGTCGAACCCGCTCATCGGCGTGGCGGTCAGGCCGCGGGCGTGCGCCGACAGCAGCAGGTTCTGGGCCGCGAGGCTGGCGTTCCGGATGCCGTAGTCACGTCCGGCCTGCTCGCTCTGGTAGCCGGCAACCGTCTGCTCTTTGACCTGCTCGCCGGTCTCCGCGTCGAAGCGGCCCGCTTCGACCCACTCCTCGAAGACGCGGTCGGCCGTCTCGGGTTCGGTGTGGCCGACCACGAGAATCGCGGTCCCGGCCTCCTCGATGTGTTCCTGTCCGTAGGCCAGTTCGACCACTTCGGCGAGTCGGTCGTCGTCCTGCACGGCGACGAACTCCCACGGCTGGAGGTTGTACGAGGAGGGCGCGAGCGCGGCGTCCCGAATCAGTTCCTCCAGCGTCTCGTCGTCGAGTTCGGCCTCGGGGTCGAAGTTGTGACCCGAGCGCCGGGACCGGATGGCCTCGACGGCGGGAATCGCTTCGTCGTTCGCTACGTCGGTTTCGTCGGTGACTCGTTGAGAGGACACGACGAACGATACGGGAGACGCGTTTAATGCACGCTCGCAAGCCCGCGTTCTTGCCTATTGGGGTCTGGTGTACTTGTGCAGACGTAACCACCCGACAGCGGTGTTACCGGAACGCCGAAAAATCCGAGTACTTCTATCGAATCCGCGAGTAAACGACCGATAGCACGGCGCAAAGCGCCGCGATTGGTGAGCGGTGAAACCGCGAGCCGAGGAGTGACCGACGGCGCGGAAGGTGAACGTTGCCCCTCCGGTGTTTTTGGTCGAGTTTTTGCGAGGGTGGACGCGTCCGAGTCTGCGACTCGGACGCGACGACCGCTGGAAAGGTCGTTCTTATTGAATGTGGCCTTCGTCGCGCAACTGGTCGGCTTCCTGCTTGTCGTAGCGCCACTTGATGTCGGCCTTCTCGTCCTGCCAGTCCCACGGTTCGACCAGCACCACGTCGTCCTCTCGAATCCAGATGCGCTTTTGCATCTTGCCCGGAATCCGAGCGGTGCGCTCGGTCCCGTCGGCGCAACGTACTTTCACACGATTCGCTCCGAGCATGTTCGTGACGGTGGCGAAGACCTCGTCGTCGTCGGGCATGCGGAGGTTCTTCCGCCGTCCGCCGTCGTTGTCGCTCATATTTTCGGTTTGGAGGCGGGGAGGTTTAAATCCGCCGTCGTTCGTCGCCCCGTCGCCGGAGCAAGGGTGTTTAAGTTACGCCCGAACCCACCCCGTCGTATGCTCGACAAACTCGGAGCGAAAGGCATCGTCGGGGTGTTGCTCCTGCTCGGAGGCATCGCGGTCATCGCCCTTCAGAACTTGATCATCGCGGCCGGTATCGGTCTCGTCGTCCTCGGGTTCGTCCTGACGGCGTGGGGTCTCGTCTCGGGTCTCATGGCGAGTTTCGGTCTCGGCGGCATGATGGGCGGCGGCGGTGGCGGCGGCTTCCAATAGAACTGCGCCCGTTTCACGCTTCGCGTCGCTCGGCACTCGATAGAACGATTCGACGACCGAAAAACGGATAGACCGCTACTCTTCGAGTTCCCGCAACTTCTCGCGGCCCGGCGCGATCAACTCGTCCAAGTACGTCGCCAGCGCGCCCTTCGCGTCGGCGGGATGCAACTCGCCGCTCTCCAAGTCCTCGGCCAGCGCCTCGTAGTCGTCGTACTCCAGGTTCCCGCCGTACTCGTCGGGGCGCTCCACGACGACCGTCTCGAAGCGCGGGAAGACGTGGTACTGGAATATTTCGAGCACCGGGTTTTCGAGGTCGCCCTCCGGTTCGCGGGTCGGCGGGCAGAACGCCGAGTTGACCTTCTCCTCGATGTCTTCCGTGCTGTCCTCCATCGAGATGGTGACGCCCGAGCTACTGGACATCTTGCCTTCGCCCGTGCCGAGGTCCGCGATGATGGGCGTGTGGAGACAGGGCCGAGCGTCGTACCCGATTTCGGGCAACTCCTCGCGCATCAGCATGTGGACCTTGCGCTGGTCCAGTCCGCCGACCGCCAAGTCGAGGTCGAGGTACTCGATGTCCAGCGCCTGCATCAGGGGGTAGACGACGTGGCTGACCTTCGCGGTCTCGCCGCCCTGAATCTCGGCCATGGCGCGCTGGGCCCGGTTGAGCGTCGTGTCGAGTTCCAGCTTGTGAAGGTCCAGCACGTAATCGTCGTCCAACTGGTAGTCGGAACCGTAGACGAACTCGGTCTTGTCCTCGTCCAGCCCGTAGGCGAGGAACTGCTTGCGCATCTTCTCGGCGGTCTCCTCTATCTCCTCGAAGGTGCCCTTGTCGTTGAGGTAGGCGTGTACGTCGGCCAGCAGGATGACGACCTCCATGCCCGCCTCCTGCAGGTCGATGAGCTTGTTCGCCGCGAGCATGTGCCCGATGTGAAGCACGCCGGAGGGCTCGTAGCCGACGTAGACGCGCTTGCCTTCGGGGTCCTCGGCGAGCGCTTCGACCTCCTCGTCGGTCACGACCTCCTCGACGTTCCTCGAAATCAACTCGTAGGCGTCCATACGCGGTCTGTGTTCCGCGCGGTGCTTTAGCGTTCCGGGACCGTGCCAACGGTTCGGACGCGCGTCGGCGGTTCTCGTCGTATTTATCCCATCTTCGAGAGAGAAATTTAGACTACGGACTCTGCCCGCTGGCCTCCGACCGCGAGTCGTACTTCCTGTCGGCCCGGTGTTCGCTGATGAGCCTATCGAGTTGCTCGGCCTTCTGCTCCTTCCGGCGTTCCTCGGCGCGGGCCTCCCAGTCCTCGATGACCGTCTCGACCTCTCGCTCGCGGGTGACGGCCAACTCGTCCACCTCCTGAATCGTCACGTCGTCGGCCGGCCCGACCGGAATCTCGTTCTCGAAGAGGACCTCGTCGGCCACGTCCGAGAGGCCGCCGTCGCCCGTCAGGACGACTTTCGGCTCCACCTCGGCGAGTCGCTCGGCGGTCGAGCGCCCCGCGCCCGAGGCGTCCCGGAGGTACACCACGTCGCCGGTGGCCAGCCCGAAGCTCTCGTGGGCCTCGGCGATGGCGTCCTTGGTGAACTTCGAGACGGGCTTGACGGGCGTGAGTCCGGCCTTCTTCTCGGAGACGTCGCTGAAGTTCGAGTGGTCGAGCTTCCAGAGTTCCTTGAGTCGCGCGAGTTTGCCCTCCAACTCCTCGATTCGCTCGTCCTTCTGGTCGAGTTGTCGCTCCAGTCGCTCGTTCTCGCGTTCGAGCCGCGAGACCTCGCGGCGCTCGCGGACCTCCTTTCGCTCCTCGCTTCTGGCGGCTTCGAGGTCGCCTTTCAGCTGCCCGATGCGACCCTCCTTGCTCTCGATGGTGTCGTTCAGCTCCTCGACGTGGGCTTCGAGGCGCTCGACCTGCGACTCCAACTGCTTGATGCGCTTCTCGTCGTCGGTCAGTTCGCGCTCGGTGTGTTCGGTCTCTTCTTCTTCGTTCTCCTCGTCGTCCGAGAGCGCGGCCAGCGCGGTCTCCACGGAGTCCTCGCCGGCGACCACGCGGGCGGTCACCTCGCCCCGGTCCATCCGCGGGGGCACCTTCTCGGCGATGCGGGCGAACTGGTCTTCGTGGTCGTCGAAGGCGTAGAGCGCGGCCGCCATCGCGTCGCGCTCGTGGTCGTTGTCGTAGTCGTGGTCGCGGGTCCGGTGTTGCTTCTCGTCCACCGGGAGGTCCGAGGCGGGAATCCACCCCTCGGCGTCGAAGCTCCGGCGTATCTTCTCGACGGTCTCGGGCATCGGCTCCACGTCGGCGGCGACGACGACCGGCCGCCCGCGCTCGATTATCCACTCGATGACGTCGGCGGTGCCCGCGGTCCGAGTACTCAGTACGTCGAGTAGGTTGCCGTCCAAGTCCGCCACGGCGACCGCGGTCGTCGTGCCGGGATCGATGCCCACCAGCACGTGGTCGCGGCGCTTGGCGAGCGGTTCGAACTCGATGCCGTCCCGGCGCTGGCGCTCGACCTCGACGCGCACGTCACCGGAGCGCTCGTTCGACACCGGGATGTCCTCGGGTCTGCCCTCGACCTCGAAGACGGCGTTCGAGAACCCGCCGTACTTCTCGGTCACGTCGCGCTCGTAGTCGAGACCGGCGGCGTCGAGGTCGCTCTCGACTTCCCGCGTCTTGGTCTTGACCGACCCGTGGATGCGGCGGGTGAAGCGGTCCTCGCTCCACCCGCCCTTCCCGGTCGAGCGCCCCCGCGAGACCTTTATCTCCGTGGTATTCGTGAAGGCAGAGACCTCGTAGCCGACGTTCCCGGCCGCGAGTCGCGCGGCGGCCTCGGCCTCCTTCATCGGCTTCTTGCCGTAGGGGACGCCGTGGCGCGAGGCGACTCGCGAGAGGGGTTCGGGCCGCTCCGCTCCGGTGACCTGCACCAGCCGAGTCCCGTCGGGAAGTTCGCGCAGGAAGTGGACCAGCGCGTCCTTGTCGGCGGCCAACTCGTACATGTTGTCGGTCGCCACGAGGGCGGGTTCCTCGCGGTCCACGAGTCGGCGGAGCTTGCGGTGTGACACCACGTCGCGGTCGATGTTCTCCCCGTCGAACGCGACGAGCGCGTAGGAGGGTGCGTCGCCGCGGACGTCCCCGCTCTGGACGTCCACGCCGAAGACGAGCGTGTCGAGGGCACTCGTGCGGGCGTTCACGAACACGGGTAGGCGGCGGGCAGATATAAATCCGACGCGGGGCACTCTCGGTCGGTGCGAACGCAGAAGAGAAAGCGAACGTTCGACCGCGAGCGTCGGCGAAGTCGCCGATCAGTCGCGGCGGTGCGCGAGGAGCGCGGCCGCGACGAGCGCGACGACCGCGGTGGCCGGAGTGAAGCCGGGGACACCGCCGGAGGTCCCACCCGTGGTCGCGGTCTCGGTCTCGTCACTGACCGCCTTCTCGGTCGTCTCGGCGGTGGTATCGGTCGTCTCGTCGCCGGACGTCGTGGTCTCGGTCCGAGTCTCGGTTTCGGTCGTGGTGGTCGCTGTCGTCGTGGTCTCGGCTCCGACGTCGCTGGCCGACACTTCGGCGTTCAGCACCGAGTCCGCGAAGTAGACGCGCTCGTAGGCGGAGGTGTTGTAACCGCCGTAAATCTGGACGGTCCCGCCCGCCGAGAGTTTACGGAGGTCGGCGACGTCGAACGCGACCGTCACGGTGCCGTTCGACAGCGAGGCCGACTCGGCCGCGAGGTGGTCGCTCGCGTTTCCGGTGGTCGCGTAGAAGTCGCTCACGTTCTGCGTTCCGTTGGGCGCGGCGAGTTCGACCGTCGCGGTCCCGTCGCTCACGCTGACGGACTGCGTTTCGACTTCCGCGTCCACGCGCCGGATGCGGTTCTCGTCGGTCGGCGAGACCGGACTGTTCCGCTGGACGTACTTCAGCAGGGCCGTCCCGTAGAGCATGTGGGACTCGCTGGTCACGGTGGCGTTCGACAACACCGAGTCGTCCCAGCCGGCCATATAGGAGTTGACGGTGACGTTGTAGGTCGCGTCGCCGTCGAGGGGTTCGCCGTTGACCCAGACGTCTCGAACCGGGTCGTCGGTGCCGTTGTGGCCGACCCACTCGTAGGTGACGCCGCTGACCTGTAGCTTCGCCTCTGCGCCGTACTGCTGGCCCTCCTCGCTTTCGAGGGTGACGATTTGGCTGGCGAGAAGTTGCTCCAGTTGCTCGCCGGTCAGTTCGACGGTGACGAGCGTGTTCTGGAAGGGGAGCATGTTGTACACGTCGCCGACCGTGAGGTTGCCGGGACCGTAGATGCTGTTCGAGCGGATACCGCCCGCGTTCGTGATGGCGACATCGGCACCGGTCTGGGCGCGGAAGGAGTCGCCGATCATGTTACCGAGCGCGGTCTCGTCGTGGTAGTTCGAGGCGAACCGGGAGTCGAGTTCGACTTCCGTCTTCCCGGCGACCCTCGATAGCTCCTCCTTGCGAGCGTTCGTGATGATGTTCGAGACCGTCTCGTTCTTCGAGACGTTCTTCGTCACGTCGAGGAGGCGGCCGTTCCACTCGGTCACGTTGCCGTTCTCGACGGTCAGGTTGAGTTCCGCGACGTGTTCCGCGCGGGCCTCGGCCTCCATGATGACCGCGCCGCCGGTCTCCGCGGGCGGATACTCGATTTCGTCGTCGCCGACGACGATGGCATCGACGTTCTCGGTGGTGTTAGCGAGGTTCTTCGCCACAGGAACGCCGAGGTGAGCCGAGACGACCACCACGTCGACGTTCTTCTCCTCTTTGAGCATCGTGGCGTACTTGCTCGCGGTGTCCGAGTAGTTCTTGAGTTCGTAGCCCTGCTCGGCGAAGTCCACCGCGGTCTTGGACTTGATCTTCTCGTCGGCCACGCCGACGATGCCGACCTTCACGCCCTGTCGCTCCACGACGGTGTAGGGCTTGGTGCCCGGAATCGGCTCGCCGGTCTCCGAGTCCACGATATTGGCCATCAGCCACGGGAACTCCGAGGCGTTGCTGAAGTTCGCCACGGCGTCGAACCCGTAGTCGAGGTCGTGGTTACCGACGACCTCGGCGGCCGGGTCGATGACGTTCAGGGCCTTCACCGGCACTCGCCACTGACTGAGCGGCGAGAGCGCGTGGGGACTGACCTCGTCGCCGCCGCCGACCACGACGGTCGGGTTGTCGTGGGCGGCGCGACGCTGGTTGAGGAGCGTGACCATCCGCGGCAGCGTGCCGTTCTCGGCGGCCGCGGTCTGTACGTCGTTGTACGACATGATGGTGACGGTCGTCGAGTTATTCGTCGGGGCCTGCGCCGCGGTCGGTGCGGGCGCAGCGGTCCCCGTCTGGCCGTGCGTGCTGGAGCCGCTCGCCGCGGCGGGCGGTACCGCGCCCGCGACGACGAGGCAGAGAATCAGTAGCAGCGATGCGGATTGACGCATACGTCCGCTTGGTAGTACAACGTCTGGATAAAACCAGCTATTTTCTAACCATTCGTCAAACTATAACATAGTGGGAATTTAATCCGTCGGACGAAAGCTACTCGTCCGGATACGGAACGTCGATGGTCTCGCCGTCGTCGGGGACGAACGCTTCGCCGTCGAAGACCTCGCGGGCCTCTTCGAGGTGGGCCGACACGTCGCCCGCGTACCGCGAGGAGATGTGAGTCAGCGCGAGGCGCTCGACGTCGGCGCGGCCGGCGATTTCGGCGGCCTGTCGCGCGGTCGAGTGAGCGGTGTCGGCGGCGCGGTCGGCGCGGTCGTCGGCGAAGGTCGCGTCGTGGACCAGCAGGTCGGCGTCGTCGGCGACTTCCGCGACCGTCGCGCTCGGCCGCGTGTCGCCGGTGTAGACGAACCGGCGGCCGGGCCGCGGGTCGCCGACCACTCGGTCGGGTTCGATGACGGTCCCGTCGTCCAGTTCGACCGGGTTGCCCTCGTGGAGTCGCGAGAACTTCGGGCCGACCGGGACGCCCAGTTCCTCGGCCTTCTCCCGGTCGAACCGGCCTTTGCGGTCGTCCTCTATCAGCGCGTAGCCCAGCGAGTTGGTGTCGTGGTCGGTCCGGAACGTCCGGACCTCGTAGTCGTCGCGCCGGACCGCGGCCTCGCTGGGACCGACGCCGTAGACGTTGACCGGGAACGACGGGCGGTTGTCGGCGGCGTGGACGAGTTGGTCGATGTCCTCCTCGGTTCCGGACGGGGTGTAGACGGTCAGCGCCTCCTCGCGGTCGTTGAAGTCGAGCGTCTGTATCAGTCCGGGAATCCCCAGTACGTGGTCGCCGTGGAGGTGCGTAACGAAGATGTCCGAGACGGTGAACCCGGTGCCGAAGCGCATCATCTGGCGTTGGGTCCCCTCGCCGGCGTCGAACAGCAACCGGTCGCCCTCCCGGTTGACCAGCACCGAACTCGGGTTTCGCTCTGTAGTCGGCACTGCCCCGCCGGTTCCGAGAAAGGTAACGCGCATCGACATCCTCGATGATACTCCGGGGGCGGGTGGGAAAGCGCCTTCGAAATCCCGAGCGAAGTACGCGCCGTTACCGTCGCAGAAACAAGGGATTACGAGGCGAGGACGAATCCGAAAATTCGCCGATAGTCAAGGCCTAAACCACCGTATCTGTCTGTTACGCCCGTGAACGGTCGCGCCCGTTTATTCGCGGCCTCACCGTCGCTTTTCCTGCCGAATGGGGGTTACAAATGACACGTGATACAAAGACACTTAGCGCCGTCTTCATGGCGGTGTTGCTGGTTCTGGCGAGCGGAACGGCCGTATCGCTCGCCGTGACGAGTAGTCCGACAGATGCGGGAACGAACGCCGTGGGGGTTCAAGAGACGACCACTGCCGCCGACGGCGAAGCGAACATAACGATAAACGAGCAGGAATCTAGCGGCGAACAGATCGTCGTGGAGTCGGCGACCCTGCCGGAGGGCGGGTTCATCGCCATCCACGACTCGTCGGTCGCCGAGGCACCGCTGTCGAGCGTCCTCGGTAACTCGGTGTACCTCGAAGCGGGCACTCACGAGAACGTGACTATCACGCTCGCCCGGCCCATCACCGAGAGCCAGACGCTCGTCGCCATGCCGCACCTCGACACGAACAACAACGAGGTCTACGACTTCGTCCTCTCGACCGGCGAACTCGACGGTCCCTACACCACGGACGGGCAGGTCCTCATCGACCAAGCCAACGTGACGGTCGCACAGGAGACGACCACGACCACCGAGGAAGTCGAGGAGACGACTACGACTGAGGAGGCGGTCGAGGAGACGACTACGACCACGACCGAAGAGGAAGTCGAAGAGACCACGACCACCGAGGAAGCGGTCGAGGAGACGACTACGACCACGACCGAAGAGGAAGTCGAAGAGACCACGACGACTACCGAAGAAGAAGTGATCGAAGAGACCACCACCGAGGAAGTGGTCGGCGAGACGACCACGACCGGGGAAACGCCCGCTGACATGCAGCGGTTCGTCTTCAAGATCGAGCAGATGCAGATCGACCGCTGGTCCTTCGTCGTCGGTGACGAAGAGACGCCCGACCGCACTCAGCGAGTCGGCAACCTCACCATCTCCGACCGCCGCGTCACCATCAACCTGAGCAAACTGCTCCGTCAGGGCGCGATGGCCCAGCAGCAGGCCGGTCCGATGACGACCGTGAGTCCGGAGCAGGCCGAGGAGATAATCGAGGAGAACCTCTCGAAGGACCTCCAGACCGTCCGGTACGTCATCACCGACGTTAGCATCGAGAACGTGACGTTCGTCGTCACGGCTCCCGAGGACATCGAGATGCCCGAGCCGCCGATGACGACCACGACGGCGGAACCCGAAGAGACGACCACGACCGAAGAAGTCGAGGAAACCACCACGACTGAGGAAGAGGTCGAGGAGACGACGACCACCGAAGACGTGGTGGAAGAGACGACCACGACCGAGGAGGTCGAAGAGACCACCACGACTGAAGAAATTGAGGAAACCACCACGACTGAAGAAGTCGAGGAGACCACCACGACTGAAGAAGTCGAGGAGACCACCACGACTGAAGAAGTCGAGGAGACCACCACGACTGAAGAAGTCGAAGAGACCACGACCACCGAAGACGTGGTCGAGGAGACCACCACGACGGCTGAGGACGGCGACGTGACGGCGGCCGAACTCAGTTCCTTCGAGGTCTCGGGACTCGACGCGCCCGACAGCGCGACCACCGGTGACACCATCACGGTGAGCGCCACGGTCAGCAACCCCAACGACCAGCAGGCGACCCAAGAGGTCGCCTTCCGGCTGGAGGGGACGGTCATCGCTCGCCAGAACGTCACGCTCGACGCGGGCGAGCAGACCACCGTCGAGTTCGAGATAGACACCGAAGGCGTGCCGGCGCGCCAGTACATCCACGGCGTGTACACCCGCAACTTCGGCGAACTCGGAGTCATCGTGCTGGAGGATTCGAGCCAAGCGACGACTACCGCCGCCGCCGGTAACGAGACCACCACCTCCGCCGCGTAGTCTCGATTCCGGCGATTCGGCGCGGACGATTCGAATTCCTACTATTTTCATCGTTCAAACCGTTGAACCGCAGGAAGAGAGCGGGGTGGAAACGATTCCGAACGGGAACCGATATTTATCAACCGCCGTTGAGTCCGAAGTGACTGTCATGAGACGCTACACGGCAGTCTGTCTCGCAGTAATGCTACTCCTCGCCGGTTGTGTCGGCGGGCAGGGTGGAACGGCAACGCCCACGACGAACGGCGAAACCACGCTCGCCGAAACCACACCCGGCGAGACCACGACCGACGAAACGACCGCGAGCGGCGGCGGCGCTACCGACGCCAGTGCAGTGAACTTCTACCTGAGCGACGAGCGCAACGCTATGGGCGACTTCGAACACCTGAACGTCACCGTCACTCGGGTCGGGATGAAGCGCGCCGACGGCAGCTGGACGAACCACGACGTCGCCAATCGCACCGTGGACCTGACCACGCTTCCGGGCGCGAACGCGACCCGACTCGGTACCTTCGACGTGGCCAACGGCACCTACGACACCGTCTTCGTCCACGTCGCCGAGGTCAACGGGACGCTGACGACCGGCGAGGAGGTCCGGGTCAAACTCCCGAGCGAGAAGCTCCAGATTCACCAGTCGTTCACGGTCGGCGCGAACGAGTCGGTCGATTACGTCTTCGACATCTCCGTGTTCGAAGCGGGCAAGAGCGGGAAGTACATCCTCAAACCCGTCATCAGCGAGTCGGGGACCGACAAGAAAATCGAATCGGTCGATGACGGGGACGAGAAGGGCGACGAACGCGACGAGAAGGGCGGCGAGGACGAAAACAAAACCAAAGAGAACGACGAGACGGCGCTGAACGCGACGCTCCTCGGCAACGTCACGCGCGGCGAGAACGTCGCCGTCTCGGTCACGCAGAACGGAAGCGCCGTGGCGAACGCCACGGTCGCGGTGAACGGCGAGCGCGTCGGCGAGACGGCGGCCGACGGGAACCTCACGTTCGCGGTGCCCGACGCCGACGAACTCGAAGTCGAAGTCGAGACCGAGAACGGGTCGGCCAAACTGAGCGTCGAGTTCGAGGAGAAGAACGACGGGAATAACGGAAAGCAGGGCAACGGAAAGCAAGGCAACGGCGGGAAATAACGCGATATCCGGCGGTCGGCTCAGAGAGCCGACCTGGAAGGACCGAATCTACCGAGTCCGTACGCGAGCGTCACGGGCTACGTGGGTCCGTTCGGGACCGACCGATTCTTACCCGCCGACACCCTACCGGCCGCTAATGGACGCGCCGCTGTGGACCGAACGCTACGCCCCCGACCTCGCCGACCTTCCTCAGGCGGAGGTCCGCGACTACCTCCAGAAGGCCGTCGAGGAACCCATCAACCTCGTCATCCACGGCCCGGCCGGAGCGGGCAAGACCGCGGCAGTGCGGGCGCTGGCCCGCGAAGCCCACGCCGACCCGGACAACGACCTCGTGGAGATAAACGTCGCGGACTTCTTCGGGATGACGAAAAAGGAGATAGCCAACGACCCGCGCTTCGCGTCGTTCATCGACAGCAAGCGCCGCCGCAACTCCTCGAAGGCCGACCTCATCAACCACGTCCTCAAGGAATCGGCGAGCTACTCGCCGGTCTCGGGGACGTACAAGACCGTCGTGCTGGACAACGCCGAGGCCATCCGCGAGGACTTCCAGCAGGCGCTGCGCCGGGTGATGGAGCGCCACCACGAGGCGACCCAGTTCGTCATCACGACGCGCCAGCCGACCAAACTCATCCCGCCCATCAAATCGCGCTGTTTCCCGGTGGCGATGCGCGCGCCCTCGGTCGAGGAAATCGTCAGTGTACTGGAGGGCATCGTGGAGGCCGAGGGTGTCGAGTACGACGAGAACGGTCTCGAATACGTCGCGGGGTACGCCAGCGGCGACCTCCGGAAGGCCATCCTGGGCGCCCAGACCACCGCCCAGCAGGAGGGCGAGGTCACGATGAACGCCGCCTACGAGGTGCTGGGCGACGTGGGCGTCGCGGCCGAAATCGAATCGATGCTCGACGCCGCCGAGGCGGGCGAGTTCTCCGACGCTCGCAAGACCTTGGACGACCTGCTCATCGACGAGGGATTCAGCGGCGAGGAAGTCCTCCGGGAGATTCTGGACGTGGCTCACTCCGGGCGGTACTCCGGCGACGAACTCGCCGAACTGACCCGTCTCGCGGGCGAGATAGACGCTGACCTCGCCGAGGGCGCGAACGACCGCGTCCACATCGGCCACCTGCTTGCGGAACTCGGTGCGACGCACGCGTAGCGAGCGCCGGCCCACGTTTCTTCCCCGTCGCCCGCGAAGCAACGGCCATGCCGACGCTCTCGGACACTCAGATTCGGAACCGTTACCGCGTCCAGCCCAACGACGCCAACAATTACGAGACGCTCCACGGCGGCGAGTTGATGAAGTGGATGGACGAACTCGGCGCGATGTCCGCGATGCGCTTCGCGGGCGAGACCTGCGTTACAGCCGGCGTGGACGACCTCTCGTTTCACCGGCCGGTCCCGGTCGGGAACATCGCGCTCATCGAGGCCTACGTCTACGCCGCCGGGAAGACCAGCGTCAAGGTCCGCCTCCGGGCGTGGCGCGAGGACCCCCGGACCGGCGACGCCGAGCGCACCACCGGTTCGACGTTCACCTTCGTCGCGCTCGGCGAGGAGGGCACGCCGGTTCCGGTCCCCGAACTCACCGTCGAGACGGAAGAAGAGCGAGAACTCCGGGAGCACGCCCGCGACGCCGAGAGCTAGCTACTCGCTCGCTCCTCGTTCGGCATCGAACGAGTCGGGGTCGCCCGGCGTCGCGTCGTCGGACAGCACCACGACGTGCCGGACTAGCGAGCGATGGACGCGACGCTCGAACTCATCTTCGACGGCCCACCCCGCGTCGCGCGCGGCGTCGGCCCACGACCGGTCGCCCACGACGACGGCGCGGTCGGCGACCCGGCGGGCCTCCGCGAGCGCACCGGCCACGAGGTCGTCCAACTCCAAGTTCGCTATCTTCGACTGGCGGCCGTAGGGCGCGTCGAAGACCACGGCGTCTACCGACCCGTCGGGGAACGGCAGGTGAGTCGCGTCGCCCAGTAAGGTCGCCCAGTCGCCCGCGGCTCGCCCGTCGATAGTCCCGCTGTCCGCGCGCTCGCCCCCGAGGTAGTGCGCCAGATTCTCGGCCGCGCCGCGGGCCATCTTGCGCTGGGCGTCCGCGCCGAGGACCTCAGCCCCGACGAGTCCGGCCTCGATGAGGACGCCGCCGGTGCCGCACATCGGGTCCAGCACGGTCGCGCCCGGTCGGGCACCGGCGAGGTTGACGAGCGCGCGGGCCAGCAGGGGGTCCATCCCGCCGGGCTGGAAGAAGGGTCGGTCGGTCGGCTTCCGCGTGCCGAAGTCCCGGACGCTCTCGGCGGCGAGCCACCCGAGTAGGCAGGTGTCGTCTCGCGGCTCGTCGCTCGACCCTTCCGAGGCGCTTCGCGCCTCGCTAAACAGCGCTCGAAGCTCGTGGTCGGGGTCGTCCAAGTCCACCGCGAACCCGCGGTCGGTGAGGACGCTCCCGAGTTCGCGTTCGACGCGTTGGGTGTCGATGTCGGCCGTCTCGCGCACGTCGCGGGCGCGGACCGCGACGGTGCCCTCGCGGTCGATTCCGGCCGCGTCGAGGAGCGCGCGCGCCGACGCGAGCGTCGCGTCGGTCCGCCCGACCACTTCGCTGGCGCGGTGAGTATAGGCCAGCGTCCGCACGCGGTCGGTGATCGCGGTCGCGGTGGCGAGTCCGGGCGCGACGACTTCGACGCCGGTCGCGGCGCTCGCCGCTTCCGCGGCCGCGAACTGGTCGTCCTCACCGCCGAGTTCGAGCGCGTACACGGTCTACCGGACTCGGCGGTGGCTCTTGGGGGTTTCGTCTGCGGTCGGGGCTGCTCTCCGGCCGCCTGAACGCATAAAAACTAGTTCCACACCTATCAGTAGAGAGTACCAACCTTTATAAACCTTAAATACGACATTTAAGTCGCACATGACCGACCCAAAGGAGACCATCAACATTGAAAACGTGGTCGCCTCCACCGGTATCGGGCAGGAACTCGACCTGCAGAGCGTGGCGATGGACCTCGAGGGGGCCGACTACGACCCGGAGCAGTTCCCCGGTCTCGTCTATCGGACCCAGAATCCCAAGTCCGCGGCGCTCATCTTCCGGTCCGGCAAGATCGTCTGTACCGGCGCGAAGAGTACGGCCGACGTCCACGAGAGCCTCGAAATCGTCTTCGACAAGCTCCGCGAACTCCAGATCGACGTGAACGAGGACCCCGAGATCGTCGTCCAGAACATCGTCACGTCCGCGGACCTCGGTCGCAACCTCAACCTCAACGCCATCGCCATCGGTCTCGGACTCGAGAACATCGAGTACGAGCCCGAGCAGTTCCCCGGTCTCGTCTACCGCCTCGACGAACCCGAAGTCGTCGCGCTCCTGTTCGGGTCCGGCAAGCTCGTCATCACCGGCGGCAAGAAACCCGAAGACGCGGAGCAGGCGGTCGATAAGATCGTCTCGCGCCTCGAAGAACTCGGCCTGCTGGAGTAACCTTCACGCTCGCGTTCGCGTCCGCGTGACTCCTTCTTTGGCGACCCGGAACGGTAGCGACTGCGCGACCGGGACGGCCGCCGACTCGACGGCGAGCGACCCCCTCGCCGCTCTCGGAGCGTTTCCGCGCGCTTCGAACCGGCAGGCACAAGCGACCGCCGCCGTAACGCCCGACCATGGCAGTTCCCGTCGTCGCGCTGATTGGAACGTTCCTCCTGGCGGTGCTGTTCTACGGCGTCACCGCCCACATCGCCGCCCGGTACGTCCTCGGCGACGTGCCGATACTGCGCGCGTTCGTCGTCGGTCTCGTCCCCGCGCTCATCTCGTTCGCGTTGCAGGCGTACGGCCCGTTGGTCGTCATCCTCGTCAGCGCCACGGCGGACTTCTTCGCCATTCGGGGCGTGTACCGCCTGCGACTTCGGACCGCGGGGCTGGTCACGCTGGTCCACTACACCGTGAGCGCCATCGCTGGAATCACGGTTCTGAACATCGTCCGCCTGCTCTCGACCGCGCCGACCTGAGCAACGCTCCGTCTCGTCGGGCGGCGACTACTCCACCAACCGCTCGATTTCGGTCACCAGAATCCCGCTCGCGCCGACCGACTTCAGTTCGTTGATGGTCTCGAACACGTCGCGCTCGTCCACGACGGCGTGGACCGCGACCGTTCCGTCCTTCTCGCCGCCCGCCTCGCTCTCGACGTTCATCACGGTCGGGCCGCCCAATCCGGGAATTACGTCGCGGACCTCCGCGAGGCGGTCCTCGGGCGCGTTCATCATCAGGTAGCGTTTACCGTCGGCCGCGAGGACCGACTGGAGCGCCATCACGACCTGCTGGACTTTCTCGTCGTCGGCCACGTCGTCGCGGGCGAACAGGTGTGCCGAACTCGCCAGCACCTCGTCCACGACTGCGAGGCTGTTGACCTTCAGCGTCGTTCCCGTCGAGGTGATGTCGATGATGGCGTCGGCCATCTCGACGTGCGGCGTGAGTTCGGTCGCGCCGCTGACCTCCACGATGTCGGTCTCGACGTCCTGTTCGGCGAAGTACTGCTCGGCGATGTGGGGGAACTCAGTGGCGACGGTCTTGCCCGCCACGTCGGCGACCGACTCGATGTCGCCGTCCTCGGGGGCCGCGAGGACGAGTCGGCACCGGCCGAATTCGAGGTCGAGCAGGTCCGAGACGTTGCCGGGGTCGGCCTCCCGAACCTGGTCCAAGCCCGTGATGCCCGCGTCGGCCGCGCCGTCGCTGACGTACTCGGGGATGTCCGCGGCGCGAGCGAACAGCAGGGTCACGTCGGGGTCCACCGTGTCGGCGTACAGCTTCCGGTCGGCACCGTCTACCGCGTGGAGTCCGGCGCGTTCGAGCAGTTCCATCGCCGGGTCGTGGAGTCGGCCCTTGTTCGGGACGGCGATTCTCATACTGGCGATGTTGGAGCTCTTCGGGCAACTACCTTTCGTCATCCCGCGTCCCTGTGTCCACTTCTCGCCGAGGAGCGTGCCACTCCGGACCAAACCACCGAAACGATTCTAACTGGCGACGCGGTAGCCGGGGTATGGACGAGGTTCCCGAGGCGCGCGAGATTACGGACGCGACGCTCCGAGAGTTGGTCCGGTCGGTCGAGCCGTCGTGGGAACTCGAAGAAGCGGTCCCGGCCGAGCGCGGATTCTGTTCGGTCTACCGGGTCGCGGTCGCCGACGGCGAGGAGTCCCGCGAACTGTACCTGAAAGCCTCGCCCGACGGCCAAGCGTGGGGCCTCTCCACCGAGGCCAGACTGCAGGCGGTCCTCGACGCCAACACGTCGATTCCCGTCCCCGAGGTCCTCGGCGTCACCGACAACCACGACGAGCGTCCGACGCCCTACTACCTCATGCGCGCACTCTCCGGCGAGGAGGTGGCCTACGAGCGCGTCGGCCGACTCGGGGACGACGCGCTCCGGCGACTCGCCCGAGAGACCGGCGAGTACTTGGCGCAACTCCACTCGGTGCCGGCGGTCGAACGCTTCGGGCACGTCCGCCACGACGGCCCCGCCCTGACCGACGAACCGCCAGAGGGCGACCCGGCGACGCTGACCGTCGGCGACCCCCACGAGCAGTGGCCGTCCTACCTCCGGGACTACGCCGCCCGCGAACTCGACCGCCACGCCGACTCCCGGTTCTCGGACTTGACGCCCGAACTGGAGCGGTGGGTCGAGTCACGAATCGACGACTTGGACGGCCCGTTCGACCCCGTGTTGGGGCGCAACGACCACGGACTCCACAACCTCCTCATCGACCCCGAAACCGGCGAAATCACCGCGATGCTCGACTGGGGGTACACGCTCGCCGTCCCGGCCGCCTTCGACTTCGAGTTCGCCGTCTACCTCTACGGCGGGGCTTTCCTCGCGGGTCTCCCCGACGCGTCGGACCGCCGCGACCTCGTCCGCGAGGCGATGCTCTCGGGCTACCGGGCGACGGCACCGGACCGCGCCGAGCGGGTCTCGGCTCCAGAACCGCTCTACGAGGCGCTGGCGATGGTCCGAATCATGAACGACTTCCGCCACCTCGACCTGCCCGACGGGACCGAACCCGCCGTGATGGAACGAATCGAGAGCGACGTGCGGGGCCTCCTCGACGGCTGACGGCCCGGCCGCTGACAGTCCGACGGCTGACGACCCGGCCGCTGACGGCGCGTCTGGCCGTTTCCCGAATCACTAACCGTCCACCGGACCAACACGACGCCATGACCTACGTCTTCGAGTGCCTGTCGTGCGGCGCGACGACCGACCCCGCCGAGCGCCCCGCGGACTGTCCCCGCTGCGGCGGCCCCCTCGAAGTCGCCTACGACGACCTCCCCGACGCGCTCCCCGAGAACGACCGGACCGACCTCCGGCGCTACGCCGACTGGCTTCCCGTTCCGGGCGATTCCGCGGCGGACGCGTCCCAACCGGACGCGTCCGCCGACGCGCCCGTCCCGATGGGCGAGGGGTGGACCCCGCTGGTCGAGACGCCGCGACTCGGCGCGACCGCGGCGGCCGAGTTCGAGGATGCGAGTCCCGACCTCTATCTGAAGAACGAGACCACCAACCCCACGTGGTCGTGGAAGGACCGCCTCGCCGCGGTGGTCGTGCCCCGCCTCGTCTCCCACGGCGCTGACCGCATCGCCGCCGCCTCGACGGGGAACCACGCCAGCGCCGTCGCGGCCTACGCCTCGCGGGCGGGCGTCGAGCGCGTCCTCGCCTTCCTCTCGCCGTCGAGCGAACCGCCGCACCACCGCCAGATTCGGGCCTACGGAGCGGAAGCCCTCCGGCTGACCGACTACGGCGAGCGCAAGACCCTGCTCGCCGACCTCGCCGATTCGGGGTGGGTCGTCGCGTACGACCTCGACGGCGAGTTCACCGGGCAACCGTACGTCTACGAGGGCTACAAGACCATCGCGTACGAGTTGGTCGAGCAGTTGGGCGAGGTCCCCGACGCCGTGGTCGTCCCGGTCGGCGCGGGCGACGGTCTCTACGGCATCTGGAAGGGGTTCCGGGAACTCGCGGCCCGCGGCGTCGTCGCCGACAAGCCCCGGATGATAAGCGCCGAGAGCGAGGAGCGCCACCCCCTCGCCGCGGCGTTCGAGGCGGACGCCGAGTCGGTCGGGCGCGACGACGGCCCGGAACCGCTCAGCACCTCCACGATGGGTACGACCTCCGGCGACCACGCGCTCGGAGCGGTCCGGGCCTCCGGCGGCGCGGCCTACGCCGCCGACCGCGAGGCGGTCGAGGAAGCCGTCCGGACGGTCGGACGCGAGGGCGTCTTCCTCGAACCGGCCTCGGCGCTCGCGCCCGCCGTGGTCTCTCAGGCGGTCGAGGACGGCGTGGTCGGCGAGGCCGACAGCGTGGTCGTGGTGGGAACCGGCGCGGGGGTCGCGTGGCCCGAGAAGACCGCGAGCGCCGTGGGCGAGTCTCCGACCGTCGAACCGACCGCCTCCGCCGTCGCCGACGCCGTGCCGTTCGATACATGATGGAACCGACACCGACATAATTTAAATATTATACCGGAAAAAATTACATGCCAATCGGTAACGATGTTCTCGATGGATCACGATGGAACTCAACGTCAACGACTCCGACGAGACGACCGAGGAGATGAACGGCGGCTGTTCGTCCACCGGCCACCCCGGCGGGTACGTCTGTTCGATAGACTTCCTCGTGCCGTGGCGGTAACGGCCGACTGACCCTTTTTCCAGCGACAGAGCGGCCCGGTAGAAAACTCTTTGAGCCTCGGGTCCGACCATCGAGCGGGAGATGCACGCCGATTCGTCAGGACTCGACTCGTCGTCTGCGGGTCTCGCTGGAGGGCGGTCGCGGTGAGACTCGACGACCTCCGGGAGGCGATGGTCGGCAAGTACGCGCCCGCCGAACGACCGTTCGACCGCGAGGCCCGAGACGAACAGGGCGTACTTGTACATCACGTAGCCTCGCGGGTCGCCGAGCGCGTCGCTGACCGCGCCCAGCACTCGGTTGGCGAGCGGGAAGTAGAGCATCTTCAGCACCGGCACGAGGACGGCGACGGCCGCCCAGAACGCCGCGGAGTCGAGCATCCTTCGAGGTATCTGACCGCTTGGATTTAGCTGTTCGGGGTTCGGATTCAGGCGGGCCGTCGGCGGCGCGGGGCGTTCGACGCGAGTCGGGACCGAACCCGATGGATTGACACGCCGGGCGGGAGAACGATTCCCCATGACGACACTCCGAATCGCGGGCGGCCGGGTTCTTCGCCCCGACGCGACCGTCGAGCGCGCCGACGTACTGGTCGATTCCGAGTCCGGCACGATTACGGCGGTCGGGGACCCCGACGAGGTTCCCGAGGGCGACGAGACGCTCTCCGCCGAGGACGGTCTCGTGATGCCGGGACTGGTCAACGCTCACACCCACGCCGCGATGACGCTCCTGCGGGGCTACGCCGACGACAAGGAACTCGACGCGTGGTTGCAGGAGGACATCTGGCCGGTCGAGGCCGAACTGACCCCCGAGGACGTGCGCGCCGGGACCGACCTCGGCCTGCTGGAGATGATTCGGTCGGGCACCACGGCGTTCGCGGACATGTACTTCCACGAGGAGCAGGTCGTGGACGCGGTGGAGGACGCCGGACTGCGCGCGCGGTTGGGCTACGGCATCGTGACGGTCGGGAAGGACGAGGATGGCGCGCGCGAGGACTGCGAGCAGAGCCTCGCTACCGCCCGGAAGTTCGACGGCGCGGCGGCGGGTCGCGTGAAGACGGCGTTCATGCCCCACAGCCTGACGACCGTCGGCGAGGAGTACCTTCGAGAGTACGTCTCGAAAGCCCGAGACGACGGGATTCCGCTCCACTACCACGCCAACGAGACCGAAGACGAAGTGGACCCGATAGTCGAGGCGGAGGGCGAGCGTCCGCTGGAATACGCCCGCGAACTGGACATGACCGGCGCGTCGGACTCCGTGGCCCACGGCGTCCACCTCGACGGGACCGAAATCGACCTGCTGGCCGAGACGGGCACCGCGGTCGTCCACTGCCCGGCGTCGAACATGAAACTCGCCAGCGGGATGGCCCCGGTCCAAGATATGCTCGACGCGGGCGTGACCGTCGGTCTCGGCACCGACGGCGCGGCCTCGAACAACGACCTCGACTTGTTCGACGAGATGCGCGACGCCGCGATGGTCGGCAAGTTGGCCGCGAACGACGCCAGCGCGGTCCCCGCCGAGAGCGTCGTCCGGATGGCCACCGAGGGGAGCGCCGACGCGCTCGGATTCGACAGCGGTCGCGTCGCGGAAGGCGCGAACGCCGACCTCGCGGTCGTGGACCTCGACGCGCCCCATCTGACGCCCCACCACGACCTCGTGAGCCACCTCGTCTACGCGGCCCGCGGGTCGGACGTGCGCCACACGCTCTGCGACGGCGCGGTCCTGATGCGCGACCGCGAGGTGCTGACGATGGACGCCGAAGACGTGCGGGAGCGCGCCGAGGAACGCGCCGCGGCCGCCGTCGAGCGCGCGGAGTAGCGCTGGGACGCCGGAGCTACCAGAACTCCGAGCGGATTCGGTCGAATCCGCTCGGGAAACGTAACGTTGAACGATTCCGTTGAACGGTAAGAACAGTTTTTAAACTTTATCGACGTCTACGAGACTTTCTATCGTCTAGATTGAACTGCGAAAACAGAGTGGACGGCAAGCGGGGTTTAATCTCTCATTTCCCAAAGAGACGAGTGCATGACATCGACACAACGAACCATCGCGGTCGCCCTCGCGGGACTCCTCGTCCTGTCGAGCGTCGCGGCCGCGGGCGCGGCGAGTACCGCAGCGGCGAACGAAACCGCCAATTCACTCTCCGTCTCGGTCGAACAGGTCGGCGACGACGGCGCGACCGTGACGGTGACTCGAAACGGGTCGGCGGTCGCGAACGCCAGCGTGACGGTCGGCGTCGCCGACGAGAACGTCACGTACGCGGGTGCGGGCGACTACGCGACCGACCAGAACGGAACCGTCGCGCTCCCCGAGCCCGACGCGAACGTCACCGTCTCGGTGACGGCGGAGACCGGTAACGCGACCAGCACGACGACGGTCACGCTCGTCGCCGAGGAGTCCGACGACGGGTCGCTCGCGGTCGCCGTGGACCAGACCGACGGCGGTGCCACGGTGTCCGTGACCGACGACGGCTCGGCCGTCGCCAACGCCTCCGTCACGGTCGCAGTCACGGACGAGAACGCGACCTACGAGGGCGCTGGCAGCTACGTCACCGACGAGAGCGGTACGGTGGCCCTGCCCGCCCCCAGCGAGAACGTGACCGTCGAGGTCACCGCGGAGAAGGGCAACGCGACCGGCACCGAAACGGCCGCGCTCACCGTCAGCTCGGGCAACGAGAGCGGGAAGTCCTTCGGTGACCTCGTCTCCTCGTTCGTCAACAAGATGATGGACGCGGGCGACGACGGCGGTCCCATCGGACAGGTCATCTCGGAGTTCGTGACCGAGAACAACCCCGGCAACGCCGACGAGAAGCGCCCCGACCACGCCGGCAAGTCCGGCGATAAGGGCAAACCCGACCACGCGGGTCCGAACGACGAGACCCGGAACGGTACCGACGAACCGGAGAACGGCACTGACGCGCCGGAGAACGGCACCGACGGCGGTTCGGCCGGTCCGCCCGACAACGCAGGAAACGGCGGCGACTCCGGCGAGGAGTCCGACGACGGAGACGACTCGAAGAAGGGCAAGAACGGCAAGGGGAAGGGTAACGGGAAGTAGACCGAACACTCCTCTCCACCGACCCGCTTGCGCTGACGAGTACTTCCACTGACGACTCCCTCGGCGTTTCACCTCCGCCGACGGGTTTCGTGATGCGTAGCTCTCGCCGACGGTAATCCGTGACCGGCGCGTTCGTCGGTCCGGTTCTGAGACACCACAGACAGGTGTACAATATTTTAACGTTGATAGAGGAGTCTTTAAGCCGTACGAATGTTTCCCGACCGGCTCACTCCCCCGGACTCGCCCGCGTCGCGGTCGCTTTGAACGACGCGACCACGGCCGACCCCTCGTCCAAGTCCAACGTCTCGACGCTCGACATCGTGACCAGTGCCGCGAGGGTCGCGTCCGTCCCCACGTCCACGAGGACGCGCGCGACCTGCTCGCCGGCGTCGATGGCCGCGACGCTCCCCGAGAACCGATTCCGCGCGCTGGTCGCCTCCGCGGCCGGGGCGGCGTCGGGCGCGTGGAGCGTCACCGCGTCCGCTCGAACGGCGACCTGCACGGCGTCGGCGTCGGCGTCGGCGACCCGCACGCCCTCCGCGTCGGCGTCCGGCGCGCGCTCGGTCCCGGATTCCGCCGGGGGTGCGAGCGCACGGACCCGCCCCGCCGGGGTCTCGACGGTGGCCAACTCGCCGTCGCGGGCGACGACCTCGCCGGAGAGGACCGCCTCCTCGACCTCCGCCGTGCCGGTGAACTCCGCCCGCAGGCGCTCGAAGCGTGCCAGCAGGTCGCGGGCCTCGTCGGTGAGTCGCGACCCGCCGCCGCCCGACCCGCCGCGCTGGCGGACCACCAGCGGGCCGAGCGCGTCTTCGAGCGCGGTCAGACGCTGGTGGGCGCGGGAGTACGACCGGTCGAGCGCGTCGGCCGCGCGGTTCAGCGACCCTTCTTCGTCCACGGCGCGCAGGAGGTCGGCGTCGCTGGCGTCGAACTCCACCTCGCCGGCCCGGAGGTGGGCCTCGAATCCGGCGTCCATGCCCCGAACCAGAGCGCGAGCAGTCAAAACCGTTATGTCTGGTGCGATAGAACCGGGGTTGTGTCTATGAGGGAACAACGCTCGCGCAGGGATCTGCTGAAGGCGACGGGTGCGCTCGGCGTCGCCGGACTCGCGGGGTGCGTCGGCGGGGAATCGACCGGTGGGGGGACGACCACCGGAACGACGGCGAGCGACGGGGCGAACGCGACCGAGGCGTCGGGCACCCCGACGCCGACCTCGGACTCGATGACCGTCTTCCACGCGGGGAGCCTCGCGCCGCCGTTCGGCGCGGCCGAACCGAAGTTCGAAGACGAGTACGGCGTCACGGTCAACCGGGAGGCCAAGGGGTCGGTCGCGTCAACGAAGAAGATAACGACGCAGGGCCGGAGCGCCGACGTGTTGGGCGTCTCGGACTTCCGACTCATCCGGGACCGCGTCCTGCCGGAGTACGGCAGTTGGTACGCCATCTTCGCCGCCAACGCGATGTCGCTCCAGTACCGCGAGGACTCGCCCGGCGCGGGCGAAATCGGCCCGGACAACTGGTGGGAGGTCCTCTCGCGCGACGGCGTGAAAGTCGGCCACAGCGACCCCGCCATCGACCCCGGCGGCTACCGGGCGGTCATGGCGATGCAGTTGGGCAAGGAGAAACTCGACGGAACGCGACTCTACGGCCAGCAGACCTTCGAGAAGATTCGGGACAACATGACCGTCCCGACCGGGACCGAGACCAAGTTGGAGGGCCAACTCGAGTCCGGTAAACTCGACTACGCGCTCTACTACCGCTCCATCGCCTCCCAGTCGGGGATGCCCTACGTGGACCTCCAGCCCCACGTGGACCTCTCGAAACTGACGACGAAGTACGCCAACCACTACGCCAAGGCGGAGGTCGAGACCAGCGCCGGGACGTTCACCGGCGCGCCCATCGCCTACGGCATCACGGTGCCGAGCGTGGCCGAGGCCCCCGTTCTGGGCGCGATGTGGGTCGAGTACATGACGACCGAACCGGGCCGGAAGATTCTGAAGGAGACGGGCCTGATTCCGAAGGAACCGGCCGTCGTCACGAAGGACGGCGACGTGCCCGCTCGCGTGGCGAGACGCGCGGAGGCAAAGACTTCAGTGGGTCCGCTCGAACTGTGAAGCCGTGAGTACAGACACGGAGACGCAGGGCGAGTCGGGACGCCGGGGCGACGCGACCGCCGCCCGGCGAGAGACCGATTCGGCCGCCGAGACTCTCGGCGGCCGAATCGGGGCGGGGACGACCGTGCTGGCGGTCGTCTCGGTCCAACTCGTCGCGTTCGCGGCCGCGCTGGCGGTCGGCTACCCCGGCGCGTACGCCGGGTTCGCGGTCCTCTCGGCGGCGGCCATCGCGGCCGCCCGGAACCGCGGCACCTTCGGCGTCCTCGCGGCGACGCTCGGGACCGTCCTGCTGGTCGCGCTCGGACTCCCGCTGTTGATGATGGTCGCGCGCCAAGACCTCGGACTGGTCGCGGAGATGGCGACCGACCCCGGCGTCCAGCGGGCGCTCTACCTCTCGGTGTACGCCCCGCTCCTCGCCGCAACCGCCAGCGTCGCGCTCGGAGTTCCCCTCGCGTTGGTCCTCGCTCGCGGCTTTCCGGGACAGCAATTGGTCGAGAGTCTGGTGGACCTCCCGCTCGTCGTCCCCCACAGCGTCGCGGGACTCGCCATCCTCTTCGGGTTCGGGGAGGGCGGAGCCTTCGGCGGCGTGCAGTTCACCATCCCGATTATCGACTTCACCTTCAAATTCACCGTCCTCCAGACGATGCTCGGGATGGTGCTGGCGATGACGTTCGTCTCCGCGCCGTTCGCCGTGAACGCGGCCCGCGAGGCGTTCGAGTCGGTCCCGACCCGCGTCGAGTGGGCCGCCCGGACCCTCGGCGCGAACCGCTTGGAGACGTTCCGGCGCGTGACCGCGCCGCTGGCGTGGCGCGGCGTCCTGACCGGCGGGGTGCTGGCGTGGGCGCGGGCGGTCTCGGAGTTCGGCGCTGTCGCCATCGTCGCCTACAGCGTGGACTTCTTCTACCTGCCCGAGGGCGAGACCGTGAGCGCCCAGCACGCGCCCGTCTTCATCTACAACACGTACCTCTCGGCGGGTCTCGAAGAGTCGGGCGCGGTCGCGGTCCTCCTGCTGGCGCTCTCGGCGCTCATCTTCCTGCTCGTGCGAACGGTGGCGTACGACGACGGAGGGTGGCCGTGAGACCGACCGCTTCGCTCCGGCCGGCCGCCGGAGGTGGTCGGCCGTGACGCTCGACATCGACGTGGCCGCGGCGTTCACCGCCGAGGGCGCGGACCGGTTCCGCGTCGCGGCCGACCTCTCGGTCGCGGACGGCGAGACGCTGGTCGTCCTCGGGCCGAGCGGGTCGGGCAAGAGCCTCCTGCTCGAAACCGTCGCGGGGTTCCACGACCACGAGGGCCGGGTCGCGCTGTCGGGTCGGGACCTGACCGACGAACCGCCCGAGGAGCGCGGTCTCGGCTTCGTCTTTCAGGACTACGCGTTGTTCCCGCACATGTCGGTCCGAGAGAACGTCGCGTTCGGCGGGCGGTACCACGACACCCGCGACTCCGACGAGTTGCTGGCGGAGTTCGGCGTCGCGGACCTCGCCGACCGCTACCCGCCGACGCTCTCGGGCGGGGAGTCCCAGCGGGTCGCGCTGGCCCGCGCGCTGGCGGTCCGGCCCGACGCCTTCCTGCTGGACGAACCGCTCTCGGCGCTCGACGTGCCGACCCGCCAGACGCTCCGGGAGGTACTGGCCGACGTGCTGGCCGACGAGACCGCGATGTACGTCACGCACAATCGGACGACCGCGCGGGCCATCGCCGACCGCGTGGCGGTCATCCGCGACGGCCGAATCGTCCAGATCGGCAGTAGCGAGGAGATATTCGAGCGGCCCGAGTCCCCGTTCGTCGCGCGGTTCACGGGCGCGAACTGCCTCGAACTGGAGGCCGGCGAACTCGCGGTCCCCGGCGGGTCGCTCTCGTTCGACGGCGACGGGGAGGGCGAGGGCGACGCGACCCACCTCGCGGTCCGGCCCGAACACGTCGAACTCGACCCCCCGAACCCCGACTTCTCGGCCCCGGTAGAGCGCGTCGTCCGCGAGGACGGCCGGGACCGCGTCGCGCTCGACGTGGCGGGCCAGCGACTCGACGCCTACGCCGATACCGCCGGACCGCTCGTCAGCGAGCGGTCCGGCAGTGAACAGTCCGGCAGTGGTTCCTCCGGCAGTGATACCTCCGGCCGCGAGCGCGCCGACGGCGGTGCCTCCGGCACGGGAGAGGCGGTCGGGGTCGCGCTCCCCCGCGACCGAGTGACCGTGCTTTCTGACAGATAGGTATTCTGTCGCCTCGCGGCGAAAAAATTACTTACGAGAGCATTTGGAACCCTCCCGCATGGCACGCGAACAGCGAATCCGGGTGGTACGGTGAGCATCGTGGGTGGCACGCTCGGCAAGGTGGCGGCCGTCTTCGCGGTCGGACTGGTCGTCTCGGCCGCGGGGGTCGGCGCGGCGCTCTCGACGGGCGTCGTCAGCCCCCAGCCGCCGACGGTCGAATCGGTCGAGAACGAGTGGGGCGAGATTTCCGCCGAGCGCACGGGCATCGACACGACCGTCGTCGTGAACAATCCGAACGGCGTCGGCGTCCCCGGCGTCGTCGGCGTCTCCTACGACGTGTCGATGAACGACGTGCAGATGGCCTCGGGGAAGACCGGCGGCGTCTCGCTGTCGCCCGGTCGCAACGAGTTGACGCTCCAGACGCACATCGACAACGAGAAGATTCCGGCGTGGTGGGCCAGCCACATCAACAACGGCGAGAAGACGACGCTCTCGGTGGACCCCTCGGTGAAGGCGGCGTTCCTCTCGAAGGGACTGCCCGCGCAGAACCGGACGTTCGAGACCGACATGCTCTCGTCGTTCGAGAGCCAGTCCGGCCAGTCGGTCGAGGTGAACGGCCAGACCGTCCTCGCCGTCGAGGAGACCGACGCCTCGTGGGGACGGGCGACCCGTAACGAGACGCCCCTGCAGTTCACGGGCACGGTCCGCAACCCCAACGGCGCGCCCGTCGAGTTCTCGAAACTCGGCTACGAGGTCTCGATGAACGACGTGACGGTCGCGGAGGGGACGACCGGCGAACCGGTCGAAATCGCGGCGAACTCGACCGACACGATTCGAATCAACGCCACGCTCGACAACCGGAAGTTGGACGAGTGGTGGGTCAGCCACCTCCGGAACGACGAGACGACGCGGCTGAACGTCTCGGTGTTCGCGGTCGCCGAGACCGATTCGGGCACCGAGCGCGTCCCGCTTCCGTTCCTGAGCCAGCGGGTCGTCTTCGAGACCGACATCCTCGCTGGCGGGCAGGCGACGACTCGAACCGTCGAGTCCTCCGACGGATTCGGCTTCGAACCGCCGCGGGTCGGGTCGGTCGAGCGCGACTGGTCGGCGACCGATTCGGGCACCCAGTTTTCGACGCGCGTCGTCGTGAACAACCCCAACCCCGCCGACTCCGCGCTCGGCGAGGTCGGTCTCGACGCGAACTACCGCGTGGCGCTCAACGACGTAACGCTGGTCGAGGACGGCACGCAGACCACGCTCGGACCGGGCGAGAACCAACTGAAGTTCTCCGGCGAGGTGAGCGACCGGACCATCACGAAGTGGTGGATAAGCCACGTCGAGAACGGCGAGCGGACCCGACTCACGACCGCGGGCGGCGCGACCGCCGACCTCGGCTTCGCCAAACTCCCGGTTCCGCTCCCCGGCGAGAACCGGACGTTCGAGACCGACATGCTCGCCGGGTTCTCGAAGACCGACCAGACCGTCTCGGTTCGCGGCCGGACCGTCGCCAGACTCCACGATATGAACTCGACGTGGGGCGACGCGACGATGGAGCGGACGCCGATGGAGATCTCGGGCGACGTGACCAACGAACGGAGTCGCCCGCTGACGGTGAAGAAGTTCGGCTACCGCGTGACGGCGAACGACGTGGTGCTGGCCGACGACGAGTCGCGGGTCGGCACGACGATTCCGGGGAAGGCGACCCGGCGCATCGAGACGACGGGCTACCTCGACAACGAGAAGATTCCCGCGTGGTGGGTCAGCCACCTGAACCGCGGCGAGCGGACCAAACTGTCGGTGTCCTACTACGTCGTGGTGGAGTACCGCGGCCAGCAGTTCACGGTCCAACTGGACGGGATGAGCTACACCGACACCATCGAGACGAACGCCTTCGGAAGCGCGTAACTCCTCCGACGCTTTTTTGCGAGCGGTCAGGGCTTTCTGAAGCGCCGGCTTTACTCCCCGTGAGATTCCCCACTTTCCGGCAGTTCGTAGCGAGTCGAGCAGACTTTTCACCGCGCGAACCCACCCTCCGAGCATGAACTGGGCCGACCTCTTCGAGCGCGCCGAGGCGTACGAGACCGACGTAGCGTCGATACGTGCGGCGCTCGCCGACCGCCGAGAATCCGCCGACGAGGAGGCCGACGATGCCTGAGACGCCCGAGACGAATCCGGCTCGAATCGTCGCAGACGCCGACGTGCTGGCCGCGGACCTCCTCTCCGGCGGGAGCGAGGCGCAGAGCGCCCCGGTGAACGCGAGCGGAGAGCAAAGCGACCCGCGAGACGGAAACGCCGCACGCGAGGCGATGGACGCGATTCGCGCCCACTCGTGGGTCGAACTGGTCGCCAGCGACCACCTGCTCGACGACGCCGAGGCCGTCGTCGCGG
This sequence comes from Halorussus gelatinilyticus, assembly GCF_023238445.1. GTDB lineage: Archaea > Halobacteriota > Halobacteria > Halobacteriales > Haladaptataceae > Halorussus > Halorussus gelatinilyticus. Next base: position 953,366 of record NZ_CP096658.1, on the reverse strand, counting down.
AACTCGCGGACGCCGACCTCGCGGCGGCGTGGCGCGAGCGAATCGAGGAGTTGCGCGTCGAGGTCGAGCATCCCCGCGGCGACCATCCGGCGCTGGCGAGCGCGTATCGGGGGCAGGCCGCCCACGTTCTGAGCTACGACGAGGGACTCCGGAGCGCGGAGGCGAGCGCGACGTTCGGGTCGCGCCTGAACGTGAGCGTCAAGACGCCCGAGGGGTTCGCCGCGCTGTTCGACCCCGAATCGCTGTACGAAGCCGTGGCGAACGGCGAGTACCCCGGTCCGGACCGGGACCCGCGCGAGTAGCCGGGGACGCGACGACCGCTAAACGACACCTATCCTACAGAACGCGATTCCAGTAACGCCGACTACAGAAATATTATTCATATTACACTTTTGGGGTCGGCGTCCCAACTTACGCGTGAGGACAGACCGATGAAACTGAACGCAAATCTCCGGCGGGTCGCGCCTTCGGCCCGCACTCGGCACGGTCGCATCGCCGCGGGACTCACTCGGTTCACGCTCCCGGTCGCCGCGCTGCTGGCGTTCGTCGTCTCGGCGCTGGCCACGGGCGCGGTCTTCGCCACCGCGGTGGACCTCGTGCAGCTCACGCTCCCGGTCCTGCTGGTCGGGTGGGTCGCCAGCATCGGCGCGACGTTCGCGCTGCCGGTGTTGGTCGTCCGCGGCGTCGTCGCACTGCTCGAACGGTCGCAGTAGCGGAACCGCACGCGAATCGACCGCCGCCAGTCGCCTCGTTTTTCGCCGCCGGTTCGCTCACCTCACGGCTACGAAGGGACGAGCGAGACTTTTTCTCCCCCGCGCCCCGAGTCGGGGTCGTGCGAGAGTACCCCTTCGAGTTGGCGCTGTGCGCGCACCTCGAAGCCAACGAAGAGACCGTCGTCGCCCGGCAAATCGGCGGCGGGGTCCGCGCGCCGTCGAACCGGGTCCTCGACGTGGTGTGCGTCGAACCCGGCCCGGAGATGGACGCGCGGGCCGACCTGACGCCCTCGACGATTCCGGACCTCGCCGTCGAGAGCGACGTGGGCGTCGGGCGGGCGCGCGACCCCGTCGCGGCCATCGACGCCCGGCCTGAGCGTGCCCGGAGCGTCGCCGAGCGCGCGGTCGAAATCGGCTTCTTCGAGCGCGGGGTCGGCGGCGGCGTCCGGCGGGTCGCGCGCTACCCCGACGACTGGTTCGGAAAGCTGGTCGCGATAGAGAACAAGCCCGACCTCGGCGACCCCGGCGACCTCCGGACCCAACTCCGGAAGGACGCGAGCCTCGCGCTCGCCGACGAGGTAATCCTCGCCACCGAGAGCTACGTCACGGGCGCGCACCTCAACCGCATCCCCGAGGAGGTCGGCGTCTGGCGCTTCGATCCAGAGTCGGGCGACCGCGAGGAAGTCCGGGAACCGACCCCGCTCGACGCCGACGGCTGGGGGCTCGAACTGCTGGACGAACACCCGCTCCGGACCGACGTGGCCGCGGTTCCACCCGAAGCGAAGGCCCGCCAGCGCCGGCGGACGGCCGAACGCGCCTACGGCAAGGGGTGGCGACCCGACGCGTTCCCGGCCTGCGCCGAGGTCGAACCGGTCGCCCGAGAGGGGAGCGAGGGCCTGCCGTTCTGCCGCTGGAAGGACCGGGTCGTCAACCCCGCGCGCTGCGGGCCGGACTGTCCGGGCCACGACCCCGCGGACCCGCCGGAGGTGGACCCCGAGGCGGCGCGCGCCGGCCGGACGCCGTGGGTCGCGGACCCCGAGGGAAAGGCCAGACGGCAGTCCGGCCTCGACCGGTTCGGGTGAACGCCCGAGGGTATTTTTGGCCGAGGGTCGAACGTCCGGACATGTACGACCGGATTCTGGTGCCGACCGACGGGAGCGAACAGCACGCGGTGGTCACGCAGGCGATGAACCTCGCGGAACTCGCCGACGCCACGGTCCACGCGCTCTACGTCGTGGACGAGCGCGCGCTGGACTACCAGCCCTCCGAGTCCGGACGCGAGGAGACCCGTGACGCGCGCCGCGAGGAAGGCGAAGCGGCGACCCAACACGTCGCCGAGGCTGGCGAAGACCGCGGCGTCGAAGTAGTCACCGCCATCGAGGAGGGGACGCCCGCGCAAGCCATCGTCGAGTACGCCGACGCCGAGGACGTGGACGTGGTCGTGATGGGCACTCACGGCCGGTCGGGCGTGGACCGCTACGTCCTCGGGAGCGTGACCGAGCAGGTCGTCCGGACCAGCGAGGTGCCCGTGCTGACGGTCAACCTCGCCCGCCAGCGCCGGGCGGTCCGCGACGACGAGACCGCCGTCGAGCGCGCCAAGCAGGTCCTCGCCGACGAGGGCCACGCGGTCGCCGACGTGCCCGAGGATCCGTATCGGGAGAGCAACACGTGGCTCGTCCGGGTCGAGACGGAAGACGGCGAGACGTTCAACGTCCACATCGACGCCGCGTCCGGCGAAGCGCGACTCGCGCGCATCGGGAAGTGAGGCGGAAAAGGGGCCGGTTTACGGTCGGAGCGTCATCGCTCTTCTGCCCTCGCCCCCTCGCGGTCGTAGAGCTTCGCCATCTCGTTGACGAACGCGAGTTTCAGCGCCATCGACAGCGCCGTGAACAGCGCGGTCCGGGCGGGTCGCCGCCGAATCGCGGCGTAGACCGCCCAGCAGAAGACCGGTACGTTGACCGCGTTCAGGAGTCCCGCCCGGCCCGCGTCGGCCCCCTGCACCCACAGTCGCTCGCCGCAGACGCCGCGGGTCATCCAACTGTCGTCGGCCCCGGGACCGGGTTCCGGAAAGAGGACGGGGTTGACCGCGACGAACGCCACCGTCGCCGCGAAGAGCCTCCAGTTCCGCGCGTAGACGGCGTACCGCAGGAGCGGACCGGTCGGCACGCGCGACCACCCCGACGCCGGATGCTCGTGGCGCTCCCAGAAGTCGGCGTCGGCGAGGCGTCGCCGGAGGGCGGAAGCCATGCGCCCGAATACCGCGGGAGACCACGAAACACTCACGTCGGTAGGAGGACACCTCCGGCCGAGTAAGCGCGCCCTAACCAGTAGCGGTAAATCGACCAATGCCGATACCAGAATCCATGCAATCGACCGCCCGGCGGCCACTCGCCGTCGCGTTCGCCGTGTTGTGTTGTCTCTCTATGGTCGCGCCCGTCACGGCCGTGACGAACGGAACCGCCCCGGCCGACTCGGGGGCGGCCGCGTTCGCTCAGAACGCGACCGACGCTCCCAATCCCTGCGTCGGGACGATGACCTCGCCCGCGAACGGGACGACCGTCATCAGCGTGCAGGGGTTCCAGTTCGGGAAGGACGGCGGCAAGCGCCCGGCGAAACTCGTCGGCGTCGGCCCGAGCGGCGAAATCCGGTGGGTCCACCAGAGCGCCGAGAAGTACGACGTGGTCTGGGGCTACGACGTGGACCCGATGGACAACGGGAACCTCTTCGTCACCGCCACGGTGAAAGGCCACAAGACGCTGGTCTACGAATTTAATCCCGAGACGCAGGAGCGCGTCTGGGCGAAGACGTTCGACCTCGGGGACACCCACGACGCCGACCTCATCAACAACGGAACCGAGATTCTGCTGGCGAACATGCGCAACTACAACGCGACCGCCGAGCGCAACGACGATCGCATCTTCGTCTACAACCGCACGACCGAGCGAATCGAGTGGCAGTGGCGCTTCGACGACCACTACGACCGCCGGAACCTCGAAGAGAACTACACCGACGACTGGACCCACGTCAACGACGTGGACAAGATCGGCGACGGTCTCTACCTCGCTTCGCCGCGGAACTTCGACCAAGCCATCGTCGTCAACCGCTCGACGAACGAAATAGTGATGAAACTGGGCGAGGACGGGAAGAAGAACATCCTCTCCGAACAGCACAACCCCGACTACCTCGAAAGTCGAAACGGGACGCCGACCCTGCTGGTGGGCGACAGCGAGAACGACCGCATCGCGGAGTACGCGAACCCGGACGGCGACCTGACGAACGGCAGCGGATGGAACCGGACGTGGACCCTGAAGGGCGACCTGAGTTGGCCCCGCGACGCCGACCGCCTGCCCAACGGCAACACCCTCGTCACCGACTCCAGTAACCACCGCGTGCTGGAAGTGACTCCGAAAGGGACGGTCGTCTGGGAGGTCTACGCGCCGTGGCTAGTCTACGACGCCGCGCGCATCCCCGCCGGCGAACACGGCGGCCCGACCGCGACCGACCTGAACGCGAGCGGGACCTACGAAGTCCACGGCGACAGCGATATCCACCGGAACCAGAGCGAACTGAGCCGGTGTCACCAACTTCTTCAGAATATCAGCGGTCTCGCCGCCGGCGAGACCGCGTCGCCCGCGAGCGACGCCGGAGCGACCGACACGACCGACCAGAGCGCGATGGACGACGCGTCCGGCGAGAGCGACACGTCCGACGAGAGCGACACCGGGGCGGACGCGACGAGCGAGAACGCCGCCGGAACCGAGAGCGAGGTCGGCGACCCCGCCGACGCGACCGGCGGGGTCCCCGGATTCGGCCCGTTCACGGCGCTCGCGGGCCTGTTCGTCGCGCTCGGCATCGGCGTCCGTCGGCGTCGGTAGCGTCCGTCGGCGTCGAAACGCCCGCCGAACTGCCTTTTCTCCTTCTCAGAGTTCGTACCGTTCGCCGTCCACCGCGAGCGGTTCGGCGAACGCCTCGTCCGCGGGGTAGAAGTGCGAGACGTGGACGAGTCGCGTCTCAACGGCATCCAACTCGTCGCCGAGGTCGAGCGCGCCCTCGCGGGTCATGTGCTTGGTGCCGAACGTCCGCGGGACGCCGTCGCCGTCGTGGTGGTCGCCCCCGAGCGGGTGGTGGTCGCAGAGGTGGGCGGGCACGAGTCCGTCGGCCAGCAGGAGGTCGGCGTCGGCCAGCGCGTCGCGGCTCTCGTCGGGAATCGCGTAGTTCGTGTCGCCGGTCAGCGAGAGCTTCGCGCCGGTCTCGGGGTCCTCGACGGCGACGCCGTAACAGAGCATCGGCGGGTGTTCGACCGGCACCAGCGTCACCTCGAAGCCGCAGGTCTCGAAGGGTTCGAAGGGCGCGTGGTCGAAGACGGTCACTCGGTCGAGGTAGTCGTACTTCGAGCGAATCGTGTCTGCGACGCTCTCGTCGGTCAGGGGGTCCACTTCGTTCGCGGCGTGGACCGGCAGGTCGTCGAACAGCCGGTAGGCGTTGCCGAGTCCGTCCAAGTGGTCGAAGTGAACGTGGGTTATCAGCGCCTCGTCCGGCAGGCCGACCTCGTGGGTCAGAAACTGGTGGCGGAAGTCGGGGCTGGCGTCTATCAGCAGTGCTTCGCCGGTGCGTTCGTTGCGGACGTGGACCGAGAACCGGGAGCGCTCGACGCCTTCGGTCGCGTCGATTCCGCGCTCGCGCATTCGGCGACGCGTGGCGTCGCCCGGCGCTCTGGCCTCGCGGCAGGTGTCGCAGTCGCAGTCCGGCGTGGGCGTGCCGGTCGTGTCACCGGTGCCGAGCAACGTGACCTGCATCTGTCGGGGGTAGTCGCTTGGGGTACAAAACAGTACTCACGCGCGGTCCGGACGCCGACCCCGCGTCGGCCCGCAGTACCATTGTGGTGGAGCGCGAACGACCGTTGGCTCGCATGAGTACGCCAGCGCAGAACTACGAGACCGCGATGGACGATTCGGCCGACGACGGCGTTCGCGAAGCGGCCATCGGCGAACTCGAAACCGCGAACGAGTGCGACAAGCTCGCCGACATCGCTCGGTCGGACGATCTGGCCGAGGAGTACCGCGAGCGATCGCTGACCGGATTGGCGCATCCGCAGTGTAAACCGGTGCTACGAGAACTCGCGGAGGGCGACAATCTGCCGGACTCGCTCCGCGAGCAGGCCGACTCGCTGCTCGACGAGATCCCCGACGACGCCGGTGCGGGACCGTAGGTCGGCGCTCGGGCGTCAGTGGTCGTGGTCGTGGCTGTGTCCGCCGTCGGCGCTCGCGTCGCCGGACCCTGAGATGTCGCCGCCGGCCACCAGCGCGTCGTGGTCGCCCTCTATCATGTCGAGGTCCTTGAGGTTGTCCCGCTCCTCGAAGTCCTTGATGGCGTCCACGAAGTCCTCCTGCGTGAGCGCGGTCCGCTCCTCGGTCAGGGCGTCCAGCACCGCCTCGCGCAGGACCATCCGGAGGTCGCTCCCGGTCAGGCCCTCGGTCTCGGCGGCCAACTCGTCGGGGTCGAAGTCCACGATGTCCATCGGCCGGGTGATGAGTCGCAGGATGTCCGAGCGCATCCCCGTGTCGGGTTTCGGGAAGTTGACGATCTCGTCGAAGCGCCGCCACGCCGCGGCGTCGAGTTGGTCGGGGTGGTTGGTCGCGCCGATGAGGAGTACGTCGTCCTGAATCAGGCTGATGTTGTCGATGGACTTCAGGAGCGTGTTGACCGCGCGTTTGATGGCGGCGTGTTCGTCGCTCGCACGGGTCTTGGCCACGAAGTCGAACTCGTCCATGAAGAGGATGCACGGCGAGAGCCGTTTCGCCACCTCGAAGACCTTCTCGACGTTCTTGGCGGTCTCGCCGAGGTACTGGCTGGTAATCATCGAGAGTTTGACCTCCACGAACGGCAGGTCGAGGTCGTAGGCCAGCGCTCTCGCGGTCGAGGTCTTCCCGGTTCCCGGCGGACCGACGAACAGGAGTTTCCCGATTTCGCGCAGGCCGATTTGCGCGAGGTACTCGCGGTGTTCGATGGCCTTCACTATCTTGTGAATCTCGGCCTCCTGGTCCTCGGTCAGCACGAGGTCGTCCAGCGTGGTCTCTATCTCCTCGGGCGCGCGGATGTCCACGAGGTCGAGCATCTCCTCTTCCTCCTCGTCGGCGAAGTACTGCGCGAGCAGGCCGTCGATCCACGCGCGGTCGGCCTGCACGGGCCGGTTGGCCTCGCGGGCCGCCTCGTAGTCCGCCCCGTCTACCTCCTCGCCGAAGGCGTGGGCCAGCACGGGGTTGTGGAGGACGCGCTCCTCGCCGCGTTCGAGGAACCACTCCTCGGCCATGTCCCGCTGGGTGAGTTCGAGCGACCCCGAGAACTCGTCGCGGTCGCTGAACATGAGTTCGGAAATCGCGCTCCACGGGTTCTCGACCCCAGTGGCTCGCCGGGCGGTGTCGATGGTCGCCCGAATCGGGCGCTCGATGCCCAGCGGTGAGTCGTCGCTCCCCGGCCGGTCCGGGCCGGTATCGGTGGTTCCGTCGGGCCAGAACACCTGTCGGTAGCGCGGGGGAAGGTCGTTCTCGTCTAACTCTCGGTTGTCGTTGTAGAGGCTCGCGGTGAGCAGAAACTCGACGACGTCCAGTGCCGCGTCGCTCATTCCCCGGAGTTTTGACGCTAAAGGTGCTTAAGCGCGTCGAAGGCGTCGCCACCTCGAAACCGGGAGCCGGGGATTCCTCGGCGGTCGGCCGGGAGCGTCCTCGCTCTCGCTCAGTTCCCGGTCGCGTTCTCGTTCACGTAGACGACCGTCGTGCTGATGACACAGCCGCTGTCGTGGAGGTAGCGCTGGACCTCGTAGCGCTCGTAGCCGTCCACGTACTGCTGGATGTCGCCGGCGTTGTCGTAGTCGTCCGAGCAGGTGTCGGTCTGGCCGAGCGTGATGATGACCGGCGGCTTCTGGCCGTCGTTCAGTTCCTGCTGGACGAGTTCGGGTCGGTTCACGCTGTCGGTCTCGGCGTCGAAAACCTCCATGTACCACGCGAAGGGAAGCCGGGCGAACCAGCCGTCGCCCGCGGGCGGCGCGTCGTGGGTCGAGGGGTCGGGCGCGTAGAGGTTGTCGCCGTCGAAGTTGGGGTCGTCGCCGTAGTACAGCACGTCCACGCCCTCGTTGGATTTTGCGGCGTCTCGAATCTCGTGGAGGATCGGCTTCATCTCGGAGGACGACTGGGCGTACTGGACCAGTTCGTTCTCCTCGCTCTGGGCGTCGAGATACGAGGTGCCGACCGCCGTCGCGCCGACCTGCCCGACGACGAGCAACAGGACCAGCGCGGCGGCCGTCGCGGAGACGGCGTCGCCGTCGGTCACACTCTCGAAGCCGAGGCGGCCGATTAGCGCGAGACCGACTGCGGCCGGAATCGCCAGCGGGACGATCATGTGGATGACCTCCCACGGGAACGGGTTGTCCACGATGACGGGGTAGCCCAGCACGCTGGCGAAGCCCCAGTAGGCCGCGAACGACACCACGTCGCTCGGGCGCTCGCCGACGTAGCGGTCCACGACGAATCCGAGAATCGCCAGCGCGAGCAGGACGATAGCGCCGGATTCGAGGACGGGCCAGAGCGCCTTCAGTGCCGAGAGGTACGACTCGTGGTTGCCGCCGCCCCACTGGCTCACGAAGTCGTCCCACGACCCGAGGGTCGCGTGGCCGATTACCGCCGGCAGGAGCGCGGGATTGCCCAGCGCCTCGTAGAGACCCGGCACGTCCAGTCCGGCGATACGGTCGGTGTTGCGCGGCGCGTAGAAGAACACGACGATGGCGAAGAACTCGAAGACCGCGAGCGTGAGGTGGGGCCACCAGCGCAGGAGACCGCGTCCGGTCACGCGGAGTCGGTCGGCGACGACCGACAGCAGACCGCGCTCGCCGGCGCGCTCGACGAACAGGCGGTGGTCCCACAGCAGGGCCACGGCTCCGAGCCAGCAGACCGGGTAGACCAGCGCGTTCTCCTTGGTCGTGAACGCCAGCGCGAACGCGGCGGTCCCGGCGTAGAGCGCGGCGGGCCGGCGGTGGTCGTACGCCCGAACGAAGAAGCCGAACGCGACCAGCATGAACCCCGCCAGCAGGAGGTCGTTGCGGTAGAACCGCGAGTAGTAGAGCAGGACGGGGTTGAACGCCAGCAACAGCGCGAGCGCGACGGTCTCGGAGTCCCGGAGGCGCTGGCGGAACAGCAGCGCCCCGAGCGGGAGCAGGCCGCCGACCAGCGCGACGACGAAGCGCATCGTAAAGTCCGAAGCTCCGAACAGACCGAAGAGGTAGCCGTCAACGATGGTCAGGAAGGGGCCGTGGACGATGGGCCGGTACTCGTAGACGCCGTTCTCCATGAAGCGGTACGCCCAGTACGCGACGCGGGCCTCGTCTTGGTGGGCGACGCGCGCCCCGAGTTCCACGAACCGCGCGAGGAGCGCGACGACGGCGATGCCGACCACGACCAACTGAGTCCGGGAGGCGTACGCCGTCAGCGTCTCGCGGGCGTCCGCGGCCGAGGCGGTGGTGTCGGAGGTCTCTGTTTGCGATGCCATGGTTCAGGTTTCGGTGCCCCACGCGGGCGAGCGGCGGAGGGCGGGCGGTCTGGGGGCGACGCGAGCGGCGGTAGTCATTGCACAGTTATAGCCGCGGGTTCGGACAAATAGTTTCTGGACCGACGCGTTCTGCTGGTCGGGTCGAAGCGGTCCGAAGTTTCAGTTAGAGTCGAGGCCGGTCGAGAATCGGTCGGAAACTCCGCGCCACGCGGGGCGAGTTCTACTGTCATTTAAGAGCATAGAGACCCGACAAGGGAGTATGGGAGACGACACCACTCCAGTCATCGCCAAGGCGGTCCGAACGCCGCAGGGTAAAGAGGACGGCGTCTTCGCCGACGTCCGGAGCGAAGACCTCTCGGTGCCGCTCATCGACACCATCCTCGACGAGACGGGTCTCGAGGGCGAACACATCGACGACCTGATGTGGGGCTGTGCCCAGCAGCGCGAGGAGCAGGACAACAACGTCGCGCGAGTCATCGCGCTCCTCTCGGAGTTGGGCGAGGGCGTGCCCGCCACGACCATCAACCGCTGGTGCGCCTCCTCGATGCAGGCCATCATCAGCGCGAGCGACGCCATCCGGGCGGGTCAGCGGCAGGCCATCATCGCGGGCGGCGTCGAGAACATGAGTCGCGTGCCGATGAGCCAGAGCTACGGGAACGTCCACCCCGGAATCGCCGAGATGTACAACGTGGGCGAACTCTCGATGGGGATGACCGCCGAGAAGGTCGCCGAGGAGTACGACATCACTCGCGAGATGCAGGACGAGTACGCGCTCCAGAGCCAGCAGCGGGCGGCCGAGGCGTCCGAGTCGGGGCGGTTCGACGACGAAATCGTCCCCGTCGAGACCGAGGAGGGTCTCGTGGAGGAAGACGAGGGCATCCGACCGGACACCGACTTGGAGACGCTCTCGGAACTCCCGACGGTGTTCAAGGGCGACGGGACGGTCACGCCCGGCAACGCCTCCCAGATTTCCGACGGTGCGTCCGCGACCCTCGTCACGAGCGAGGCGTTCGCCGAAGAACACGACCTCGAAATCCTGGCTCACGTCGGCGACAACAACGTGGCGGGCGTGGACCCCACCGTGATGGGCATCGGGCCGGTCCCGGCGACTCGCGGTCTGCTGGAGCGCACCGACCAGTCCGTCGAAGAGTTCGACCTCGTGGAACTCAACGAGGCGTTCGCCAGCCAGACGGTCTACTCCCGCGACGAACTCGGCGTCGATCCCGAGAAGTTCAACGTCAACGGCGGCGCCATCGCGCTCGGCCACCCGCTCGGGGCGTCCGGCGCGCGCCTGCCCGTGACGCTGATTCACGAGATGCAGAAGCGCGACGCCGACAAGGGTCTGGCGACGCTCTGCGTCGGATTCGGTCAGGGTGCGGCGATTACGTTCGAGCGGAAGTAACCGGGTCGCGGTCGTTTCCTCGGTCGTTTTCCCGCGCTCGGTCGCTCGCGTTCCCGCGGGCGTCGCCCGTTCGGACTTCGAGACGCTCGCGGCGCTCACCGTTCGTCATCGGCTCGCGAAGTGTATAGCATCTACTACGACGCGGCGACGGAGACTGCGAACACGGAGACGGCGGCGGCGGACTTCACCTCGGAAATATCTCCTTTTTCGCGCTATAGTTCGGGGATAGCCTGCGAACGCTCGCGTTCCACCCGACCCTCGTTGTAGTAATTCCCACTACTCGCGGGAAAGCCGCTCCCGCGGGGGCGAACTATCGCGTTCCCTTATCCCGGTGGACCCCGACTCGATTCGAGGGGTTTCCCATGAGCGACAACGACGAGAATCGAATCAACGACGAGAATCGAATCGACGATGCGAACCGAGCGGACGACCAGCACCGAGCGAACACCTCGCGCCGAACAGTCCTGCAGGGGGTCGCCGCCGGCTCCGTCGTCGGACTGGGCGGTCTCGCGGCCGGACGGGACGGCGGGGACGCGGCAGCCAGACAGGAGACGACGACACAGCAGGGCGGACGGGACGGTTTCTTCGAGCAGGGAACCGAAGTCGGGACGCAGATGGTCGCGAACGGCGACCTGACCGCGCCGACCGACTTCGCGGTCGCGCAGGGCCAGAACCAGCGCCAGTACGTCACGGACCAGACCGGACAGGTGTACGTCATCACGGAGGACGGCCTCCGGGACGAACCGTTCGTGGACATCACCGACCGGATGGTCGAACTGGGCCGGTTCTACGGCCTGTACGCCGACGCTCAGCAGAACTACGACGAGCGCGGACTGCTCGGCATCGACTTCCACCCGAACTTCCAGGAGAACCGGAAGTTCTACCTCCACTACAGCGCGCCGCCGACCGACGAACTGCGGACAATCAACTGGGACCACATCGAGGTCGTCTCGGAGTTCCAGGCGACCGAGGACTTCTCGTCGGGCAATCCGGACTCCGAGCGCCAACTGCTCCGCATCCCGTCGCCTCAGTACAACCACGACGCCGGGCCGATGGCGTTCGGACCGGACGGCTACCTCTACGTTCCGATGGGCGACGGCGGGGGCGCGAACGACAACATGTACGGCCACGTCCCCGACTGGTACGACCGCAACACGGGCGGCAACGGGCAGGACATCGTCCACAACCTGCTCGGCGACGTTCTCCGCATCGACGTAGACAGCGAAGGTGAGGACACGCCGTACGGAATCCCGGAGGACAACCCCTTCGCGGGCGAGGCACCGGGGCGAGACGAGATATGGGCCTACGGGTTCCGCAACCCGTTCGGCATCTCGTTCGACAGCGACGGAAACATGTTCGTCGCGGATGCGGGCCAGAACCTCTGGGAGGAGGCCGACGTGGTCGAGAAGGGCGGCAACTACGGGTGGAACGTCAAGGAGGGCACCCACTGCTTCAGCACGGAGCGACCTAGCAGTCCGGAGGCCATCACGGACTGCCCCTCGAACGCGCCCGACCAACCGTACGGCGGCGGACCGCTTCGGGACCCCATCGTCGAGTTCCCCCACGAGTACGAGGGCGGGTGGGTCGGTATCACCGTCATCGGCGGCCACCGCTACGAACAGTCGACCATCTCCGGCATGCAGGGCAAGTACGTCTACGGCATCTGGACCGAGGACCCGACCCGGCGGGAGCCCGCGGGCCGGATTCTGACCGCCGACCCGCCCGAGAGTTTCGGACAGGGCGGCGGGACGCAGACGACGGCGGGCGGCGAGACGACGGCGGGCGGCGAGACGACCACGCAGGAGGGCGCGCTTCAGGACGAGACCACCACGACCGCCAACGAGACCGGCACGCCGACGGTCGAACCGGCCGAGACCGAGAACGTCGAGAAGGCACCGGCCGAGACCGGCACGCCGGGCGACGTGACGACCACGGCCGGCGGCGGCGAGGACGACGTTCCGCCCGAAGGCCCGCAGGTCGTCCCGCGCGACGAACTCTGGGAGATGCGCGAACTCCAGATCACCGGCGGGTTCGACTGGTTCGTCCGCATGTTCGGTCGGGGCGCGGACGGCGAAATCTACGTCCTCGTGAACAAGCGCGGCGTCCCGGAGGGCGACACCGGCGCGGTGCTGAAGTTGGTGCCGCCCGGACAGGGCGACGCCGGACAGACCACGCAGGCGGACGGCGAGACGACGCAAGGAGCGGCGGAGACCGCGACCCAGGCAGGCGGCGAGACCACGACCGTCGATACCGACGAGACGACGACGGCCGCGCAGGACCGCTGACGGTACGGGACCGCCGCCGACCGTGCAGGACCGCCGCCGACCGTGCAGGACCGCCGCCGACCGTGCAGGACCGCCGCCGACTGCGCAGGACCGCTGGCCGCCGCGCTCGCGGCGACGCCGCGCGCGCGCGGCGGCCGACGGAGAACGGAAGATAGGCGACGGAGAACCGAAGAGCGGCGACCGAGAAACGACCTCGTTGCTAACGGCAGCCTACAGTTGTAGAGTAACCGTAAAATCGCTCGTGGGGGTCCGTCCTCCGAGCGACGACCGACTCACGCCCGCGGGTGACAGCGGTTGATGGCCTGATGGACCGACTCCTTCCGGCCGAGGAAGGTGACGTGGTCGCCGTGCTGGAGCGTGAAGTTCTCCTCGGGAACCTCGGTCTCGCCGTCGCGGCCGACCAGCGCGATGAGGACGCCGTTCGGGAGTTCGTCGTCCAGTTCCGCGATGGTCTTGCCCACGAGGTCGTCGGCCGTGACCTCTATCTCTTGGACGTCGCCCGAGCGCCCGAGTTCGGTCATCCAGTTCGAGAGCGCGGGGCGCTCGATGACGTTGTCGATGGCCCACGCGGTCGCCATCGACGACGAGATGGTGCGGACCCCGAGGTCCTCGAACGCGTCCACGTTGTCGGGGTTGTTGGCCCGCGCGATGATGGTCTCGACGTCGAACTTCGAGTCGGCGAGTTGCGAGACCAGCAGGTTGACGTCGTCGTCGCCGGTCGCGGCCACGACGATTTTCGCGTTGCCCGCGCCCGCTTTCCGCAGGACTTCGGTGTCGCTCCCGTCGCCCTTGTGGACCGTGAAGCCCTCGTTGCGGGCGAGCTCTACCATGTCCGTCTCTTTCTCCACGATGACGACGTTTTCGCCGCGGTCTTCGAGGCGTTCGGCGAGCGCGCGGCCTACCTTCCCGCCTCCGATTACGAGTACACGCATGGGTATCACTTCGAGATATTCCGCGATGTGTCTGGCGAAGCCGCCCTCGAACACGACCGTCGCGAGGATGACGAGGAACACCGTCCCGACGAGCACGTTCGCGGCCTCGGTCATGTTCGCGTTCTGCAGTTGCACCGCGAACAGGGTGGCGACCGACGCGGGGATGATGCCCCGCGGACCGACCCCGCTCATGAACAGCCGCTCGCCGAACGTGTAGCGGTCGCCCGTGGTCGAGATGAGGACTCCGACCGGACGGATGAGCAGCGCGACCGCGACGGTGACGATGATGCCGCCGACGCCGAGCGCGAGGAGGTCGTCGAACTGGAGCAGCGCGGCGAGCGCGATGAAGACGAACGACAGCACCAGCAGGGTGATGTCGCCCTTGAACGCCTCGATGTCCTCCTTGTAGGGGAGGTCGGCGTTCCCCAGCAGAATGCCGGCCGTGGCGACCGCCGCGATGCCGGCCTCCGCGGCCAAGGTGTTCGCGGTACCGAACGCGACCAGCGCACCGGCGAGCGTCATGAGTCGCGCGTTCTGGGGCGCGTTGGCCGGCGAGAGGTCCACGTACCTGAGCAGGTACCAGAGGACGGCGGCGACGACGACGCCGATGAGGATACCGATACCGAGTCTGCTGGCGAAGTCCGTGATGACGGAGTTCACCGTCGGGTCTTCGAGAACGACGACCTCGAAGGTCACGACGGCCAGAATCGCCGCGGTCACGTCGTTGACGACGCCCTCGGTCTCCAAGGCGATGGCCACGCGGTCCCGGACCGGCACGACCTCCAGAATCGGCGTGATGACCGTCGGACCCGTGGCGACCAGCAGCGACCCGACGAGCATCGACACGTCCCACGGCTGGTCGAGCGCGTACCGGACCACGACCGCGGTGCCGACGAACGCGATGACGGCACCGACGGTCACGAGCCGAATCGTCGCCGAGGGAGCCTCGCGCAACTTCTCGACGGTGAGGTGGAACGCGCCCTCGAAGACGATGATGGCCACCGAGAGACCGACGATGGCCGACAGCGCGCCTCCGAACGCTTCGGGCGTGATGAGCTGAAGTCCCTCCGGCCCGACGACGATGCCAGCGAGGATGAGAAACAGCACGCTGGGCACCTGAAAGCGGTCGGCTAACACCTGCGCTACGACGCCCAGACCGATGATTGCGGCGACGATGGGGACGAGATTCGCGCCACTTCCTGCTGCCACTCTGGTAATCCTCCGTGTTCGTGTAAAGAGGGGACGGGTGTTTAAACCGGTCGGTCGCGGTCGGTACTGGCGGTTGTCGGAGTTCCCGAAGCGACGTTCGAACCAATGTTTAAATAACCCGACCGCTCCATCGTCACGACCAGCAATGACCGACGCCGGACTCGCCGAGCGGTGGGGCCGCGAGAGCGCGCTGTACGAGACGTTCCGAAGCGTCGCGTTGGACCTGCTGGCGACCGACGAGCGGTTTCGGGCCGCCCGGTCGGAGTGGGCGGAGTTCTTCGTGACCAGCCACGGCGACGCCCTCGCGGACGTGGAGCGCGACCGGCCGGACGCCGCGAGCGAGCGACCCGAGGACGAGTTGTTCGTGGACTCGCTGTACTACGACTTCGTGGTGGACCGCGTCGTCGCCGCCGCCGAGCGCGAGTTCGACTTCCGACTCGCCAACCGGGAACCGCGGGCGAACACCGACGCGCTGTCGTTCGGCTTTCGGGCGTTGCACGACCGCGTGGTCGAGGAAATCGACGCGCTCGCCGGCGATGCACGCATCGCCGACGAGCGCGAGCGACGGAGCGAGACCGTCGCCGACCCGATTGCGGACGCGCTCACCGCGGCCGACCTCCGGGTAGCCGACGCCGACTTCCTGCGGACGCTCTACGAGAGCGTCGTCTCCCGCGAGTTGCGCCTCGCGCTCGGGGAGTACCACACGCCGCGAGGGGTCGCCGAACTCGCGGTGGACGCCCTCGACGTGGACGACTACGAGGGCGCGACGTTCCTCGACCCCGGTTGCGGGTCCGGCGTCTTCCCCTCGGTCTGCATCGAGCGCAAAATCGCGGCGATGGACGACCGCTCTCCCGAGGAGATTCTGGCGAACGTTACGTCCACCGTCGTCGGTATCGACCTGAACCCCGTCGCGGTCACCAGCACGAAGTTGCACTACCTGCTCTCGCTGTTGCCGGTCCTCGAAGCGGCCGACGGCGAGGACGCGCCCCGAGAAATCGAACTCCCGGTCTTCCTGACCGACGCGCTCGGCCTGACCCGCGAGGACGACCTCTCGCTCGACGGCGAGGCCTTCGACCCCGCCGCCGACTACCTCGTCGGGAACCCTCCGTGGATTCCGTGGAGTCGCCTCCCCGAACGGGTGAAGGCCCGCTGGCGCGAGTTGGACGACGACCCCGACGCGCCCGACCTGCTCCCCCACGAGGGCGCGGCGTCCCGCCTCGGGTTCGCCAACGACGACGTGTCGCTGCCCTTCGTCTGGGTCTGCATCGACCGCTACCTGAACGACGGAGGCGGCGCGAGCTTCGTCCTCAAGCGCGCCGTCTCGAAGGGACCCGCGGGGAAGCTCCTCCGGACGCTCCGCGTCGGCGACCGACCGCTCGCGCTCTCCCGAGTCCACGACTTCGACCGACTCCGGCCCTTCGGCGAGCAGGTCGGTGCGAACGCCGCCGTCTACGCGCTCCGGGCCGACGCCGACCCCGAGTTCCCCGTCGAGACGACCGCGTGGACGGAACCCGAGGGGAGCGAGCGCTCTCCCGACTTCTCGTCGGCCGACGCGATGGCCCGGAGCCTCGACCGCGAGGCGACCGCGCTCGTCCCGGTGGACGAGGGGGACGCGACCTCGGCGTGGGTCCGGGCCGACGCCGAGCGCGCCGCGCTGGGCGAATGCGCCCACCGAATTCGCCACGGCGTCAAGGACGACGCCCAAGCCGTCTTCTCCATCGACCGCGAGCGGTTGGCCGACCTCGAAGACGAGTTCGTCTACCCCTACGTCAAGTCGCGCCACGTCGTCAAGTACGGCCTGTTCGGGCACGAGTTGCGCCTCGTGCCCCTCCGGAAGGCCAACGAGGACAACGAGGCGGAACTGCGCGACCAGTACCCGAAGACCTACGACTACCTCGAATCGCACCGAGAGAGCCTCGAATCCCGGTCGTCGTCGTGGCTCGACAAGGGACCGTTCTACAACGTCTTCGGACTCGGCGACTACACGTGGAGCGAGTACAAGGTCGCGTGGTGCCGGCTCGGATTCAAACCCCACTTCGCGGTCGTCTCGACCGTCGAGGACGAGGACGTGGGCGAGAAACCGGTCGTGCCCGGCGACCACTTCATGTTCGTCGGCACGGACAGCGAGGCGGAGGCCCACTTCCTCTGTGCCCTGCTCAACTCCGCGCCGTACCAGCGGTCGCTGAGACACGTCGCTTCCGAGGGGAAGGCCAGCCTCTCGAAGTCGGTCGTCTCGAACCTCGCGCTCCCCGAGTGGCGCGCCACGGCGACCCAGCGACGACTCGCCGACCTCTCGAAGGAGGCTCACGAAATCGTGCCCGAACACACCGACACCTCCAAGCGCGCCTACAACCGGCAGACGATTCCCGAACTGGAGTCGATACAGGCCGAAATCGACCGACTCGTGGAGGAGACGCTGGCGAGAGACGAGGACGGCGAGCATCCGGACGCTGCTTTCTTCCGAGCCGAAAGCTCTTGAGACGGAAGCGCGAACGATGGAGAGGGGACCGCCGCGCTCGCGCCGTCAGGCTTCCTCGTACTCGCGCCCGTAGATGGCGTCTATCTCGTCGGCGAACCGCTCCAAGATGTTGCGGCGCTTCTTCTTCATCGTCGGCGTCAGTAGGTCGTTGTCCTCGGTGAACTCCTCGCCGACCACGCGGAACTGCTTTATCTGCTCGTGTGACTCGAAGCGTTCGTTGACCGCGTCCACCTCCTCGTCCATCCACTCGCGGACCGTCTCGTGGCGGGTGAGTTCCCGGTCGTCGTCGGGCAACGCGATGCCCTCGCTCTCGGCGCGCTTCCGAACGCCCTCGAAGTTCGGAACGACGAGGGCGGAGACGAACTTGTGGCCGTCGCCGACGACGACCACCTGCTCCACGACGTCGCTGGCCGCGAAGGCGTCCTCGATGGGACCGGGCGCGACGTTCTTCCCGGTCGAGAGGACCAGCAGTTCCTTGGCGCGCTCGCGGAACTCGATGTAGTCGTCGGGTCGCAGTTCCACGATGTCGCCGGTTCGGAACCACCGTCCACCCGAGTCGCCGCCGTCGCCGCGACTCTGCGCAGAACCGGCGTCGCCGTCCGCCGCGTCGCCGTCGCCGCTCCCGTCGAGTTCGTCGTCGCCGACGAACGCCCGGTCGGTCGCGTCGGGCATCTCCCAGTAGCCGTCGGTGACGTTCGGTCCCCGGACGAGCAACTCCCCGACCTCGCCGTCCGAGTCCTCGAAGGTGTCCTCGCCGACGACCGAGCTATCGACTCGCACCTCCTCGTCCACCACGGGTGTCCCGATGGTGCCGGCCTTCGGCTCTTCGGGCGGGTTGACCGCGACGACGGGCGCGGTCTCGGTCAGGCCGTACCCCTCCAGAATCGGCAGCCCCATCCCGTGATACAGCGCACAGAGTTCGGGCGAGAGGCTCCCGCCGCCGCTGATGAGGAAGTCGATGTTCCCGCCGAGTCCGTTCCGGACCTTCCGGAAGACGAGTTTGTCCGCGACGGCGCGCTTGGCCCGGAGCGCCATCCCCGGACTCTCGGTCTCGAAGTACTCGCGGCCGACCTCGGTGGCCCACTCGAAGAGGCGCTCGGAGACCGGCGAGGACTCGGCCTGCTCGCGGATGGCGTCGTACATGCGTTCGTAGACGCGCGGGACGCTGGTGCCGGTGGTCGGTTCGACCTTCTGGAAGTCCTCCTGTAGGGTCTCGGGGTCCTCGGCGTAGGCCACCGTCGCGCCCGCCGCGAACATCAGGAAGTGGCCCGCGAGTCGTTCGAGGACGTGCGCGAGCGGCAGGAACGAGACCGTGCTGGCGTTCTCGTCGATGACCGGCAGGTCGCCCTTGTCGGGTCGGGGACCGAAGCGCCGGTAACACTGGTTGACGTTCGACCGGAAGTTCCAGTGGGTGAGTTCGACGCCCTTCGGTTGGCCCGTCGTGCCGGAGGTGTAGATGAGCGTGGCGAGGTCCTCGGGGTCCCGCGAATCGAGCCACGACTCGTACTCCTCCGAGTCGAACGCCTCGCTCCCGCGCTCGTAGAGGTCGCCGAGCGTGTGGACCTCGAAGTCGGCGTCGTCGGCGGTGGCCTCGCCGTCGGAGCCGAGTTCGTCCATCACGACCGCGAAGTCGAGGTCCAGCGAGTCCTGCACTCGGACGACCCTGTCGAGCAGTTCGGCGTTCTCCACGACCACGCCGTCGGCGTCCGGGTCGCCCAGCAGGTACTCGACCTGACTCGGCGACGACCCGCGGTAGACCGTCGTCACGACCGCGCCGGCCGCCAGCAGGCCGAAGTCCGCCTGCGCCCACTCCATCCGCGTGTCGGCGAAGATGCCCACGCGGTCGTCCGCTTCGACGCCCAACTCGCGGAACCCGGCCGAGAGCGACCGGACGATGTCGCGCATCTCTGCGTACGAGAGCGACCGAAACTCCCCGTCGGCGGCCGCGGTGACGGCCGACCCGACGAGCGTTCGGTCGTACACCCCGCCCTTGTACTGCTGTGCCGGACGGTTCTCGTGTCGGGCCGCGCTCTCCTCGAACAGCCGCGACATCGTGGACCGGCCGACCACTTCGTCGTCGTACTCCCGTTCGGCATCACGCCACTCCATACCATTCAATCAGAACCCCGTGACATTAAGGTACTCCCGAACTTCCGGGGCGTTGAATCGCGTTTATCAGGCCTCAGTCCTCGGCGTCGCCGGGAGCCACGATTTCCTCCCGCGTCACCTCCCGGCCGAGGTCCGCCGAGCGGTAGATGCCGTCGGTGACGGCCATCGACTCCAGCGCGAGGTCGGCGGTCGGCGGGGCCTCGCGGTGGCCCAGCAGGTCCGCGACCCAGTGGTAGAGCGGGTCGGCCCACAACCCGGCGTCGTAGGCCGCTTCGCCCCGCTCGCCCCGGAGGTACTGACGGCGGAACAGGTACTCTTCGAGGTCGGCGCTGGCGCGCATCTCCACGTCGCCGACCGTCGCGTAGTACTCGAAGGGGTCCAAGCGGACGCCGCCGCGGGTGCCGACGAGGGCGCTCGACTCGCCCTCCATGTAGCGCGACCAACTCGTCCGGACCGAGAGGACCGACCCGTCCGCCAAGGTGACGAAGGCGACGGCCACGTCCTCCACGTCGTACCCGGTCTCGTCGATGCGGCGCCGGTACTCGCTGGCCTGCTCGCCGCGGTCGGCGTCGGCCGTTCGCTCGAACCGGTCGGGCACGGTCCGGAACGTCTCGGCCCGGACGCGCTCGACT
The DNA here is from genome assembly GCF_023238445.1 of Halorussus gelatinilyticus. Taxonomy (GTDB): domain Archaea; phylum Halobacteriota; class Halobacteria; order Halobacteriales; family Haladaptataceae; genus Halorussus; species Halorussus gelatinilyticus. Next base: position 933,067 of record NZ_CP096658.1, on the reverse strand, counting down.
TCGGGAATTTCGAGGGCGGACGAGCGGTCGGCGGGCGACGCGTCGCCCGCCGTATCGCCCGCCGACCGCTTCGCCGACCCCATCAGGTAGAGCAGTTGCCCGACGGTGTAGCTCCCAAGGTCGAGGACGACGCCGCCGCCCGCCGCCGACTCGTCGAGGAACGCCGGCGACCCGTAACCGTCCACGTAGGGCGTCCCGCGGCGGCGCGCTCCGAGCGGAACCGCCTCGGGGTGGCCCTCGCCAGAGAACGCCAGCCCCGGCGACCGGGCCGCGGTGCCGTGGTACACTTCACCGAGCGCCCCGGCGTCGGCCAGCGACTTCGCGGCCAGCGTCTCCTTCGTGTAGAGCAACTGGTTCTGGACCGCGAGCGCGTTGCCGGTCCGGTCGGCGGCGTCGGCCATCCGCCGGGCCGCGGCGTAGTCGTCGGCCATCGGCTTCTCGCAGAAGACGGCCGCGCCCGCTTCGAGGGCGTCCACCGCGATGTCGGCGTGCAGGGTCGCGTGGACGCAGACGTTCACCGCGTCGAGGTCCGACTCGGCGAGCATCGCGGCGTGGGCCGGGTAGCTCTCCGCGCCGTACCGCTCGGCGAGCGCCTGCGCTTTGGGTTCGTCCACGTCCGCGACGGCGACGACTTCCGTGCCGGGAATCGTCTCGTAGCGCGCCGCGTGGTTCCGGCCGCGATTGCCCGCGCCGACGATACCGATTCGGACTGGTTCGGTGAGGTTCGCTCCCATCAGAATCAGACAGTCGTGCGACGCGGACCCCTAAACCGCTGATGGTCGCCACGACCCGAACCCGAGTCCGGCCGGTACCGGCAGCCACTTCCTGATTTCTCGACCGTAACGGCGCGTTCGCGGGTCGTTCCGCGCGCCGACCGACTGTTCCGAGCGGCGCGGCGTTTCGGCGGCGGCGAGCCCCCGATTCGCAGGACGACGGTGCCCTATCTCTGGCTTATCGCGAGAAACCGCTTCGTGACGGCTGAAACGTGCGATGGCCCTTTTGTACGTATAGCCGCACCTACGGACGCAGCGAGGCGGATGCCGCCGAGAGACGGCACGCGGAAACGGAGCGTTCAATTCATGACAGACGAACACGACTACGGCGGAAACGAGCGAATCGAATCGCTGACCAACGACCTCGGAAGCGCCTTCGAGTCCCGGCGAGGCTTCCTGAAGAAGGGAGCGACCGCGTCGGCGGTCGGTCTCGGACTTTCGGCGGGCACCGGCAGCGCCGTGGCGGCCGACGACGAAACCACGACGGAGGGCGAGGGCAGCCAGAAGTACGTCGATACGCTCAACTACGCGCTCACGCTCGAACGACTCGAGGCGACGTTCTACGTGGAGGGGCTACAGAAGTTCAGCGAGTCGGAAATCGAGGACTCGGAGATCGGCCAGCAGTTCGGGGAGAAGGTCCAATCGTCCATCCAAGAGCAACTCGCGACGATTCGGGACCACGAGAAGGCCCACGTCGAGACGCTCGTGAAGACGATAAACGACCTCGGCGGCGACCCCATCGGCGAGGACGAACTCGAGTTCCAGTTCTCGCTCGAAAGCCCCGAGGGGTTCATCGAAACGGCCCAGACGCTCGAGACAACCGGCGTCTCGGCCTACGACGGTGCGATAAACCTGCTGAGCGGGAGCGACCAACTGCTGACCGCGGCGGCGACCATCGCTACGGTCGAAGGCCGCCACTCGGCGTATCTCAACGGACTGACCGGGAAGTCGCCGTTCCCGCGAGCGTTCGACGAGGCGAAACCGCCCGAGGAGATCATGAAAGCCATCCAGCCGTTCCTCGCGTCCGAAAACTGACCGTCGGCGTGACACTCGGCTAGATTCTTCTATCTTCGAGGTCGAGAGACCCGCCGGAGTCGGATTTCGACGGGTGACGACCGGGTACGCGTCCGATTCGCAGACGAAGCGGTCCGAAACGCGCGAGTCGGTGAAACGTACGTTTCACCTTTGCGATGATATTTATCCGTTCGATACGCAACGACGCGACGTGAAACGTCGAACGTATCTCGGCTCTATCGGTGTCGGTGCCGCCGCGTTCTCCGGCGGTATCGTGCTGAAGCGGTCCGAAAACGGCTCGGAGGGTTCGGAAAACCAGCGCACACCCGTCGTCTACGAACACGAGGACCTCCGACTGGAGACGCTTCGGGACAGCGTCAGTCTCGGAGAGACGGTACGGTTCGAGGTCACCAACACCGGCGATTCGACGGTCGTCCTCGGATGCGACAACGCGTGGATCGTTCAGACGTATTCGGACGGTGAGTGGCGAGGCGTTACGGACACGCCGCGGAGTCACTACCAGATGTGTGCGCTCGAACTACCGCCCGGAGAGTCCCGCATCGAGACCGCTACGATGTCCAAAGAGAAGTTAGAGACCCAGACCGGGGACCTCCTCGGGGAACTCCGACCCGGTCGGCATCGGTTCGTCCTCCTCGAAACCGACCCCCGTCTGGCAGCAGATTTCCGAGTTACTCCCGCCGAATAGCTGGTGCTGCGAACCGGCAGTCGCCCGACGACGATTGGAGACTACTCACTCCTCACGACGGTCGAGATAGGTCACGACGCCGCGGACGTTCAGGCGGGCCTCCTCGCTGGCCTTGCGCTCGCCCCACACGTCCACCAAGTCGGCGCGCTCCGCGAAGTAGTCCTCCACCGCGTCGGCGTCGCCCAACTCGTCGTACTTCGCTTCGACCGTCTCGACCCACTCCCGAAGCACGTCGGCGTACTCGTCCATCACGCCCTGCTCGTACTCTCGCGGGCCGAAGTGCGGGTAGAGCAGGGTCTCGGGGTCGAGGTCCCGGATGGTTTCGAGGTCGGCGAGGCACTGGTCGAGGTCGAAGTTCGAGGGCGGCGACGTCTGGCGAATCTCCTCGACCGAAGGCACCCAGATGCCGGCGGCGTCGGCGGTGAACACCGCGTCGTCGTCGCGGTCGTGAAAGAGGACTTGGTGGGGCGCGTGGCCCGGCGCGTGGTACACGTCGAGGCGGTGGTCGCCGAGTTCGATGGTGTCGCCGCCGTTGAGTTCGACAACGCGGTCCTCGGGGACGGGCTTGGGTTCGACGTAGAACTCCCACTGGTCGCCGACCGCCGCCTTCGTGCCCTCCACCAGTCGGGAGGGGTCCACGAGGTGCGAGGCACCGATTTCGTGAATCATCACCTCGGCGTTGGGGCAGGCCTCCGCGAGGTAGCCGGCACCGCCCGCGTGGTCGAGGTGGACGTGCGTCGGCGCGATGACCGCCACGTCCTCGCGGTCGATGTCCAACTCGTCCAGCGCGTCGAGGACGACCTCGTGGTGAGTCCCGATGCCCGTGTCCACGATGGCGGGCCGGGCCGAGTCGTAGATGTAGACCGCGCCGTACTCGTCGGTGTCGTACATCCCGGTATCGACGTAGTAGAGGTCCGAACAGTCGCCGACCGTGACTTCTCGGAGGTCGCCTCTGGTCATGGTTTGTGAGTGGTCTCGGTGGGGTAAAAGGTGTTCGCCCGCGGAAAGGTCGTACGCCGTCTCCGAATCACTCCCCTGTGAACCCCTGCCCCACGAACGATACGGTTTTTTGCCGGGAGCAGAATTGAGAGAGTAGGAATGCTAGACCGGAACTACATCCGCGACAATCCGGAGGAGGTCCGCGAGGGACTCCGCCAGCGCGGGGCCGACGTGGACCTCGACGCGATTCTGGAGAAAGACGAGGAGTGGCGCGACCTGAAGGCGCGCGGCGACGACCTGCGCCACGAGCGCAACGAGGTCAGCGACAAAATCGGCGAGTTGAAGCAGGCCGGAGAGCACGACGAGGCCGACGAGGCCATCGAACGCTCGCAGGAACTCAAGGCCGAAATCGAGGAGGTCGAGGACCGCGCCGCCGAGTTAGAGGAGGAACTCGAAGACGCGCTCCTGCGCGTTCCCCAAGTCCCCCACGAGAGCGTCCCCGAGGGCGACGACGAGGACGACAACGTCGAGACCCGGCGCGAGGGCTTCGAGGACCTCCGGGACCTGCCCGACGAGGTGACGCCCCACTACGACCTCGGCGAGGAGTTGGACATCATCGACGAGGCGCGGGCCGCCAAGACCACCGGGAGCGGCTACTACTTCCTCAAGGGCGAGGGGAGCCAACTCGAACACGCCCTGATGCAGTTCATGATGGACGTCCACCGCGAGCAGGACTATCAGGAGATCTTCCCGCCCATCCCCATCAACAGCGAGTCGATGACCGGGACCGGCCAACTGCCGAAGTTCGCCGACGACGCCTACAAACTGGAGGACGAGGACCTCTGGCTCTGCCCGACCGCGGAGGTACCGGTCACGAACATGTACCGCGACGACATCCTCCTGAAAGACGACCTCCCGCTGAAACATCAGGCCTACACGCCGAATTTCCGGCGCGAGGCGGGCGAACACGGCACCGAGACGCGGGGAATCGTCCGGGTCCACCAGTTCAACAAGGTCGAGATGGTCAACTTCGTGGAACCCGACGAGAGCTACGACCGTCTCCACGAACTACTGGACGAGGCCGAGGAGGTCCTGCGACGCCTCGACCTGCCCTATCGCGTCCTAGAGCTCTGTACCGGCGACCTCGGGTTCAAGGCCGCCAAGCAGATCGACCTCGAAGTCTGGGCCCCCGGCGACGACATGGAGGACGGTCCCGACGAGGGCGGGCGCTGGCTCGAAGTCTCGACGGCCTCGAACTTCGAGGACTTTCAGGCCCGGCGCGCCGGCCTGCGCTACCGGCCCGAGCGCCACGAATCGACCGAGTACCTCCACACGCTCAACGCCTCGGGACTGGCCCTGCCTCGCGTGATGGTCGCCGTCCTCGAATACTACCAGAACGACGACGGCACCGTCACCGTGCCCGAAGCGCTCCGGCCCTACATGGGCGGCAAAGAGGTCATCGAGGGCCACGAACCGGTCGGCGAGAGCGCGCTCGGCGCGGGCGAGAAGGATTAACTCGTCGTCAGGTAGACCCCGACGGCCGCCAGCACGATTCCGAGGGCCTTCTTCGCTGTCAGCGGGTCGTTCAGGAACACGACGCCGAGCAGCGAGCTCCCGACCAGGAACATCCCGAAGATGGGGACGACCGTGCTGACGGGGCCGGCCCCGAGCGCCTGATAGTACGCGAGGATGCCGACCGTGAGGAAGACCCCCGCGGCGTACATGTACACCGCGTTCTCGCCGAGGAGGTAGGGCACGACCGACTCGTCCCGGTAGGCGATGACCCCGGCGGCCCCGAGCGCGAGCATGCTGTTGGCGACCAGCGCGACGACGGTACTCGGAATCTGGTTCGTCGCCAGACTCGCCAACGGCGTGAAGACCGAGTAGCCGACCAGCGCGACGACCGCCCACGCGATGTAGTTCATGGCGGCCATTGGAAACTGCCACACGTATCGGTTGGGGTTCCGGAACGCGTCCCGTCCGACGACCGGAGTGCGCCGGCGACGCATCTGCTTCCTTACGGGGCCGACTCGTGACCGCCGTTACTCGCCCAGCGGCGTCACGTCGGAACTCCCGCACTCGGGGCACGTCTCGCGGTCGGCGAAGAACTTCTCGCCGCAGTCCCTACACTCGTGGCTCGCTTCCTCGTCGGCCGCGGCTTCCGACGCCTGCTTGAATTTCTCGACTTTGTTGCCGAGGTCTCTGAAGAGGCCCATGGTAACTAGAGAGGCACAGCCGAGGGATAAGTTTTGGCAGCGAGTGGCATCCGTAGCTACCGGGTGTCGGTACTCAACGGGTGTAGGTCCGGATTCGAGCGATGCTCGGACGCCCACCGTCTCGACCTGCGTCCGCCTCGCTCTCGTCCGGCCTGTCCTCGACGTCGAAGCTGTCTACGAACGCGAACATCGGAGCGCCGTCGGCGTCCAGCAGGCGACCCTCGACCGCCACCCCGTCGCTCGCGGCGAAGACGGTCCGGACCTCGTGGGACGTGTCCTCGTTCGGCCGGTCGTCACGCATGAACCCCACCAGCGTGTCTCGCCCCTCGATGGTCCGGTCCGGGCGCTCGTGGACCACGCCGGGCGCGAGCAGGTCGGCGAAGCGGTCGTAGTCGCCCGCGTCGATGGCGTCGTAGTACGCCCGTGCGGTTTCGGTCGCCTCGGTCATGTCGGGACAGAGGACCGTCGGCCGTATCAACCCATCCGATTCGTCGCGTTTATCGGGGTCGGCCGAAATGGGGCGAGTATGGACCCGCTTCACGCCCGGTACCCGTTCCTCGCGGCGGCCCGCGAGAGCGTCCGCGAGGCCGACATCGGTCTCGTCGGCGTCGTGACGGGCGACGAGCGCCACCCCGCGGTCGAACGCGGCGTCGAGCGGGTGCGCCGCGCGCTCGTCGACGGGACGGTCCGGCCGGGCCCCGACGGCGAGCGGCGCTGGAGTACGCGCGCGGAACTGCTCTCGTACCCGGTCGCGCGCGTCCTCGTGTCGCTCGTGGACGCGCCCGGCGCGGTCGAGAAGTACGCCAGTTCGGAGGCCGACACCGCCTACGAGCGGTTCACCGACGACTTCGAGAACCCCGACGACGGCCTCAAATCCACCGCCGACACCGCCATCTCGCTCGACGCGCTCCTCGCTGAGTTCGACCTCGCGGGCGCGGTCCGCGAGACGCCCTCGGGCGACGGCTACCGCGTCGCGGTCGGGCGCTATCTGGCGCTCTCGTCGAACCTCGACGGCGAATCGTGGACGCTCGCCACCCGGCAACTCGCCGACGGCGCGGTGAAGGTCTCCGAGCGCGAACTCCACGAACTCCTCCGGGAGGCGGTCCGCCAGCGCGTCGCCGCGGGCCTGCCGACCGACGTGCCCGACGAGATTCGCGCTGGCCTGACCGACGAAGTGGCCGAGTTGCAGGACACGTTCTCCGAAATCGATATCTCGCGGGACATCCCCGTCCTCGCGCCCGACTGCTTCCCGCCCTGCGTCGCCTCGCTGGTCGAGCGAGCGCAGGGCGGCGAGGACCTGAGCGACCCCGCCGAATTTGCACTGGTCTCGTTCCTGACCAGCGCCAACGCCGACACCGACGAACTACTGGCGCTCTGTGGCGTGGACGGCGACACGCGCGCCAAAGCGGTCCGCTACCGAGCGAGCAGGGTCGGCGACGAGTCGGGCGCGCAGTACGCGCCGCCCTCCTGCGAGACGATGGCGGCCTACGGCGAGTGCCCGGTCGCCGACGACGAGGATCCGACGACCGACGCCCGATGCGACTCGATTTCCCATCCGCTGGCCTACTACGAGGACGCGCTCGACACGGCGGAGAACGTCTGAATCTGATGCCTCGCCCGGTTTCTCTCGGATATTCCGCGGACTACCCGGCGCGGTGCGGTTGCAGTGCAGTTGCGGTGACTCCTTCGAGTCGGAGAGAGCTAGCGTCGTTCCACTCTCTCTTTCCGTTTCTCGTCTCGTCCCGTCGAATCGGCTTCTCGCTACTTCGTCTTCCACGAAAATAAGAGGCGAGACCCCGCCGCCGAAATCCGAAAAGAACGATTCCGAAAAGAGCGACCCTAAAATTCGATTTGAAATTCAGTACTGCCGCGACATCCAGAGGCCGACGCCGGTCATCAACAGCACGAACAAGACGATGACGCCCACGACTGCCAACGCGCCCGTCTGCGTGAGCCCGCCGTTGCCGTAGGTCGTGCCCACGCCGACGAGAAGGGCGATGAAGACCCCGACGGAACCCGCACCGACGAGAATCTCGCGGCGCGTCTCCTTATCTACCATGGCCGACGATTCCGAGGGTATCGGCAAAAGGGCTTCGGAACGACCACAACCTTTTCCAGCGCTCGGTCGGGCGAGCGCCGCTGGCGCTCGCCCTTGCTCGCTTGCAAAAGGTTGATCAAAAACACGGCGGTCGTCCCGCCGCTCGCTGCGCTCGCTCTGGTCCTCCCTTGGTCCGCTCGCTCGTCGCGTCGCGCGGCGCTTCGCGCCGCGCTCCCGCTCCTCGCTCGCGGTCGAATCGCTGGTGCGCGAGCCGTCGGCTCGCTGAAAATTGCCGGCTGGAATTGGGCGCTCGCTGGCCCCCGATTAATTCGCACTAAATATTATCGAATTTACTCGTTATTGGCCCATTACCGCGCTCTCCCGCACGTCTAGCCGAGTTGGTAGATGCAAGACTTAGGAGTGTCCAGCACCTACCTATTCGTACGCGGAACCGGCCGACAACGCGAGGTTTGGGGGTCGAGACGCCGATTTCGGAAGTCGTCGGCCGGCCGCACACAGAGAGGGAAGCCCATGGCAAACACAACAGCTTCCGAACGAACGCACGCATCGCTCCCGCCAGTCGAGGGCGTGACCGACATCAGGTCCCAGCGCGCCCGGATGGAGCGCATGGCGGTCACGCCGCTCGGCGGCGGCGTCTACGAAATCGAGAGCCAGAGCGGTAACACCTACTCCGTGGACCTGCCCGGCGGACGCTGCACCTGCCCGGACCACAACTTCCGGGGCGTCAGGTGCAAGCACCTCCGGCGGGTGGCGATGGAGGTCACGGAGGGACGCGTCCCGCCGCCCGGCCAGCAGGCGGTCACGTGCCGGAACTGCGGCGACGAACGCTTCGTGGACGAGACCGACCGCGGCCCGCACTTCTGCGAGGAGTGCGGACTGGACCCCGGCGAGACGGTCGTGGACCGCGAGACCGGCGACCTGCTGGTCGTCGTCCGGACGACGTCCCGGCGGGCCGACGAGGTGGAGATTACCGGCCACGGCTGCACCGTCGCGGAGTACTCGTCCAACGCGGCGTACCGCCCCGACGACGTGGTGGTCGAAGCGATGTACCCGGTGCCGGCGGGCCTCGGCTCCGGGGACCTGCAACCGCGCCACCTCCGGCGCTACTCGTTCCCGCGGGGGCGACTCGCCCGCAGGCGCGAGGACGTTCGCCCCGCCGAGCGCGAGGACCAGTCGGCGCTCGACGACTTCGAGGCGACCGTCTGACGACGACAGCGAGAAGCGAGCGTGCCCCGAACGGAATCGAGAGCAGTACGCACCACCTCCGAGGACGCCGAAGAGCGAGCGACTGCGGCGGTCCGGCCCTCCGATGGCGTGCCCCGCCTCCGGACCGCCGCGGGCCTCCCGCTGGATGCTCCGGCGTTCGGAACGTGTGGCCAGTTGCAATGCGACGGTCGGTGACGTAGCCCGCGGGCGACGCTCGACCGAAACCCTGCTCCGCCACCGACGGTAGGGAATATAGTCACAAAATCCATATAATTTTTCATACTGACCGGTGCGTGGGGAGGGTTTCTCTACCGACCGATGTGCGGGAGAAGTACCGAAGACGGGTGGGCGCGTTACTCCAGCATCGACGCCGCCTCGTCCGGCGAGAGGACGCCTTGTTCGACCGCGTGAAGCACGTCGCGGATGTCGTGGCCGTCGTCTTCGTCGTCGGCGTCGTCGCTCTCGCGGAGCGCGTCGAGCGGGTCGCCCGCGTCGAGCGCGGTCTCCTTCTTGACGCGGTAGTTACCGCCGTCGGTCTGATGAACGTCCGCGGGGTGGAAGAAGAACCAGTCCTCGCGGTCGAACCGCACCCCGATTTTGGGCTTCGCCCCGAAGTTCTGCGAGAAGTACACCAGCGCCTCGACCTCCTCGCCCGTGAGATAGATGGGGTCGCCAGAACTCGATTTGGCCTCGATGGCGTAGAAGGCGACGCCGTCGCCCGCCAGCACGTCCGGGAGTTCGCGCTCGGTCGCGCTCCCGCTGGCTGGCGCGCGCATGACCGCGAATCCGGCCTCGTCGAGTCGGTTGACGAGTTCCCGCTCGCGCCTGTCACCCTTGGCGTTGGACATCGGCCACCCCCTGAAGACCCGTCGTGTCTGCCATATTTGCTACTGCTTCCTTCCGGGTGTTAAGTCTCTCGGGAGCGCGGTGAAAGTGAACGCCCGGTCTCGGTCGCTGCGGTCCGGCCGCACACCGGTCCGGCCCGGCCACTCACCAACTCGGTTCGCGGCCGGACCGCTTTTTGTTCGACGGGCCGACTCACTCTGCCGTGGCCAAGGAGGAACTCGACCAGCGAATTCGGACCGAAGCGCCGGGGGAGGGACAGAAGGCCAAGCAGGAGATTCTGGCCGAGGAGATTCAGGAGGGGTTGGAGGAACTCGAACGACCGGCGGACGGCCTGTTCCTCTCGGGCGTCTCGGCCGGACTCGACATCGGCTTCGGTCCCCTGCTGATGGCGGTCCTGCTCACCGTCGTCGGCGGGTCGTGGGGCGACCCCCTGACCCGAATCGTCGTCGCCAACGCCTACGCTGTCGGGTTCATCTTCGTCATCGGGGGCCGGTCGGAGCTGTTCACCGAACACACGACTCGCGCCGCGCTCCCGGTCCTCGACGGCCGGGCGAGTATCGGGCAACTGGCTCGACTCTGGGCGCTCGTCTACGGCGGGAACATCCTCGGCGGCGGCCTCTTCGCCGTCGGGATGGTGTACTTCGCGCCCGCCTACGGCATCGTCGAGCCGTCGGCGTTCACCGACATCGCGCTACACCTCACGGAACACGGGCCGACGATACTGCTCGCCGGCGGCGTCGTCGCGGGGTGGCTGATGGGACTGCTCTCGTGGCTGTTGACGGCCGCGCGCGAGAGCATCTCGCGCCTCGCGGTCGTCTGGCTGGTCACGACCAGCATCGGTCTCGCACACCTGCCCCACTCCATCGCGGGCAACGTCGAGGTGCTGGCGGGCGCGCTCGTCTCGCCGAACATCTCGCTCGCGCAGTACGCCGGATTCCTCGCGCTCGCCACGGTCGGTAACGTCATCGGCGGGTCGGTCTTCGTCGCCCTGCTGAAGTACGGCCACGTCGTGCGCGGCGGCGAGGAATCGGCGGAATAGCTACTCGGGTCCGACCTCGCCCGCCAGAAACTCGACCGCGGCCTCCGTCGCGTCGTCGGTGGGTTCCAGCCACGGCATGTGGCCGTGGTCCTGCAGCGTCACGAAGTCGGCGTTCGCCATCGCGCCCGCGACCGGGCGACCGACCGAGGGCGGCCAGAAGTAGTCCTCGGTCCCCCAGACGAACCGAGTCGGCAGGTCGAGGTCCCGAACCTCCGCCCGGAGGTCGAACTGCGAGCGCATCCCGCGCATCGTCCCCAGCGTCTCCAGCATCGACCAGAGGCTCTCGCGCTGGCCGGGCAGGTCCTCGCCGACGACCCCCGGCCGGAAGTAGGCGTCGGGAACCGCGGCGTCGTCCTCGACGTTGATGCGCTGGAACTCCGCGCGGGCTTCGGGCACCGTCTCGGTCTCGAAGTAGTCGAACAGCCAGCGGCCGACCCCCGGCAGGTCGAACAGCCGGAAGAAGGTCGGGATGTCGCGCGAGAGACCGGCGGGCGCGCCGATGGCGCAGAGTCGCTCGACGCGCTCGGGGTGGTCCACCGCGAGCGCGAGCGACTGGAACCCGCCGAGCGAGTTGCCCATCACGGCGGTCTCCTCGACCCCCACCGCGTCCAGAAAGTCCGCGACGTACTCGACGCCGAACTCCCGGAACCCGGTCTCGCGGTAGTCCACCGCGGTCGAGAGCCCCCGGCCCGGCCGGTCGGGCGCGTAGACGGTGAACTGGTCGGTCAGCGCGTCGAACATCGGGACCCAACTGGTCGCCGTCGTGCTGAGACCGTGGAGCAAGAGCAGGGGCGGTCCCTCGCCAGCGGTCAGGTAGTGGACGCGTCCGGCGGGGTCGGGGAGCGTCGCGTACGCCGATTCGGCGTCCACGTCGTAGTGGTCGCAGACGTCCGCGAGCGCGTCGAGGTAGGGCCTCGCCGTCTCACTCGGTCGATGGTCGTACTGAAGGGTCACGATTCGGACTACGCGCTCCGGAGAAAAAGCGTTAGCGACCGCGAGCCGTCCCCTCGCGCTCGCCGGCCTCAGAGCCGGGGCGAGACCTTCCACTGGGCGTCGATTCGCCAACCGTCGTCGCCGTCTACGAGCTTCGCGTCCACGGCTTCCCACCCGAAGTCGCGGCCCTCGGCCGTCCCCCGGAGTCGAGCGCCGACGCGGTACCAACCGGGGTCGGACGGCACGACGGCCATCTCGTCGTGGTCGCCGTCGCACCGGTGGGTCCACTCCACCGGTCCCGCGCCGGGAAGCTCCTCCTCGGTGGCGTCCGGGTCGCCGATGTAGCCGACGCCGCACTGGACCACGCGGGCGTCGGCGTCCCGGACGCGGTGGCCGTGCCGGCCGCGCCACGCGGCGTAGCTCCCGCCGTGCCACTTGTGTCGGCCGTTCCGCCCGCGAGCGGGACTCTCGCCGCTTCCGCGCTTGCCCGGACTCGGCTTGCGGCCACCGCTCCCGCTACTACCGCTTCCGCTTCCGGATTTCGAGCCGCCACTGCGTCCGCTCCCGCTCCTTCCGCTACCGCCGCTACCTCCAACGCCGCCACCGCTACCGCCCCACCCACTGCCGCCGCTTCCGCTCCCGCCGTTTCGACCGCCACCGCTCCGTCCGCCGCGGCCGCCGCCTCCTCTGCCGGGTCGCCCGGCCGCGACGCCGACCGGGAGGAGCGCGGCGAGCGAGTCGCCGAGACTCCCGAGCGAGGAGGTGGTGGTGGCTGTTTCAGAGGCTGTGGCGGTTCCGGACGTTGTCGTCCGATTCGCTGTCGCGGTAGTGGTCGTGGTAGCGGTCTCGTTCGTCGCGGTCCGGGTCGCGTCCGCGGCGGTGGTCGTCTCACCGCTCTCGGCCAGCGACTCCACGACGGGGTTCGACTCGAAGGTGACGAGGAGTCGGGCCTCGCTGACCTCGACGGCGGCGAAGACGGCCGACTCGCGCGGCGGTGCGGTCGGGTCGGCGGGCGTCTCGGTCGTCTCCGGGTCGTCTGAGGCCGTCTCGACGGCATCGGTCTCGTCGAGGTCGCTCCGGTCGTTCGGTCGTTCGGTATCCGGTCGACGCGTCTGCTGGTCGTCGCTCGAACTCGACAGACACCCGGTGAGGCCGACGGCCGCACCGAGCGTCGCCGCGCTCGTTTGGAGGACTTGGCGGCGTTGCACGACGCGGAGCGTGGAAGCGACGTGGTAAATGCTTGTCGGGAATCGCGTGCGTGCGGAGAGATAAGAACCGCGAGAAGAGCGTAGTGCGCTGGCGTGCCTACGTCCCGTGCTGCCAACTGCTCATGTACTCGGCCTGCTCGTCGGTCAGGTCGTCGTACTCGACGCCCTCGGCGTCGAGTTTGATTTCCGCGATTTCCTTGTCGAGTTCGTCGGGCACCTCGTGGACGCCGGCGTCGTACTGGTCGCCGTTCTCGACCAGTTCGCGGACGACGGCCGCCTGCACGCCGAAGCTCTGGTCCATGACCTCGACGGGGTGGCCCAGCGCGATGGGCGACGCGAGGTTGACGAGTCGGCCTTCCGCGAGGACGTTCAGACGGCGGCCGTCCTCCATCTCGTACTCGCGGACGCCGTCGCGGGCCTCGCGCTCGGCGACTGCGAGGTCAGAGAGGTCGTCGAGATTGACCTCCACGTCGAAGTGGCCCGCGTTGGCCAGCAGGACGCCGTCGTCCATCTTCTCGAAGTGGTCGCGGGTGACGACGTTCTTGTTCCCGGTCGTGGTGAGGAACACGTCGCCGATTTCGGCGGCCTCGACCATCGGCATCACGTCGTAGCCCTCCATGTGGGCTTCGAGCGCGCGCCGGGGTTCGACCTCGGTCACGATGACGTTCGCGTTCTGGCCGGAGGCCTTCTTGGCGACGCCGCGGCCGCAGTCGCCGTAGCCCGCGACGACGACGTTCTTGCCCGCCCACGAGAGGTTCGTGGTCATGGCGATGTTCGCCAGCGACGACTCGCCGGTGCCGTGAACGTTGTCGAACAGTCGCTTCATCGGCGTGTCGTTCACGGCGAAGACGGGGTAGTCGAGCGCGCCGTCGTCGTCCATCGCGCGCAGTCGGTGGACGCCCGTGGTGGTCTCCTCGGCCCCGCCGACGATGGAGTCGATGAGTTCGGGGTAGTCCTCGTGAATTGCCGCCACGAGGTCCATGCCGTCGTCCACCGTAATCGTGGGTTCGTGGGAGATGACGGCTTCGATGGCGGCGTAGTACTCCTCGTCGTCCACCTCGCGCTTGGCGTAGGAGGTGATGTTGGGGTGTTCGTCGAGCGCGGCACTCACGTCGTCGTGGGTCGAGAGCGGGTTACAGCCGGTGATGGCGACCTCCGCGCCGCCCTCGGCGAGGGTCTCGACCAGCACGGCGGTCTTGGCCTCGACGTGCATCGCCATCCCGATGCGCTGGCCTTCGAAGGGCTGGTTCGCGTCGAAGTCTTCCTGCATCGCGGTCAGAATCGGCATGTGTTCGCGCGCCCAGTCCATCTTGCGATGGCCCTCGGTGCGAGCGGCCTCGACGTCCTCGACCTGCTCGCTTATCGTCGGATAATCTGCCATACCCGAGCAATGGGCCACCGCGCCCAAAACGCTACCGAAGGCCGGCGCGACGACCGAGCCGGGCGACTCAGAACGGGAGCGACGAGTCGTCCGCGTCGTCGGAACGCCCTCGATTTCTTCCCCCGGTTCGTGGAGTGTCTTCGGAATCCGCTACACTCTCGCCGTCGTCGAGTCGCCCTTCCAGGCTCCGCAGTTTCTCGTTGATGTCCGTACTCTCGTGGTGCATCGGCGCGAGACCCACCGAGACGCGCTCGTAGTCGTGGCGGTCGCTCAGGCCGTTCCACGCCCGGAACGCTCCGATAGTCAGGCTCTCGCTCTGGGGGCAAAACTTCGTGGTCGGCGTGAACTCCGCGAGCAGCACGTCGGCGTCTCCTTCGTCGCCCCCTTCCTCGCCGTCCCCTCCCTCGCGGTCCGCCTCGACGCGAGCGTACCGCCAGCCGGCGTCGGGGTGGCGCGAATCGAGGTTGAGTCGCGCGAGGTTGTAGCCGAAGGTGGCGTCGTAGACACCGCGCTCCTCGAAGATGTCGCGCGTGAGTCGGTGGAACGCGCAGTGGTCCGCGCCGGTCAGCACGTCCGCGCCTTGCAGGAACGGACCGGGGACCGGCAGGTGGTCGGGGCGGAACTCGTCGTACTCGTCGAAGGTCTCGTCGTCGGCGTCGTCGCTGGCGAAGGGCCGCGGGATACTGGGCATGTCCGGGAGTACGGCCGAACGCCGGGTAGCCGTGGTCCCGAACACGTTCGCCGGCCGTTTTCAGCCCGTGGGAATCGGGGCTACCCCCATTTATGTAGCCCTCGAAGCCGCAAGTGAAGATGACCCGAGATACTCTCGACCGACGAACGATGCTGAAGACGATGGCTGCGGGCGCGGCGACGGCGACTATCGCGGGCTGTTCGAGCGGCGGTTCCGGAGACGGCGGCGGTAGCTCCGGGGACAGCGGCGGTAGCTCCGGAGACAGCGGCGGTAGCTCCGGAGACGGGTCCGGCGACTCGGGCGGTAGTTCCGGAAGCGACTCGGTGAGCTTCGACGGCTGGTTCGACAACACCTCGAACTTCGACGGCGTGGTCGATAAGACCGGCAGTAGCGAGGTGACGGTGAAGGTCGGCGCGAAGGGCAACGGCGGCAACTTCGCGTTCGGCCCGGCCGCGGTCGAGGTCTCGAAGGGGACGAAAGTCGTCTGGAAGTGGACCGGGAAGGGCAGCGTGCACAACGTCGTCGCGGACGACGGCTCCTTCGAGAGCAAGCAGACCCAAAAGGAGGGCTTCACCTTCAGCCAGACGTTCGACAGCGCGGGCAAGCACAAGTACTACTGCACGCCCCACAAGGCGATGGGCATGAAGGGCGCAATCGTCGTGGAGTGAGTAGTTCCATGCCGAGACCACCGAATCGTTCGGGCGGCCCGCCTCCCTCCGTCGAGTCCGACAGCGCCGGCAGGCCCGACGGCGCGGCGAAACCGGACCGCTCGGGCGGACCGCCGCGACGCGTGGACACGGACGAGCGACCGTTCGTCCTCATCTGGGAGTTGACGCAGGCCTGCGACCTGACCTGCGAACACTGCCGGGCCGACGCCCAACCCGACCGTCACCCCGACGAACTCACGACCGCGGAGGCGAAGACGCTCCTCGACGAGACCGCCGAGTTCGGCGAGAACCAACTGG